>JBDGPY010000012.1:0-10448 GCA_042219425.1 Haloarcula sp. | reverse complement strand
GCGGCCTCCCGGATGGCGAGTTCGATCTCGTCTTCCATCTCGGGGACGTTCGCGATGGCGTCCTTGGACTCGCTGGTGAAGGGGACGTTCGTCGAGGCGACGTGGACCATGATGACGGCCGGCCCCTTCGGGATGCCGGACCCACCGGGCTGGTCAAGGTTGTAGTTGCGCCAGCGGATGGACTTCACCACGTCTGTGGTCGCACAGGCCCCGCGCTGGTAGACCAGCGGCACGCGGTTCGCAAAGCGCATCACGTCGACCGTCCCCTCGGATTCCAGCTCGCCGCCATAGGCGATACCGGCCTCGACGATGAATGGGTCTCCGCCGTGGACTGCCGCATCGCGCGTCGACGCGGCGTAGAAGTCGGCGTCGAACTCCTTGCGAAGCCCCTCCTCGACGAGTTCTGCACTGATGGGCGCGAGACAGTCCGTCGGCGGCGAAATGATATCGGTCTCGCGCATGGCCGACAGCAGTTCGCTGGCCGTATCGCGGTCGTCGGCGATGTCAGAGACCTTCGGTGGCTCCGCCGGGACACCTTCGGCAGCCGTCCAGAGCGCCTTCAGGACGTTTTCGCGGGCCGTCTCGCCGAAGGTCGCGTCGTCCTGCTCCTCGGTCATGTCGGCCGCGCGGTCGACGTACCCCCGGAACTCATCCCGTGTCAGGCGGTGGCGGCCCTCATCGGCGAATTTGTCGGCAAGTCGACTCGCCATCCCCTCAATCGCGGCGTCGTCTTTCCGTTTCGTCGTGGCATCGTCGACGCGGCTGTAGAGGTCGCTTGTCAGTTCGGCTGTGACGGCATCCCAAGCGGCCGAAACGGCGTTCTCTCGAACTGTCGCCCCGAAGGTCGTGTCGCCGTCAGCCTCCGCTTCCTCGGCCGCCCCATCAACGATGGCCTCGATGTTGTGGTGTGCCACCCGGTCACAGTCGTGGATGGCCTCGGAGACAGCGGCAGCAAAGTCGGCAGTCACCTCTGCGCCCTTGTTGGCGACAGCGTCTTCGACGGCGGCTTCAACGTCGGCGTCCTCGTTGACCTTCGGCGGCTGCCAGGCCATACCGCGACCGTAGTGTCGGTCGTTGAAGTTCGCGATAACGCTGTCAGCGGTCTTCCCGCCGACGCGGGTGAACTCCTCCTGCATGAACCCGGAGACGGAGTACGAGTCTGTGGCTTCGAGCATTTTCAGGAGCGTCCCCAGTTCGACACCGTGTGGATGGGGGCGAATCTCCGCTGTCTCGTCAGGGAGTTCCGCACGCTCTGCCCGATCGAACTTCAGTGATTCCTCCAGCCCCGGCTCGTCGAATTCGATGCGAGCATGCGGGTTGACGACGGCGGTGTCCTGAATGTAGTCCCGTAGCGACGACCGGGCCCGCATGTTCGCCTCCATTTCCAGTTCGATGCGCGTCCCGTGGGGGCGCTCCCACGTCGTCGTCTCGTCGACGCTGATTTCGGGTTCGTTGGTGTCCGTGTCGACGATCAGTTCGAAGTACTGCGCGTCGTCCTGTCCTTTCGGCCGGGACGTGATCTTCGCCGGCTTGCCGGAGGTCAACTGCGAGTAAAGAACTGCCGCAGAGATCCCGATCCCTTGCTGTCCACGGTTCTGCTCTCTAGCGTGAAACCGGGATCCATAGAGAAGCTTCCCGAAGATTTTCGGTGCCTGTTCTTTGGTGATACCGGGCCCGTTGTCCTCGACGACCAGCTTGTAGTAGTCACCGGACTCCTGGATTTCGACGTAGATATCGGGGAGAATACCGGCCTCCTCGCAGGCGTCGAGCGCGTTGTCGACAGCCTCCTTGACAGCTGTGACGAGTGCCCGGGCCTCCGAGTCAAAGCCCAGCATGTGCTTGTTCTTCTCGAAGAACTCGGCGATGGAGATGGCCCGCTGAGATTCGGCCAGCTCTTCGGCGATCCCCTCGTCATCGCCGAGTCGCGACTGATACGAGGTCATTGTCGTGCGGTACGTATCCGCGTTGGGGTTAAAAGGTAATCGGCACCGGAGTGAAAGTGGTCGCTGTCCCGAAAACCGTGCTCTCGCGCGCGTGCGGGAGCTTTATACGTCCCCCTCCATTAGGACGGGTAAGTTCCTATGTCAGGAGAGTCTGATGAGTACGGCGCAAAGTCGATCCAGACCCTCGAAGGCCTGGAAGCCGTCCAGAAACGACCTGCGATGTATATTGGGTCGACGGACGCTCGCGGCCTCCATCATCTCGTTTACGAGGTGGTCGACAACGCGATCGACGAGGCGCTCGCCGGATACTGTGACAACATTGACGTAACGATCCACGACGACGGTTCTGTCTCTGTCAGCGACGACGGGCGGGGGATTCCTGTCGACACGCACGAAGAACACGGCCGCCCGGCTGTCGAGGTTGTGATGACGATTCTCCACGCCGGGGGGAAGTTCGACAACAAATCCTACCAGGTCTCTGGGGGGCTTCACGGGGTCGGTGTGAGCGTGGTCAACGCCCTCTCGAAGTGGCTCGAAGTCGAAGTCAAGCGCGACGGTGCGCTCTGGAAACAGCGTTTCGACCACGGGAAACCGGAGTACGATCTCAAGAAGGTTCGTGACCTCGAACCCAACGAGGAAACGGGGACGACAGTCCGGTTCTGGCCCGACGACGACATCTTCGAGACGGGTGATTTCAAGTTCTCGACACTGTCTTCCCGACTCCGGGAACTGGCCTTCCTTAACTCCGGTGTCGCCATCACCATCGCTGACGACCGCAATGGCGAAGCAGAAACCTTTGCCTACGACGGCGGAATCCGCGAGTTCGTCGAGTACCTGAACGAGACGAAGGACCCGCTCCACCGCGACGTCATTTACTTCGAGGATGAAGACGATATCGCGGAGGGAACGGTCCAGGTCGAAATCGCCATGCAAGGCACTGATGACCTTCAGGGATCGATTCACGCTTTCGCAAACAACATCAACACACGCGAGGGCGGAACCCACCTCACCGGGTTCAAGACATCGCTCACACGGATCGTCAACGATTACGCGTCCGACAACAACCTGCTGAAAGATCTGGACAACACGCTCAAAGGCGACGACATCCGCGAAGGGCTGACGGCCGTCATTTCTGTCAAGCATCCCGATCCGCAGTTCGAGGGCCAGACCAAGACCAAACTCGGCAACAGCGAGGTCCGGGGCATCGTCGAGTCTGCCATGCACGACGGGCTGGCGACGTTCTTCGAGGAAAACCCTGACACGGCAGAGGCCATTGTCGGGAAAGCCGTCGAGGCCGCGAAGGCACGAAAGGCCGCACAGAAGGCCGAAGAACTCACGCGCCGAAAGTCGGCGCTGGATTCGACGGCGCTGCCCGGAAAGCTCGCTGACTGTCAGACGCGCGACCCCGAGGAAGCCGAACTGTTCGTCGTCGAGGGCGATTCGGCCGGCGGCAGCGCCAAGCAGGGCCGGAATCCGGAGTTCCAGGCCATCCTTCCTATCAAGGGGAAGATTCTGAACGTCGAGAAACACCGACTCGACAGGATTCTCGAAAACAACGAGATCCGGAACCTCATCACCGCACTGGGGACCGGCATCGGCGACGAGTTCAACACCGATGACCTTCGCTACGAAAAGATCATTCTGATGACCGACGCAGACGTCGACGGAGCGCACATCCGAACGCTCCTGCTGACGCTGTTCTACCGCCATATGAAGCCGCTGCTGGAAGCCGGCTACGTCTACGCCTCCCAACCGCCGCTCTACCGGGTTCGCTACCGCGGGAACACCTACGATGCGATGACAGAGGCGGAGCGCGATCGTATCATCGAGGAGAAGTGCGACGGGAACCCGACCCAGGTCCAGCGGTTCAAGGGGCTGGGAGAGATGAACCCCGGACAACTGTGGGAGACGACGATGGACCCCGAAAACCGGATTCTCAAGCAGATCAACATCGAGGATGCCGCGGCCGCGGACAAGATGTTCAACGTCCTGATGGGTGACGCTGTCGAACCGCGCAAGGAGTTCATCAAGGAACACTCGCCTGAAGCGGAGTGGGTCGACATATGAGTTCCGACATACCAGATAACGCCAACGCGACGGCAGAGGAAATCAAACACGTCCGCATCGAGGACGAGATGGAGCAGTCCTACATCGACTACGCGATGTCGGTCATCGCGGGTCGGGCGCTCCCGGATGTCCGAGACGGCCTCAAGCCCGTCCACCGCCGCATCCTGTACGCGATGCACGAGATGGGCGTCTCCTCGAACTCCGCCCACCGGAAGTCATCCTCGATTATCGGAGAAACGATGGGTGACTACCACCCACACGGCGACTCGGCCATCTACGACACGCTCGTCCGGATGGCACAGGACTTCTCGATGCGGTATCCGCTGGTCGACGGCCAGGGGAACTTCGGCTCGATGGACGGCGACCCGGCGGCCGCCATGCGGTACACGGAAGCCCGGATGGCACCCCTCGCCGAAGAACTACTGGAAGACATCGAGAAGGACACCGTCGACTTCTCCAGTAACTACGACGACCGCCTGCAGGAACCCGACGTACTGCCGGCGAAGGTTCCGAACCTCCTGCTGAACGGCTCTTCGGGCATCGCCGTCGGGATGTCGACGAACATCCCGCCGCACAACCTCGGTGAACTGGTCGACGCGACGACCCACCTGCTGAAGAACCCCGATTGCACCGTCGAGGACCTGATGGAACACGTCAAGGGACCGGACTTCCCGACTGGCGGCAACATCGTCGGCCGTGACGCCATCTACTCGGCGTATACGACTGGCCGTGGTCGCCTGCGGGTCCGTGCTGAGTACGATGTCGACCCTGAGAAGGGGCGTATCGTCATCAGCGAACTCCCCTATCAGGAGAACAAGGCCCGTGTCGTCGAGCGCATCGCAGACGACGTGAACGAGGGGAAAATCGAGGGTATCTCCGACCTGCGCGACGAGTCCGACCGCGACGGCGTTCGCATCGTGGTCGAACTCAAGCGCGGGGCGAACGTCGACGTGGTCGAGAACCGCCTGCTCGATCACCACCTCGAATCCACCTTCGGCGTGATCAACCTCTCGCTGGTCGACGGCCAGCCGAAGGTCCTCTCGCTGAAGGAGAGCCTCCAGCACTACGTCGACCACCGCCGCGAGGTCGTTCGTCGCCGTTCAGAGTACGATCTCGCCGAGGCTGAAGACCGCGCACACATTCTCGAAGGCCGATTGAAGGCCCTCAAAAACGCCGAGGACGTGGTCGAACTCATCCGCAACAGCGAGGACCGCGACGCAGCACGGGCTGGCCTCCAGAACTCGTTCGAGTTCTCCGAGGAGCAGGCCGCACACATCGTCCGGATGCAACTCGGCTCGCTCACCTCGATGGAAGCGGCCGAAATCAAGGAGGAGTACGAGGAAGTCCAGAACACAATCGACTACCTAGAATCTGTCCTCAACAGTCGCGAGAAGCTCGACAACGTCATCGCCGACGAACTGCAAGAAATCAAGGCGGAGTACGATGACGACCGCCGCACCAGCATCATCGAGGACGAGGGGCAGGTCACCCACGAGGACCTCATCCCCGAGGAAGACTGCGTCGTCGTCATCACAGAAGACGACTACATCAAGCGGATGCCGGTCGGCAACTTCGATCCCCAGAACCGCGGCGGCAAGGGAATCATCGGCGCAGACCCCAAGGACGACGACCGCGTCTCGAAGGTGTTCCGGGCCAACAGTCACGACTACCTGCTCTGTTTCACCAATCAGGGGCAGGTCTATCGGCTCAAGACCTACGAGATTCCGGAGATGTCCCGGACAGCTCGGGGCAAGTCCGCAATCAACCTCATCGACCTCGACGACGGCGAGGAACTGACCGCAGTCGTCTCGACCGACGAGTTTGAGGACGACGAGTGCATCACGATGGTGACCCGGAACGGCTACGTCAAGCGGACCTGCTGCTCCGAGTTCGAGAACATCCTCTCGACCGGTATCATCGCCGCCAAACTGGAAGACGGCGACGCGTTGATCGACGTGGACGTAACTGACGGGACCGGTGACCTCGTCATCGCAACCGAGGAGGGGATGACTATCCGCTTTGGCGAGGGCGAAGTCAGTGAGATGGGCCGCTCCGCACGCGGTGTCAACGGTATCAAGCTGCAGGGAGACGACAAGGTCGCGGCGATGGTCGCCACCGACGGCGAGGCGGGCCGCTCGCTGCTGACGGTCACGGAACACGGCTTTGGCAAGCGGACGCAACTCGACGAGTACAGTCGCCAGTCCCGCTACGGCAAGGGGCTTATCGATATCAAGACCGACGACCGCAATGGCCGCGTCTGTACCGCCAAAGGGGTCACCGAGGACGACCATCTGGTCATCATGTCCGAGGCGGGCCAGATAATGCGTATCCGCGCCGGTGACGTGTCCCAGGTCGGTCGGAACACGAAGGGCGTGACGATCATGGGACTGGAAGACGTCGACCGCGTGGCGAGTGTGACTGTGGTTCCCGCTGTCACCGAAGAGTAACGCTCTCCGGTCGCGCGGTTTGCGACTGTCCGTCAGTTAGAGGCGAGATAACGCTACTCAAAGAACGCGTTTGCCGAATGCACTGGCGACGAGTTCGCAGGCCAGTTCCGCGGTGCGGTTGTGTTCATCGAGAATCGGATTCACTTCGACGAGTTCCATCGACCGGAGTTGGTCGCGGTGTTCGGCAACGTATTCCATTGCGATGTGGGCTTCGCGGTAGGAGACGCCGCCCCGAACCGGCGTTCCGACGCCCGGTGCTTCCGTTGGGTCAAGCCAGTCGAGATCCAGCGAGACGTGTATCCCGTCGGTTCCGTCGGTCGCGATATCCAGCGCCTCGGCGACGACCTCCGGTGCACCCCGCGTGTCGATATCAGACATCGTGAACGCAGTCACGTCGCTGTCCGCGATCAGGCGGCGCTCCTCGTCGTCGACATCACGGAGGCCAACGAGGACCACGTTCTCCTCGCTCACTTCGGGGGTATGGGCCCACTCGTGGTCGGCGAACACGCCGCGGCCGAGGACGGCCGCCAGCGACATCCCGTGGATGTTGCCACTGGGCGTCGTCTCCGGCGTGTTGAAATCGCCGTGGGCGTCGAACCAGATGACGCCCGCCTCCTCGTCGTCGCGGACTGCGCCGGCGATAGTTCCGATACCGATAGAGTGGTCGCCGCCCAAGACGAGCGGAACCCGCCCCTCGTTGACGGTCGCGTCGACTGCGGTCGTCACGCCTTCGCAGACCTCTTTGGTCTCCCTGAAGAACTTCGCACGCCCGTTCGCGAGGCCACCGGCGTCGGGGTCGCGCTCCTCCGGCCGGGGAACAGGGATGTCACCCCGGTCAACGCAGTCGATACCGGCACTCGCCAGTTGCTCGGCGAGGCCACCGTAGCGAATGGCCGACGGTCCCATGTCGACACCTCGCCGGTCGGCCCCAAGATCCATTGGGACACCGAGAACGCGAACCTGTCGCTCCATATCGTCGCTTCGACGGGCGATAAATAAAGACCCAGCGCTGGGACCACACGGATCCACGAGCAAGCGGCTCTCTACGTATACGGTGCACAGACCAGCTCGATACCCTCTTCGAAACTAATCTGTGGCTCCCAGTCAGTCGCCTCGTGCATCTTCGAGGAATCCGCACAGGTGTCGTGGACGTACACATCGTCCGGAATCGGGTTCTCGACGTACTCCGGCTCAATGTCAGTCCCGAGCTCCTCGTTAAGCATCTCGACAACAGTGTTGAAATCGTAGGCATCACCGGTACCGAGGTTGTAGACCCCGTTCAGTTCGTGCTCGGCGGCCTGAACCAGCCCACGGACGATGTCATCGACATGGGTGAAGTCACGTGTCTGCTCGCCGTCTCCGTACAGTTTCGGTGCATCGCCGTTCGCCAAGTCGTCGGCGAACTGTGCGATGACGTTGGCGTACTCGCCCTTGTGTTCCTCCGCGCCGCCGTAGCCCTGATACACCGAGAAGAAGCGCATCCCGGCCAGTGTGAGGTCGTAGTGGTTCTGGAAGTACTCAGCATACGTCTCCCGAGCCATCTTGGACGCCTCGTAGCCGGTGTTGACTGTCACATCCATGTCCACCGGCGACGGTTCGGTCCGGCTTCCGTAGATAGACGAGGTTGAGGCGTAAACGATGGTGTCACAGCCATCGTCGCGCGCCTGCTCGACTGTGTTGACGAACCCCTCGATGTTCACCCGAGCGCCATGTGTCGGGTTGTCCTCGTGCATCGCGTACGAGGACAGCGCCGCAAGGTGAAACACCACGTCCACGTCGGTCGGCAGATCGTCTTCGAGGACGCTCTGTTCGACGTATTCCACGTCTTCAGTAACGTTCTCGGGCGTTCCCAGATATCCGTTGTCAAGTGCGATGACGTCGTTATCTACAGCAAGTGAATTAGCGAGATTTGCACCGATGAATCCCCCGCCACCGGTCACCAGTATACGTTTACCTTCCATATACGTGTCATTAACACCTCGGAATAAAGGAGTATCGTTTTCTTCGAATATGTATGTGTACCGGATGGTTTACCGTCGCATTTAAGGACGGCTAAACCGAACGGCAAATTATGTCATCTATCGAACTGACACCCAGTCAAAAGAACATTCTTCAAGAGCTGGTAAATCTCTATCGGGAGAGCGAGAGCGCTGTCAAAGGTGAAGATATCGCCGAAAAGGTCGACCGTAACCCCGGGACCATTCGCAACCAGATGCAAAGCCTCAAGGCCCTGCAACTGGTCGAAGGTGTCCCTGGCCCGAAAGGAGGATACAAACCCACTGCCAACGCGTACGATGCCCTCCAGATTCAGGACATGGATCAGGCGGCAGAGGTCCCGCTGCGTCACAACGGCGACCTCGTCGAACACTCGAACGTCGAGGAAATCGACCTGACAAGCGTCCACCACCCTGAGAAGTGTCGTGCCGAGATCCAGCTTCAGGGAACCCTGTCCGAGTTCCACGAGGGCGACTCGGTGACCGTCGGTCCGACACCGCTGTCAAAGCTCCAGATTATCGGAACTCTCGAAGGCAAAGACGACACGAACAACAAGCTCATCCTCGCTATTGACGATATGCGTGCGCCGGCTGGCGAGCCGGAACACTAGTTGCAGGCGTTCTAGACTTTTGCCCGTCTCCTGTAGCCGCCAAGACGGAGGCTTACCGTAAGCAACACAATTATACTGGTACAATTTTTCTCTGCCGAGAGTGATTTCAAAGGGTTTGTATCGGTCGGTTCCGGAGTCACCTGTATGACAGAGAACGTGGTCGTACTCGGCTCGGGGTATGCGGGTGCGGGTGCAATCAAAAGTCTCGAAACGGAGCTAAACGGCGAGGCGGATGTTACCTGGATTTCTGACACGGATTACCATCTGGTCTTGCACGAGTCCCATCGTTGCATCCGGGACCCGAGCGTCCAAGAGAAGATCGCTATTCCCGTTCACGAGATCAAACAGCCCTCGACCTCGTTTATTCAGGATGAAGTCGTCAGCATCGATACCGAGGCACAGGAAGTGGAACTCTCGGATTCCAACGCGGTCGACTATGACTACCTGCTCGTCGGACTGGGATCACAGACGGCCTTCTTCGGCATTGAGGGGCTCGAAGAGCATGCGCTGACGCTCAAGTGCCTCGACGACGCCCTGGAGATTCACGACGCGGTTCAGCAGGCCGCACGCGAAGCCACCACGAACGAACCGGCGCAGGTCGTCATCGGCGGTGCTGGCCTCTCCGGCATCCAGACCGCTGGCGAAGTCGCTGAGTTCCGCGATGAACACAACGCCCCAATCGACATCCATCTGGTCGAAGGCCTCGACGAAGTGCTGCCAAACAGCGACCCAGAACTGCAGGGCGCGCTTCGCAAACGGCTGGAAGCTACCGGCGTGAACATCAAGTGTGGAGAGTTCATCGGTGAAGTCGACGAGGAAACGGTGTACATCGGCGACGATGGCGAACTGGACTACGACGTGCTGGTGTGGACAGGTGGCATCACCGGACGGAACTGCATGCAGGACATCGATCTTGAAAAGGACGAGCGCAACCATCGCGTCCACGCAGAAGGCAACTTCCGGACTGACGACGAGCATGTCTTTGCTATCGGTGACTCCGCGCTCATCGACCAGCCGGGCGACCAGCCCGCGCCGCCAACGGCGCAGGCCGCCTGGCAAGCCGCGGAAGTCGCTGGCGAGAACCTCGCTCGCGCCGTTCGTGGCCAGCCACTCAAAACGTGGACCCACAAGGACAAGGGAACCGTCGTCTCCGTTGGCGAGAAAGCCGTCGCTCACAACGTGATGAACGTCCCAATCGAGACGTTCGGCGGCACGCCCGCGAAACTGCTGAAGAAAGCGATTGCCGCCCGCTGGATCAACGACGTGACCGGCGTCAGTCGAGCCGCCAAGGCCTGGCCCGACATGTAGATAGTACCTTTTACGTCACCCCCTCTCCTCGCGCGCTCTGGGGAGGGGGTTCGAAAAATCTACGCTACAAACGACCGA
>JBDGPY010000096.1:0-10985 GCA_042219425.1 Haloarcula sp. | reverse complement strand
CCCCAATCAGGGATGCGCGAAATACGCGACGGATTCTGCGTCAGAGTCGTCCGCAACCTCGTCGAGTCGGGCGAAGCCGATTCGCTCGAACTGGACTACGTCGTCGGCGTCGTAGTCGAGTAATCCGGGTTCGGCGACGCCAGACACGTCGCCGTCCATCGTTCGCAGGCGGAGTCGTGGCCCGTCGGCCGGAGCCCAGTGAATCACGTCAACGCCTCCTTCGCGCACGGCATCGATGTCATCGCCGGTGTACTCAAAGGCGTCGCGGGTGTGACGGACACAGCCGTACCCCTTGAGCCAGACCCGCTCGCCGTGAGCCGGCAGGTCGTCACTCTCGACGGCAACGCCATCAGTGACCGAAATTTCGCGACGGCCACGGTCCTCGTGGTCCGGATGGAGGGGCGGTTCGCCGGCATCCGGTCCGCCGACAACCTGCCGTTCGACGAGGCCGCCGTGGTCATCACTATCACGGACGAAGAACGCCCGGTCCGCATCGTCATCGATCAGATCGCGATTGTTCGAGTAGATCGACGACATCGCGAGGTCAACGTTCGACGTGGAGGTGCCGAGCTGGATCATCGCGTCGACAACAGCCTCGCCACGGATGCCGCGGCGTTCGAGGCTGGCGACGGTCGGCGCACGTGGATCGTCCCAGCCCGCGAGATCGCCATCCGAGATCAGTTCGGCGATGCTGGAAGTCGAGAGTGGCACGTCGTAGGCGTCGACCTGAACGTGCCCCCAGTGGATGACCTCGGGATACTCCCAGCCGAAGTAGTCGTAGACGAACTGCTGGCGCTTCGCAGAGTCCTGCAGGTCGATCCCGCGGATGATGTGCGTGACGCCCAGCAGGTGGTCGTCCAGCCCGCTCTGGAAGTCCAGCATCGGCCAGCAGCGGTAGTCCTCAGCCGCCTCCCGCGGGTGGGGCGTGTCGACCATCCGGAAAGCGACGAAGTCCCGCAACGCAGGGTTCTTGTGGGTGATGTCAGTCCGGACCCGCAGCACCAACTCACCGCTCTCGTATTCACCATCGACCATCGCCTCGAACTCCGAAAGCGTCGTCTCTGCGTCCTTTTCGCGGTGCGGACAGGCCTCGCCGTTGTTCTTCAGGTCCGAGAACTCGCCCTGCGGACACGAGCAGGTGTAGGCTCCACCTTCCTCGATCAGTTCGCGGGCGTACTCGTAGTACGTCTCGACCCTGTCGCTGGCGTTCACCACGTCGTCAGGCTCGAAGCCGAGATAGTCGATGGCATCCAGAATCGCGTCGTAGGCATCCAGATCCGGCCGCTTCGTTTCGGGATCAGTGTCGTCGAAGCGGCAGATGAACTCGCCGTCATAGCGCTGCTTGTACGTCCCGACGACGGCGGCCATCCGCGCGTGGCCGATGTGCCACGGGCCGTTGGGATTTGGTGCGACCCGCATCCGGACAGTGTCGTATTCGTCGGTATTGGGCAGGTCCGGCAGCGGGTGGTCCTCGCCCTCGTCCTCACTTTCCAGCTCTTCGAGTTTGTCCGGTGCGAGTTCGGCCAGCCGCTCGCGGCGCTCTTCGGTGTCCATTCCATTGACCCGCTCGACGACCGGGGCGATGACCCCCGGTATCTCGTCGCCGTATTCGCGGAACTCCGGGTTCTCGCCCATGAGTGGCCCCATGATCGCCCCGACCTGTGCCTCGCTGTCGTGTTTGACCGCGTTGAGAAGGGCATTTGTCTCCGCCGCCTCCGTGATTCGGTCCTGCAGTTCGTCGTCCATTACCGGGACCTGCGACTGGCAGGGTCAAAACGCCGTCGGACCACCTTTTTCGTCGTCGCCTTTCCTCGCTCGCTCCGCTCGCGCGGATGCCTGTCTTTGCACGTCGTTTTGCTCACCCACCAATATGCGTCCCTATCTTCTCCAGCGCCTCAATGCCGGTCACCTCGCCAGGCTGGTCGGGAACCGTCCACAGATCCAGTTCTGGCAGGGACTCCCGAAGCGTGGCGATGGACTCGTCCTGAATCGCTTGCTTGCCCAGACAGCGCTGGCAGTTGCCGGCGTCCTCAATGACCTTGTTGACGATCAGTGTCGTCACCGGCACATCAAATTCTCGAAGCCGGCCGACCAGCCGCTCCGTCTCGCGGACGGCCATTGTCTCCGGGATGGTAACGACACGGAACGCCGTCTGTTCGGGGTCTCGCAGGACTGATCCGACCCGTTCCATCCGCTCGCGCATCGCCGTGAAGTCGTCAGGGCCGTCGTCGCGCCGGCTCGCCATCGGGCCGAACATCATCGTCCGGGCGGTGTTGACCTTCCTGCGGACCTGATCACGGAGATCTATCGCCGTCGCGACCCCGCGGTCCATCACCGACGGCAGGTCGAGCAGCCGGAGCGTGTGACCTGTCGGCGCAGTGTCGAACACCACGCGGTCCCAGCGGTCGCTCTCGACGTAGGTCGCCATGCCCTCGATGGCCGCCAGTTCGTCGCTGCCAGGCATCACACCCGACGTGAACAGTTCCGCTATCTCTTCCTCGTCCATCCTGATCCCGGCGTCGTCGAACTCCGCCGCCAGCGACTCGAACAGCGACCGATAGCGGTCGATACCCGTCTGTGGATCGACCTCGACACCCCACAGGCCTGTCTGGATTTCTGTGGGGTCGCTACCAACAGCCGTCCCAACGGCATCGGCCAGCGAGTGCGCGGGGTCAGTAGAGACGACCAGCGTCTCGTGACCCAGCTCGGCCAGACGCTGGCCGGTCGCTGCCGCCACAGTCGTCTTGCCGACACCGCCTTTTCCGCCATAGAGGACAAAACGAGCCACGCGATTGGCTATGGGCTGAGACGTCTTAGTTGCTGACCAGCATCAGTCAGAGAGCGGCGAAAAAGAGCCGCCGGTCCGCGGTCAGTAGTCTCGCTCAACCAGGTAGTTCGCGATGCCTTCGAGCAGGTAGCGCGCCTCGTTGTCCGGCAGGACTTCGAGGTTCTGCTTCCCGCTCGCGATGAGGTCCTGCCCGGTCTGGCGGGCGTACTCGATTGAGCCGACCTCACGGAGTCGTTCGACGGCCTCATCAATCTCAGCCTCCGAAACGGCTTCCACAGAATCCGTATCGACCAACTCGCCGACGTCGACGCCCTGTTGACGAGCGTGCAGCGTCACCAAGGTCTGCTTGTTCTCGACAAGGTCCGAGCCCCGCTGCTTACCGAGCTTCTCCGAGGGCGTCGTCAGGTCGAGCAAGTCGTCCTGAATCTGGAACGCACGTCCGACATCAAGCCCATAGTTGTACAGGGCATCGACTGTCTCGTCGTCGGCCCCGAGCAACGTGGCCGGAATCGAGGCGGCCGCGCCGTACAGCACGGCGGTCTTGAGTTCGACCATATCCAGATACTCCTCGGGTGTGACGACCTCACGCTGCTCGAACTCGATGTCGAGCGACTGCCCTTCACAGATACGGGTACACGTCGTCGCGAGTCGCTTCGTCGCCTTGACTGACCGGTCGGCGGCCGCGCCGGTCGACAGCAGATACTCGAACGCCTTCGAGTACAGCGTGTCGCCAGCGAGAATCGCCGTTGAGAGATCGTACTCCTTGTGGACAGCCGGCACGCCGCGACGGAGCGCGTCGTCGTCCATGATGTCGTCGTGGATGAGCGTGAATGTCTGGATGACCTCGATGGCCAGCGCCGCCGAAAGCATATCGGCTCGGCCATCATCGAGGGTCGGGAAGTCACGGTAGTCTGCCGTCAGCGGGTCGATGTCCAGCAGCGACTCCGCGACCAGCAGCAGGACCGTTGGCCGGAGTCGTTTTCCTCCGGCGTCTAGCAGATAGCGCGACGCCTCATAGAGGTGGTCCGGCTTCGTTACCGGGAGGTCCTCGGGAAGGGCGTCGTTGACCCGGTCCCGTCGGGCGACAATCGCGTCTTCGACCTGCTGATGGCGTTCGGACATCGATTTATTCGGTGAGCTTGATCATGTTGCCGTTACGGGTAATGTGGAGGTCCCGTCCGGCCTGGTAGCCCATGTCCTCTGCGAGGTCGACGTATGGGGCGAACCCTTCCAGACTCTGGTGGGCCGGGATGACGTTCTTGGGCTGGAGTGCCTCGAGCATCTCGTAGTGGCCCTCCTCACGGAGGTGGCCCGACACGTGGATGTCGTCGTAGATGCGCGCGCCCTGCATGCCCAGGAGCTTCTCGGACTGGTAGCGCTGTCCCTCGTTGGTCGGCTCCGGAATGACACGGGCCGAGAACAGGACTTTGTCGCCGTCGTCTAGCTCGTAGGGCGTCTCGCCGCGGCCCATGCGGGTGAGCATCGCGCGTGGCTCGCCCTGATGGCCAGTGACAATCGGGAAGAAGTTCTCCTTGCCCTCGTTCATAATCCGCTTGAACGTCCGGTCGACGGACTTCCGGTGGCCGTACATTCCCAGATCCTCCGGGAAGTCCACGAAGTCAAGCCGTTCGGCCGTGCCGGAGTACTTCTCCATCGAGCGGCCCAGCAACACCGGCTGGCGGCCGATGTCGTCGGCGAACTCGACGAGGCTCTTGACACGAGCGATGTGTGAGGAGAACGTCGTCGCGACGATTCCGCCGTCGTAGTCCTCGATGCTCGTCATAACGTCTTTGAGGTGGCGGCGGGCGACGGACTCGGAGGGTGTGCGTCCCTTCTTGCCCGCGTTCGTACAGTCCTCGATGTAACAGAGGACGCCCTCTCCCTCGCGGCCGATCTCTCGGAACCGCTTCATGTCGATGGGGTCGCCGATGACCGGCGTGTGATCCATCCGCTTGTCAAGCCCGTAGACCACTGCGCCTTCCGGCGTGTGGAGCACAGGGTTGATGGCGTCGATGATGGAGTGTGTGACGTTGACGAACTCCAGTTCGTTGCGCTCGCCGATGGACATCGTCTCGCCGGCGCTCATCTTGACGAGGTCGTTCTGGACACCGAACTTCTCTTCGCTCTTGATCTGCTGTTTGACGAGTTCGATGGTGAACGGCGACGCGACGATCGGTGCGTCGTAGCGGTGGGCGAGCTTGGATATCGCGCCGATGTGGTCGAGGTGACCGTGTGTCGGCACGATAGCCTTCACGTCGCCCTCCAGGTCGGACATGACCCGGTCGTCCGGGATGGCACCCATATCGATGAGGTCCAGCGAGTGCATCCGTTCCGTTTCGACGTTGTCGTGGATCAGTACCTTCGAGAGGTTCAGGCCCATGTCGAAGATGACGACGTCGTCCCCTGCACGGACGGCCGTCATCTGTCGGCCTACAGCCTCGTAACCGCCAATTGTCGCAATTTCGACTTCCATAGTTGTAGCTCCGAGTGGAAAGCCGCCGCGGGAACGCGGCGGGGCACGGCAACGACGGTATCTGCAATGTATTCGACCTCGTCCGCGTCGGCGCTCCAGGCCGGTCGGGTACGCCCGTAGCCTGTGCAACCGCAGTGGGAGGGACTTCCGTCCCGCGACTTACATCCGCCGTCTGCCGGCCGCCAAACCGCGGTCCGCGGGCGGCCGTGCGCTCGGTTATTTCGCACTACAACGGCGCTTCTTAAAACGGTGTGGGTTCTCGTCCCTACTCGTCGTCTAAGGGGTCCGAGAGCGGGTCGTCGTCACCTGAGGTGTCAAAGCCAGTGACACCCTCGTCCGCAGGCGTCGATTCCGGTTCGGCGTCGTCGTCCGCCGCCAGGTCTGGGTCTGTCTCCGCCACTTCCTCGAAAGGATCGTCGGTGGATTTCTGGGACGGGTCGACAGGTGTATCCTCGGTACCGCGACCGCCAAACAGGTCTTCCGTCGTGCGCGGATCGTGCTGTGTGTCCGGTTCCGTGGCGTCATCTAACAACCGCGTCTCCGCGGTCTCTATATCGTCTGGCTCCCGATCGGCTGTCTCAGCCTCGGGAAGATCCCAGCCTGACGCCTCGGAGTCCGGTGGTGTCTCGGCTTCTCCGACCTGTGGATCCCCGGCCGCCTCCGTCTGTGTCTCGAACTCTGTTGGATCCGGTGGCGACCACTCCTGTGGCTCCGAACTCGACTGCGGCTCTTCGGCCGGGTCCTGGTCCAGCAGTTCGCGGTCGGGGACACTACTCTGTGAGAGTTTGTCGTCAGCCGGGGCGGTCGGCGACGCGGTATTCCCTGGCCCGGAGTCGACCTCTGAATCACCCTCTGACTGTGGCTGGCGTTCCGAATCGGGGGCAGCAACCGGCTCGGTCGGTGTGGGTGGGTCATCCGGCTCTGCCTCCGCGACCATCTGCGACTCCGTCGAAGTGGCGTCCGTGCTGCTCTCTTCGCTGTCCGTTTCGGTAGCCGCAACACTGCTCTCACCGGTTTCCGGCTGTTCGCTTTCCATCGCGGTGTTGGTGTCGGGCTCCTGTGCTGGTCGCGCCGCGACGACGCCGGCCATCGTTGCGTCGGCAACGACCTTATAGAACAGGCCGATGAGCCCCGAAAGGAGAAGAAGACCCCCGAGCGCGCCAACAACGACACCCAGCATGGCGCGGTAGCCACCGGTCGCAGAAAGCGATTCGAACGAGCCGTTCTGTACCAGAACGAACCCCACAGCGATGAGGCCGCCACCGACGCCGGCGACGACGAGCAACACACCGAGTAACCTCGTTCCATATCGATAGACGTCGGGCAGGCCTACAGCAGACATGGTCCAAATATTGATAACAGCAGTCAAATATGTTACGGCGGCTTTCCAGCAGTACTAAACGTACCAGTATACGTTCAGTTGCCGTCGATCACTGCTGGTTCCCGAGTCCGGCGATTTGCGCAACAACCCACCGGTCTCTCCAGCTATCGCTGTCCGCTTCTCGATATCTCTCGCGAGCCAGCAAAGATAGGAACCCGTCGGTATCAGTCGTGTTAGTCAGAGCCGCCACCCGCGATAGTCGTTCCCGGACGCTCGCCAGCGAGAAACGACGAAAGGGCGTCCGGTCCGAATACGACAGCGGGAGCAGACAGCGAGAGCAGTGCGCGCACCTTGCCGGCCATCCCACCCGACACGTCTGTCGCATCGCTCCCACCCAGCGCTGACGCCACCGCCTCGAACGCCTCTATGCGGTCGATGACGGTCCCGTCATCGTCGAGGACGCCCGGAACGGTCGAGCAGACACCCACGCGGTCCGCGTCGACGGCGGGCGCGAGTTCGACGACCAGTTCGTCGCCGCTCAGGACCGTCGCGCCCGCTCCCGCGTGGGCGACGAGGTCGCCGTGGAGGACTGGGACAAATCCTTCATCGAGAAGTGTGGTGACCTGCGCCGTTGGGAGGGAGAGCGTGCCACCGGCGTCACGCGCGGCCGCCGAGAACGGGTGGACCGGGACAGCCGGAACTCCCTGCTCAGTGAGTTCGTCGATGACAGCGGCGTTAAGTTGGCACATCGCCCGGTGGATGGCCTGGACGCCAGCGACGTCGTGAGTCCCGGCGGTTGTGCTGACCCCGTACTCGGCAGCGTGATGGTGACCGAAGCTCCCGCCACCATGAACAAGAACGATATCGTCACCGACCGCCGACGCAGCGATAGCTGACACCGCAGCCGACAGTGCCGCCCGATCCACCGTCTCTGGCTCGTCTTTCTCCGTGATGACACTACCACCGAGTTTGAGGACGACCGTCATCCCTGTCGGACCCCGTCGGTGTCCAGTTCGGCCCGGAAGACGTTCTCACACCCCGGCGTGTACTTCAGCGCCGTGAGCGCGTCATCCGTCTCATCCAGCGCAACGATACAGCCGCCGCCGCCGGCCCCGGTGAGTTTCGCGCCATGTGCGCCGGCGTCGCGGGCCGCCCACACCATCGAGTCGAGCGACCGCGAGGAGACGCCCAGCGCCGAGAGTAGCCCGTGATTGAAATCCATCAGTTCTCCCAGCGCTTCGTAGTCGTTCGTTCCCAGCACCGCCTCGCCCTCGCGGACGATGTCGCCGATGGTCTCGACGGTGTCAGCGGCGAAGTCATACTTTGCCCGGAGGTCCCGGACACCAGAGACGAGCGCCCCGGTGTCACCGGCCCCGCCGTCGTAGCCGATAATGAAAGGGAGGTTGTCGATGCCTGTCAGCTGTCGGCAGTCGTCGCCCTCGACGCGGACTGCCCCGCCCATCGCCGAACAGAACGTGTCCGCGCGGGAGGCCTGTCCGTCCTGTACCTCGTGTTCGACCTGGTACGCGCGGTCGGCAATTTCCGCGGCCGGCAGTTCGACGCCGAGTTCCCGGGTTGCCGCGTCGATTGCTGCGACGACAAGCGCGGCCGACGACCCCAGCCCTGCGCCGAGCGGGATGTCACCCTCAACGGATATCTCGAATCCTGCGCCCGGTGCATCGGCCGCGCCGCGGGCCTGTGCCACTGCCTCGTTGACATACCCCATGCCAGCCTCAACGAGCGATTCCGCGACATCTACATCCGGACGGTTCTTCCCGTCACCGGAGTACTCGACGGTGAAGCCGTCCAGTTGCAGGTCGTTCGCGTGGATGCGCAATCCCTCATCGATTTCGGTTGCCGTCACGCGGGCCCGCCGCTCGATAGCGCAGGGAACCGCCGGCTCTCCATAGACGACCGCGTGCTCCCCGAACAGATACACCTTTCCGGGAGCGCTCGACGTGACCATACTCGCCCGTGTGCACCCGGGGTGTTAGGCGTTTTCGGAGTTGTGGGGAGTGTTCGACAAGCGATCTACTCACAACTGGCGTGACTTCGACCGTTCCTGTACGCGCATCGACATCTTCTGGCTAGGATGTGCAGTCAGCGACGGTAGCAGTTCCAGCGGCGTCTCACCCTCAAACTCTAGCCGGTACTCACTGGCCGTCGTCGCGATAATAAGCTGGGCTTCGAGCATCGCGAGATGTTTGCCGATACAGTGGCGTGGCCCGCCGCCGAATGGGAAATACGCGAACCGCGGCCGCTCGTTCGACCGCTCAGGCTTCCAACGCTCCGGGTCGAACGTCTCGGGATCATCGTAAAACCGTTCGGAGCGGTGGACGCCCCACTGCGGGACCATCAACGTCGTCCCTGCGGCCACCTCGTAGCCAGACAGCTCCACATCCTCCGTCGGTTCCCGGAAAATAGTGTACACTGGCGGGTAGAGTCGCATCGCTTCCTGAATCACCCATTCGAGATACTCCAGTTCGCGGACGTGTTCCATCCCCGGTCGGTTGTCACCGACGACAGCATCGAGTTCCGCGTGGACCCGCTGTTCGACTTCGGGATGTTCCGATAGGAGGAACCAGGTGTACGTCAGCGTCAGCGCTGTCGTGTCGTGACCCGCCAGCAGCATCGTCATCATCTCGTCACGGAGCTGTTCGGGCGACTGATTCCCGTCGTCTCGCGCGCGCAACAGGACCGACAGGAAATCCATCGGGCCATCGTCTGCACTGCCGACCGTGCCCTCACGGACTTCGATAATGTCGTCAAGCACCTCGTCAAGCGTTCGGACAGCGCGGTCGAACTCGGCATCGTCGGGCATTGGCACCCACTCCGGCATGGCGAAACGGATGGGGTCCGGTTCGAACCGCTGGCCGAGCGGGAGCAGTTGCTCCTCGATGGTCTGGACCCGTTGTTCGGATAGTTCGACGCCCATCATCAGGTCCAGAATAACGTCAAGCGTGACCCTGGTCATCGACTGTTCCGCGTCAATGGTGTCGCCGTCACTCCAGTCGGCAATCCGGTCCTCAGCATGATCCGTAATTCTGTCTGCCATCCCTGACAGTCGAGCCATCGAGAACGCAGGGTTCGCCAGCTTGCGCTGTTGCTCCCAGGTGTCGCCCTCACTCAATAACAGCCCGTCGCCCAGCAGGTCACCGAGCGCATCGCCCTGGAAATCCGGCTTGCGGAACCGGTCGGCCTCCGAGACCAGGACGCGCTCGATTGCCGTCGGATCACACAGCATCACTGTGTCCATCGGCCCCATGTCGAAGCGAGCGACGTCACCGTAGGCCCGCTCCAGCGCCGAGATGAACCGAAACGGGTCCTGTGCGTATGTTCGGCTGCTACCGAACAGCGGTTCGCCCTTCGGACCGGGCGGCGTCTTTGACATCGGCACAATTAGGCGTCGGACACGTTTGAATGGTATGCCAAATCACCGGGTAGGAAATCTGTTGGGTGTGTTCAGAGCCAGCGGCCAGCGGCTAGACTCCAGTCGGTATGTCCCTCGATCCAGATGCCGCCGAGACCACCAAGCGCGCTCAGCTCGACAGTGTACCACAGAAAGAAGACCGCGACCAGCGCAAGGAACAGGTCGTACCCCGGTGCTCCGGGTGGAATCCCAAATCCCAGAAGCCCAGCGATGTACAACGCCGGAATGAAGAGAGCGAGCAAGGGCACCATCGCACAGATTCCAGCCAGAGCCCCGTCCGGTACCCACCGCCGTGATTTGCCGCGGCCACGGCACCGCCAGCAATCGATGAAAAGGGGATCACGGACAGGGCAATCGTGACAAGTGCCCCGATACCGGCGTTGGTCACCGACAGTTTCAGACTGCGTGGCTGGCCTATCAGTCGCCAATGGTCGTGTCGTACTTGACGTAGTTTCCCAGCCAGCCGCCGAGCGCGCTCAGACCGAGGAAATACGCGGCCGTCGTGAGCGTTCCCAGGACGAATACGAGCAGTCCCATCGCGCCGAACAGGCCGAACGCCTCGGGAACGAACGTCAGGAACGCGGCCAAGAAGACGAACACGACCGCGAAGAAGACCAGCGAAATCGCCAGCCCGATGACGCCGGACAGCAGCCCGACACGGACCCCGTCGTCTCGCCCGCCGCCTTCGAGATAGCCGGCGATTCCACCGCCGAGCAGCGGCGCGAGCGGAACGAATCCACTCAGCAACGCGGTCGCGACGGCACCAATGATGGCGTTGACGAGCGTGTCTCCCTCACCCATTGTGCGGCGCTACTCCGGGCAACGTCGTAGGTTTTGTGCTAGTCTGTGCGTGTGGCGGTGTCGCCACTCCTCGTCAGCGAACTGGAAAACGAAACGCTACGAAAGCGGCGTCAGATTTCGGACTCGAAGTCGTCGAGTCCGTACGTCGGCTCGGCACCGCGGCGGTCGAGCG
>JBDGPY010000103.1:0-11173 GCA_042219425.1 Haloarcula sp. | reverse complement strand
ACGCCGGTATCGAACTCACCGTCGAAGGTGCGAACAAGCGCGACGCCGGGCGCGGCATCGCACGACTGCCGGAGTCCGCACGGACCGAACTGGGCGTGTTGAGTGGATCACCGGTCATCATCGACGGGGACGACATGACTGTCGTGAAGGTCTGGCCCGCGGACGACGACGGCTCGTTCGTCCGAATCGACTCCGATACCCGGGCTAACGCCGGTGTCAACATCGGTGACACGGTCACGGTGACGAGCGGCTCCGTCTCCGAAGCCAACGAAATCGCCGTCCAGCCGGTCGAGCCGATTCCGGGCGACGAAGAGTACGAACACCTGATAGGTAGCCGCCTTGTCGACCAGATCATTCAGGCCGATGAACGAACCCACATCGAGGGGATGGGGACCTTCCTCGTCCGGAAAACTGCTCCGTCGGGCCCTGTCAGAGTTACGGACGCGACAACGGTGACCGTCCTGCCGGGACTCGACACCGGTGGCAGCCGCGAGGGGTCGGACCAGGGAGGGACCACAGAATCAAACGCACCGGTCGCCGAGACGGAGTCCGAAGTGAGCTACGAGGACATCGGTGGCCTCGACGAGGAACTTGACCGCATCCGCGAGATGATCGAGATGCCGCTCTCGGAGCCCGAGGAGTTTCGCCGGCTGGGTATCGACCCACCAAGCGGCGTGTTACTCCACGGACCGCCCGGGACCGGAAAGACGCTCATCGCACGTGCGGTGGCAAACGAGGTGAACGCCTACTTCGACACCATCTCTGGCCCGGAAATCGTCTCGAAGTACAAGGGCGAGAGTGAGGAGCGGCTTCGTGAGGCCTTCGAGAACGCGGAGGCCAACGCGCCGGCCATCCTGTTTATCGACGAGATCGACTCCATCGCCGGGTCACGCGACGAGGACGCCGACATGGAGAATCGGGTCGTCGCGCAGTTGCTCACGCTGATGGACGGCCTCGAAGACCGCGGTCGCGTCGTCGTCATCGGCGCGACGAACCGCGTCGACGCTATCGACCCAGCGCTACGCCGTGGCGGTCGCTTCGACCGAGAGATCGAAATCGGCGTGCCCGGCGAACACGGCCGTCGTGAGATTCTTGACGTGCACACGCGTGAAATGCCACTTGACGACGGTGTGGGTCTGGACCGCATCGCCGAACAGACCCATGGGTTCGTCGGCGCTGACCTCGCGTCGCTGACGACCGAGGCCGCGATGGCCGCGCTCCGGGCCGACCGCGACGACGGCTCCGTTCACCGCGACGACTTCGAAACCGCGCTGGCAACGGTCGACCCCAGCGCGATGCGGGAGTACGTCGCCGAGTCGCCGACAGCGACCTTCGATGATGTGGGCGGTCTGGCCGAGGTCAAGCAAACGCTGACTGAGACAATCGAGTGGCCGCTGGCCTACGGCGAACTGTTCACCGCGACGAACACGGACCCGCCGAGTGGAATCCTGTTGTATGGCCCGCCCGGGACCGGAAAGACACTGCTCGCCCGGGCCGTCGCTGGCGAGAGCGATGTGAACTTCATTCACGTCGCCGGCCCGGAAATTATGGACCGCTACGTCGGGGAGAGCGAAGAGGCCGTCCGGGAACTGTTTGAGCGCGCCCGACAGACTGCGCCAAGCATCATCTTCCTCGACGAGATCGACGCTATCGCGAGTCACCGCGGACAGGGAAACGAAGTCACCGAGCGGGTCGTCTCACAACTCCTTGCCGAACTGGACGGCATCACTGAGAACCCTAATCTGGTCGTGCTGGCTGCGACCAACCGCCGTGACATGATCGACGACGCACTGTTGCGGCCGGGCCGACTGGAACAGCACGTCGAAGTACCGAACCCGGACAGGGAGGCGCGTGCGGAGATACTCGCGGTCCACACCGACGGCAAGCCGCTCGCCGAGGATGTTTATCTGGAATCCCTCGCCGAAGAGACCGAGGGCTTCTCGGGAGCCCAGCTGGAGGCCGTCGTCCGTGAGGCCTCAATGCTTGCCATCCGTGAGGTAGCCAGCGAGTACGGCCCGGAAGAGGCGACCGAGAACGCCGACGAAGTGGAGATTACCACCGGGCACTTCGAGGAAGCGCTGGAGCGTGAGCGAACGCGGTAGGGCGCTACTCCTCCGACAGTGACGTGATGAGAAACGAAGAGGGTGGACTCCGGGAGAGGAGTGAAAAAGGCTGTCCGGACAGCCTTGGCGGACGAGCGACGCCGAGTGGCCGAGCAGCGAGACGGGCGTTAGCGCCGGCATCGACGTGAAAAGCGCCTTGCCGGCAGTTCCCCGTAGCGAGTGCACACGCAAAAAAGGCCCGGTGTCGTCCACACGTCCTACTCGTCGTCTGCCGACTGGTCCGTCGGTTTCTCCGCCTCGCCACTCTCGCTCTCAGCATCCGTCTCTCGTCCACCGATAAACGGGACTGAGCGGCCACTGAGCAGCCTTCGGACGCCCGCGATCGGGACTGCCAGAACGGCGAGCCACGGAGCGAGACTGACAACCGTCACAAGCGCGCCCCGGCCGAACACATAGACATCCTGCACCGAGGAAAGGAATACGGCGACCAGCGACTGCTCGTGATACGGGGTCCGAACGTCGGCGGGACCCGGTGCAGGCTCACGGATCTCAACGCGAAGCGTCGAGTACGCCACGCGCTGTTCGAGGGACCGCTTCTGGGCCTCTAGGCGCTCGATGTCGCTCTGGACCGACGACAGTTCCGATTCGATGCGAAGCAACTCCTCGGTGCTGTCGGCCTGCTCGTAGAACGTCCGCAGTCGGTCACGGCGCTCCCGCAGGTTCGTCAGTCTGGCTTCGAGGTCGACCAGTTTGTCAGTCACGTCCTCCGTCGTCGTCTCTTCCGAGCGGACCGTTCCCTGTTCGCTCACTGTCGACTGCATTGAGTCGTACTGCTCGCTCGGAACTCTGACGACGATGTAGCCGGTGTACCAGGTCTCGTCGCCATCACGGTGGAGTTCGCGGCTGGAATCGCTCACGTAGCCACCGGTTTCCCGGGCCTGTGACGCGATTGTGTCGGTACTTTCAGAAAGGTTCTCGACCGCAACGACCATCCGTCCCTCGCGGATTATCGCCCGCTGGGTCACCGCGTCGCTGGCCTGGACGCTCTGGCCGGCGTCATCGTTTTGCTCTCGGTCGGCCGACACCGCGGCGGGATTCGACGATCCGCCGTCGCCGCCGTCGGACAGCTGTGCCCCGTCTCCACCGGATTTCGAACTCATGTCACTTTGGCTTCCGCCCAGCCCGGCACAGCCGGCGAGCAGGAGGAGCGCGACAACTGCGAGGACCCTGATCGAGGACATACAGGTCACATGAGGGAGACAGCGCTATAGTGACAGCGAACGCTCAAAAACCGCTTTTTGTGAAATATCGACTACAGTTATTCCCAGTCCGTCCGGCGGTCATTGAGTGCGGGGAACTCCTCGCGCACGTGCTCGACGCGATCCGGGTCGACGGTGGCTGTCACCAGTGCCGGGTCGTCCGCGGCGCTCGCGAGCGTCGTTCCCCACGGATCGTACACCGTCGAACGACCCAGAAGCTCCGCGTCGTCAAACGTCCCGACGCCGTTAGTCGCCGCCACGAACAGCTGGTTCTCCACAGCACGCGTCCGGCCGAATAGCTCCCAGTGCTCGACCCGGGGGTAGGGCCACGCGCTGGGGACGAGTATCAGCGTCACACCATGGTCGACGAGCCGTCGGTACAGCTCCGGGAACCGGAGATCATAGCAGGTGGTGATACCGACGGTGAACCCCTCGAAATCGACAGTCGGGACCGTCTGGCCGGCTTCGAGCAACCGCGACTCCTCGGAGTCATAGCCAAACAGGTGGTGTTTGCGGTACACCGCCTGTCGGTTGCCGTCGCGGTCGAAGAACACGGCCGTGTTCGCCAGCCCCTCCGGCGTTGGCACATCGATACCGTTGTCGGCGCTGGCTTCGAGGTCCTCGACGATGCTTCCTGCGAGGACCGCGACGTCGTGCTCGTCGGCGACCCGCCGGATACGGTCGAGCGTCTCGCCGTCGAGACCCTCCGCCTCGCTGGCGTAGCGGTCGAAGGCGAAGTAGCCGACGTTGAACAGTTCCGGAAGTACGACCAGGTCTGCCCCGTCGACAGCCGCGTCTTTGATGGCTGTCGTCGCACGAGTGACGTTCGCGTCAGTCGATCCCGCGGAAATCTCTATCTGTGCCAGTGTGAGTTTCATACTTCGAGTTCGAGGTCGTCGCGAAGCGCCTGTTCGAGGTTCTGCATCTCGCCGTCGAGGTTCTGCTTGAAGAACCGTTCGACGCCGGGGAGCCTCCCCTCGACGACGAACCGGTTCGTCAGCTGTGTCCCCCCGTCTTCAGTTGCTTCGAGTTCATGTTCCCCCTGAACGGTCATCACCTTCGAGCGGCCCACGAACCGGGCGTACTCCGGTTGGCGCTGCTCGACGTCTTCGGTTTCCACTGTGAGCGTTCGGTCGATGACCGGTATCGGAAGCGTGATCGACCAGTTCGCATGCGTATCGTCGATGATCTCCCAGTTGTCGACGACGCTTATCGGTCGGGCCCGCTTATCCGGGTCGGTGATGAAGTCCCAGACACGCTCTCGCGGGGCCGACACAGTCATAGTCCGCTCGACCCGGACAGTCATAGCAACACCTCCGGACTACTCTCCGATGAATCCACCGATTACACCGACAGTCGTATGCCATCGCGGTCTTCCGCCGATACGTATCAATAACTGCCGGGACACGAGGTACCCGCCTATAGAACAGCGAGATCGGTCGTGAGGTTAGCCAGTCGTGGTCGTGACTCGCCACGTCGTCGACTTCGCACGGCCCCACTTCTCAATCTCTACTTCATCGGCCTCTTCCGCCAGGCGCGGGAGCCGTGCCCCGACCTGTTTCGATGAGAGGCCGAGCTGTTCAGCGATGTTCTTCGCGCGGAAATACCCTTCCCCACGCGAGACGCTGTCTCGGAGATATTCGAGAATGCGCCTGTCTTCCTCGCTGTAATCGGCCATACTAGAGAATTGTTCTGAGCATTTTTAACGGTTCCCTTCACAGTTCGGCCGAATGATACTCGGAGCCGCGGTCAGGCGTCGTAGACGTGGATTGCCACGATGGCCACAGCCGAAGCCAGCAACGCGAGCCCGAACGCGCCACCGGTCGAGACAAGAAGGCTTCCGGTATCGAGCTCCTGTGCGTGCAGAATTGCGTAGTTATATCCGTTAACGGTCGTCATCACGGCCGCTCCCAGGGCGACGAGGCCAAACAGCAGCGCGAGGCCCGTTCCCATGTCGCTCTGTGACTCAGTGGAACTCATGTACGACCCTATCGCTGTTGCCCACTTAGTTCATTCGGGCCAAAGCCACAGGACATATACCCACTCGTCAAAGACTGTCGGGGAACAATGGGACGGATACGAATCGTCGCTGTACTGGTAGCTGTCGGAATCGCCGTTGTCGGTGGCGGCGTCGCCCTCGGCGTTCTGGGGACGCCGGCCGTCAAATCTGTCGATAACCACTTCGCGGGTGTCTCCAACCAGACGACGACTGTCGCAACGAACCTGACTGTGAACAACCCCAACCCGGTCGGCGTCCAGCTGGGTGGAATCGACGTCAACTACACCGTCTCCATGAACGACGTACAGATGGCACAGGGAGACAGACAGGGACTCGGCCTCGGAACGGGGAACACGACGCTCGCGTTCCGGACAACGATGCGGAACGACAAGATTCCTCCATGGTGGACTACCCATATCGACAACGGTGAGACGACGGTAGTGACCATCGATGCCACGGTCACGTCGTCGACGCTTGGCGGCCGGTCGGTCTCGTTCAGTCAGGAGAGAACGATAGAGACGGACCTCCTCGGACAGTTCAACTCCACCGAGACGCGGCCGGTTGAGGCCGACCAACCGCTGGTCTCTGATCCGGTACTGTACATCAACGAGACACGCGGCTCCTGGGACCGGGCGAACCTCACCCGGTCGGAGACGCCGCTCGACCTCTCATTCGACGTGTACAACCCCAAGCCCTACCCCTACACCATTTCCAAGGTCGGCTACACGGTTCAGATGAACAACGTGACCGTGGGTGAGGGTGAGACGAATCGCGGGTACGTCCTCAATCCGAGAACGGAGACGACGATCGATGCAAACACCGAAATCCAGAACGACAACCTGGACCGCTGGTGGGTCACTCACCTCGAACGCAACCAACAAACCAACCTCTACATCGACTTCTATCTCGTCCTCGAAGGCGGTGGCGAGCAGTTCCGGGTTGATCTGGACTCAATAGATTACCGAACGGACATCGAAACCGATATTTTCGGTAACAAGGACAGATATCCGACCGGGAACGCCTCGGCGGACGGGGAACAATCGGGCTCGTCCGAGACGGATGAACCGGCCGAAACCGCTACGCCGACTGAGACCACGACGGAGACGCCGACAGAAACGGACGATGGGCTACTTGACGGTGAGAGCTCAGAGACAGCGACGCCGACGGAAACAGAGACAGCGACGCCGACGGAAACTGAGACCGATGACGGCGGGCTGCTCGGTTGAGTGAGGAAGGTTACTGAATCGTCGTGTGTTCGGACTCCTCGTCCAGCGCGAGGTTCGTCGCAATTTCGGCGCTTCGAATCGCGAACTCGGCCGTCTGCTGGAGACTGACGAGCACTTCACGGACTTCGAGCAGCGCCTCGTTGTCCATCTCTGGGAGGTCATCCAGAATTTCGTGTTCCTTGTCACCGATGTCCTTGTACAGTTCTCGAACCTGAATCGCGGTGTCGTAGTTGCGGTCGACGGCCGCCTGGACCGCTAACTCGGTGATATCGTTGACCTGGTCCGTGAACTCACGGATGCGACGCATTGTCGAACTGTCGACGTTGAGCGAGTGATCCTCCGTCTCCAGTGCGATTTCAGCGATGTCCTCGGCGTTATCCGCCGTCAGTTCGAGGTTCTTCGCCATCGAACGATACCCGATGAGCGGGAACCCGTCGTTGAGACCGATGGCACGGGCGAGGTTGGGATTCTGGTACGCCGTAAAGATAAGCCGGAGCAGGAGGACGAATATCTTGTTCGCCTGTCGCTCCCGGTTGAGCGCCCGCTGAGCGAGGTCTGGGTTGCCGTGAGCGAGGGATTTCACCGCTTCGTTACGCATCGTCGAGCCGGTAGATTCCAGCCGTTCAAGGAGGTTATTCAGCGTGAAGTCCTCGGGGTCGACGGAGCACCGAATCGCGATTCTGTTGGGCGTCTCTTCGATGACGCCAAGTCCCATCAGCTGGGTTTCCGCGTTGTACACGGCGTTGATGTGCGAGGATTCGAGCGTCTCATCTTCCGTGGCCTCAACGTGGATGACGCGCCGGCCGAGCACGTACTGGGCAACGATAGCCCGTTCGACGGAGTCGGCGTCGAGGTTCTCTGCGTGGATGATGGCCTCCGATTCCTCGGTCTGGACGGACTCGGGCATGACCGTCAGCGTCCCTTTGCCGCCCATTCGTAGCGACACCTCGTCGCCCTTTTCAACGTCGTGTGCGCTGGCCCACTCCGCCGGTAACGTCATCGCGAGCGTCGACGGGCCCAGTCGCTGGACTTTCCGCGTTTCCATATTCCCTTTGTCGGTAGTCGGATACCTTAATCTTGACTATACACCATAAAATGACGTAATCGATATATCATGGCTTATCTTTCAGATGACCCGCAACCGGTGGGTCAGACGACTTCGACGAGCCTGCGTTCGTGACGGCCGACGCGGACCCGTATCCAGCCCCGCAGCTCCTCGTCCAGTTCCGGATCGCCAGTATCGACACGCAGCGTGCCGATTCCGTCCAGCTTCCGCCGCGAGGCAACGACTTCGAGATCGCACTGTCTAATGATTGCCGGCGATAGCTGGTGATTCCCCCGCCCAAACACGAATCCCTGCCCACCAATCGGTGAGACGACGATGACATTCCGGTCACCGAGTGCGTCGAGGATGTCCGATTCCGCAGCATCGCGGACAAGGACCTCGCCGTTGCGCCACACATCCACGCCGAGAGTCGTTCCGTCGAACCCTAACTGTTCCTTGATAGCGCCGACCGTGCTTCCTGGCCCGAGGAGATACGTGACATCGGACTCGGCGGTGTCAGCGACGCTCTTGGCGAGCGACTCGACGCTACCGCCCCCCAGTTGCTTGGCCGACTGGCGCTGGTCGGCAACGGGGACAGTGGCGACGGCCCGCAGTTCCGTGACGACTTCACCACCCCTGTACGCGTCTTCGTCGATGTCGTTGACCTCCGCCCGCTCCGTTTCCGAGAACCGGGCAACGATGCGTCCGGCCGCTCGCGGCGACACGCCGAACACGGACGAATACACTTTGACGCCGGCTGGCACACCCAGAATTGGGATTTCCGTGTCCAGTTCTTCGAGTGTCGTTGCCACATCCACGGCCGTGCCGTCGCCGCCGACGAACAGAATCGCGTCCGCGTTTGCTCTGGCAAAGGCCCGGACCGCATTGCGGGTGTCCTCGCTGGTAGTCTCGTCGGGGTTCGCTGGGGTCCCGACAACTCTTGGGTCGAACCCGGACTCACGAGCAATGTTCTCACCCATTGGGGGGCCGTACGTGAGCACTTCCACATCTGTCCCAGCGTTGTCGAGGGATTCCACTGCCGTTCGCGCCCGGTCAGGGGCCCGCTTCTCCGCGCCACGGCGGCGTGCCTCTTCGACTTTCCCGTCAGTTCCTTTCAACCCGACGCGGCCACCCATCCCGGCGATGGGGTTGACCACGACACCGATTCGTCGCATTCGGGTTCTACTATGCGATCCCGCGGCAAAAGAGGTCCGGGAGCGTGCCTTTCAAGCCATCTCATGTAGAACCCACTGCTATGTCAGTCGCACTCCAGAGCGGGGTCCAGACAGGAATCATCAATGCGTCGGGGGTAGTCATCACGCTAGGCGGCCTGTTCCTGACGCTTCTCTGGATGAGATATCTCTACCGCTAGTCTCACTCGGCCGTTGGTGACTCGACGCGCTCGCTGAACCATGCCGCCGCCTCGTCGACCAGTTTCTCCTCCGTCCCCTCGAACCGGACAGTCACGTACTCGCCCGGATAGCTCCCGACTTTGACCGGGAACTCCTCCTGAACCTCTGCAAGGCGGTCAAGCAATGCGCTCTCGGGTTCGTCGGCGTCGACAGTGCGGACGTACCGCTGTGTGCCAGCAAACTCGGCTGCGACTTCCTCGAACATGCGCTTCATCTCTGACGGGACGCCCGGCAGGACGTAGCAGCTTTCCACCACACAGCCGGGCGCGACGCCTTCGTGATTCGGCAGGACCCGCGCACCCTCGGGGACTTCTCCCGTCCCGTCGGTCAGATCGTCGCGGGTGTAGCCGCCGTGCTCCTCCAGCCATGCGAGGGCCTCCTCGTTCTCGACAACATCCCGACCGAACGCCGCAGCCACAGCTTCGATGGTCTTGTCGTCATGGGTTGGCCCCAGGCCGCCGGTAACGATGACTGCGTCGAACTCGGCGTGGTACTCGTTGACCACGCGGGCGATGGCTGCGGTTTCGTCGGGCACGGCAGTTGTACGAGCGATGGTGACACCGCGCTCCGCGAGCTGTCGACCCAACCACGCGGCGTTCGTGTTAATCGTCTCGCCAGCGAGCAGTTCGTCCCCGACTGTGACTACCGCGACACGCATATCGGGCGTTAGGCTGGAACACACAAATACTGTCGGTCACTGAATACAGCAGCTACGGTACATCGTTGCGGTGGAGAGAAATGCTCCGTCAGGGATTTGAACCCTAGTCATCACCGTGAGAGGGTGATATGATTGGCCGGACTACACCAACGGAGCGTACACAAATCCGTAGCGGGGAGATACGTATAACCATTGCGTTTTAGCCCCGCCCTGTGTCGGTTTCTCACTCGTCATCGAACGGCGAGCCAGCGGCGTCAGGCTCTTCTCCAGCGAGGCTGATGATGTTCTCCCGTCCGACCCGTAGCTTCGAGATGTCACCTTCCTCTTCCATGTCCGTGAGGAGCATGCTCACTTTCGACTTCGACCAGTCGGTGCTGTCGACGATGTCGACCTGTTTCATCCGTCCACCGTTGTCTTCGAGGAGTCTGAGAACGCGGTCGCTGTCGCTGAGCAGTTCCTCATCGGCCACAGACGGGTTGGGGTCAGAACTGTCGGACGCTGACTCCGTGCTGTCTTCCGTCGTCACCGGTGGCTGGTTGGTGACCGAGCCGGTTTCAGCCGCGGCTCCCCCGTCACTGCCTCCCAGAACGCGGGCTGCTACTCCGGACCGCCAGGCTGCAGCGCCGCCCGCAAGGAGCGCAAGGAGCACAATAGCGGCGGGGAGCAGCCTCGAAGTGCCACCACCAGCTTCGGCAGGGTCTGCCTCGGCTTGCGTGCTCTGGACGGCCGTGTCGGCGGTCTGGCGCGGCTCGAACTCCACATAGGGCCTGCGGTCGGTGAACGACCGCTCACCGGTCCACGTAACGCTCTCGCTCTCACGGAGTGTATCTGGATCGCTCCGCGAGTCCGGTGCTGGCACCGCGTCGGAAAACACTAACCCGGGGCCGCGTTCGAAGACGAGCGACTGGCTCGGTCCGATGTAGAACCCGCCCTGGAACACGTCGCTGACGACCACCGAGCCATCAGAGACAATCGCGAAGTTGCTCCAGCGGAACGACATCGTCACTATGCCGGTGTTCTGGAGTGGGTCGACCGATGCGGACCGGTCGTACCCGCTCGCTGCCATCTCTCGCCCGGTCGTGTTCGACCCGTACTGGGTCAGCAGCGTCGATTGCTCGACGAAGCCGCGGTAGAGCTCCATCTCCGAACTCTCGAAGCTGTCAGCGAACGACCTGAACTGCTCTTGTTCGGACTCGTTTTGCAACGGGGTCCGATACTCGATTGTCCATGTCGCCGAGCCGTTCTCGTAGACTGTCACCCGGAACGTCGTCCGGTCGAATCTGTCGGGTGTCTGGACGCCGACGCTCTCGCTGGACTGCTGTGCCATCGCCGGTGGCATGGCACTGAATCCGACCACGAGAACCAGAAGTAGACTGGCGACGACCAGGCGTACCATCTGTCGTATATCACCGATTGGCCTCATAAAAGCACTGCGGGTGACATCCTCCCCGACGTAAACGGCTGTCTTTTACCCATAACTCAACGCTACTGAGAAAAATCAATTTAATACG
>JBDGPY010000118.1:0-11215 GCA_042219425.1 Haloarcula sp. | reverse complement strand
TGATAGTGTCGATACGGTCGTGTTTATTTTGGAGCATTGTGTCAGCGAGCGAAGCGCTGCAACCAGTTTCAACTGTCCTCGGTTCAACGTGACTGAAACGGTATGAAAACGAAGGAGTTCAATTATTTACACCTCTAAATATATGTTCAACAGCACTCCGATTTCTGTGACGCTCTGTCTGCAATCGGAGGGTAGCTTATTGGAGTACAGTTTGGAGGTGTTTCGCGCTGTCAACGAGAAATACGGCGGTTTCGACCTCATTCCTTTTCCGAAGTTCTTTACGCATTATTTCGGTGATAGTTGTCGTGATCGAAAACAGCTGCAGATGACGGATTTCGCTGGTCTGTGGATTAACAGCGGCGTACAGCCAGAATTGCTGATCGTTGATTCGAACCACTGTTTCGTCGACAGCGATCTGATTCGGAACTGTGCCGCTGACGGGCTGTAGATCAGTCTTCCGCACCCGATCGTGGCTGTGTAGGACACTAAAATATCAAAGATAGATATTATATCTGAGGATGATAGCTCGGCCACGTATATCTGAATACCGAGCTTCATCGCTCGGGTGGCCGTTTGCGCTCCACAGAATTCCCACCAGTCCAGTCGCTAGTACCGCTGAGGTGGGCGATCTCTGCCACAGACCAGCAAGAAACTTTCCTGCCTCGCTTTTCACACTTAGCTAAACATTGCCGGCGGGACGGAGATCGAATTCGATACCTTCGACCTCGTCGTAGTAATAGCGGTGGTGTTGCCAAATATTGTGGCATCGTTCGTGGTGGCGTGTGCGCGGATCTCCTCGTTGACACGACATCGAATTCTCACCTTCCAAGTCGGCATACTCGTTGCGGAGTAACACTACGTCTCGTTGCGGAGCGGGCTGGACGTGACCGATTCCGACAGTGTCCGGTACCGACTCCAAACGGACTCTCGCGCTCCATGGGGGTCCCCATCCAAACTATTAATATTGACTCTCTGTAACGCCACCCCATGGCACACATCGGGTTCTTGCTCACTGGCGGGCCATTCGACAGCGAACGGTGGCGAACGACCTACGAACTGGGACGGGCGGCACTTGATCAGGGCCACGAGGTGAGTATCTTTCACTACCTCGACGGGACACTCGTCCCCGTTGCTGAGCAGACATTGCCCGATTGTTCGGATACGGGGCTGTACGACGAGATGCCGACGGAGAAGTTCCAGAAACTCGTCGATAAGGGGGCTGAGATTATCTGCTGTGGCCTCTGTGTCGACGCTCGCGGCATTGACGCGGCGGACGACTATCCCGATGGCGTTGACGTCGGACTTCTCCCTGACCTCGCGGACATCATCGGTGAGGCTGATCGTGTGATCTCGCTATGAAACGCGATGTCGTCGTCATGCTCACTCGTGCACCGTACGGCCGTGTTCACATTCCGGAAGGACTGCGTGCGGCGCGAGGCGTGGCAGCCGGCTTTGACCAACACGACGTGACCGTCGTATTCACCGAAGATGGCGTCCACGGAGCGAAAAGTACCGTCGACCGCGCGGCACTCAATATGACAGGGCACGTCGCGGACTTACAGGAGCAAGCAGGACGAATGATCGCCGATGCCGCCGCCATGGCGGATCGCGGCGTCTCACCGGATACCATCGCCGACGACATTGAGGTCTGGGCAGAGGACCGTCTCACCGCTTGCATCCGGAGCGCCGACTGTACACTCGACTTCTGACCATGCTATACCTCATCGACAAACCGTTAGCCGATATCGGACTACGAACTGCTGCGAGCGATACCGATGGGCAGATAATCCTGATTCAGGACGGTGTCTATCTCTCACCGGACGTTGACGTTCCCGTGTTCGCGGTGGCGAGAGATGCCGACGTTCGAGGGGTGGAACTTTCTCCCGACATCGAACGAATCTCCTACGATAGAGTGATGGAACTGGTAGTCGAACAGGAGGTGAAGAGTTTCGTATGAGCCTGTTCGAACGACTCGACGATCTCGCCTCACGCGGCGAGCCGGCCACCCTCTTGACCATCGTCCGCAAGGACGGGAGTGCACCCCGAGACGTGGGTGATCGGATGATCGTCACTGATAGCGACGAGTACGGCACCATCGGCGGCGGCACGGTTGAACATCTTGCTGTTCGAGACGCCCGGTCTGTTCTCACCGGCGATTCCGAGCCCGGCGTCCGCACGTACGAACTCGAACGAGGCGGGAACACGGGAATGGTCTGTGGTGGCGAGATGGACGTGTTCATCGACCGCGTCCGGGGACAAGCACGCCTCTATATCGCTGGCGGGGGACACATCAGTATCGAACTGGCCCCGCTGGCCGAACAGCTCGGTTACGACGTCACTGTCGTCGACGACCGGGAAGAGTACGCCGATCCAGAACAGTTTCCCGACGATACCAGCGTGATCCACGGCGACTACGGCGAGGCGCTTGGCGACCTGCCGATGGGGAGCGAGACATCAGTGGCCGTCGCAACGCGGAGTGGGACGTTCGACCAAGACGCCGTCGCCGCGGCGCTGGATGGGGAGGCTGGCTACGTCGGCCTTGTTGCCAGCGAGACGAAGGCCGAACACGTCCTCGACTCGCTCGCCGAAGAAGGGTACAGCCGCCGGGACCTCAGCCGGGTACGGACGCCGGTCGGGCTGGACCTCGGCGGGAGCGGTCCGGCGGCGGTCGCGCTCTCAATTCTCTCCGAACTCACCATGGACCGCCACGACGCGACTGGAGAGCGAGCCACGCGCCTGAACCTCAACGACCTTGTCGTCGTCCGCGGTGGCGGCGATCTCGGAAGCGGCGTGGTCTACCGTCTTCACCAGGCCGGCTTCCCTGTCATCGTCACCGAAGTTGAACGGCCGACGGTCGTCCGGCGGGCGGTCGCCTTCGGTGCGGCGCTGTACGAGGACAAGGTGACTGTCGAGGGGGTCACCGGTCAAGTGGCGACAGATCTCGATGAGGCGCTCGAACTGCTCGCTGACGACACGGTCCCAGTACTCGTGGATCCCGACGCGACCGTCGCGAACGAACTCGACGTGGCTGTTCTCGTCGACGCCATCATGTCGAAAGGAAAGTTCGATACCGGAACGCGTCGAGAGGACGCCGACGTAGTGGTTGGGATGGGGCCCGGATTCGAAGCCGGCGAGGACGTGGACGCGGTGGTCGAAACCAACAGAGGCCACGAACTCGGTCGCGTGTTCTACGAGGGGACTGCGAGTACGTACGACGGCGAACCGGGAGACCGCCGCGGCTACACGCACGAACGCGTCCAGCGCGCTCCCACCGATGGGACGTGGTCGCCAGCAGTGGAAATTGGTGACACGGTAGCGGCCGGCGACGTCGTCGGCCGCGTCGGCGACCAGCCGGTAGAGACGGAGATCGACGGGATCGTTCGCGGCCTCGTCCACGGTGATCTCGACGTCGAATCGGGGGCCAAACTCGGTGACGTCGACCCTCGCGGGGACTCGGTCGATCCGACGAAAATCTCGGACAAGGCACTGTGTCTCGGCGGCGGTGTACTCGAAGCGGTTCTGAACCTCGGCTAACGCCGAATCGGTTCGACCGCCGGCTCGGGTAACTCGACGCCGCTCCCGTCGATAACGCGCCCGACCTTTCGATAGAACACGTCCGCATCGTCCAGCGCTGCTTCGAGAGGATCGGTGTCAGACGATGGCACCGAGAAAAACAGCCCCCCGCTCGTTTCTGCACTCTCGCCGTCGGGCAGTCCGTAGCCGAACAGCGACGACAGCGCTGGCGTCCCCGCGATGACCGGTAGGTTGGTCAGTTCGATACCGACGTTCGAATGCTCCGCGACGACTTCTGCCTGTCCGGTAAGACCAAACCCGGTAATGTCCGTCGCGGCCGTGGCGAACTCCCGGCAGGCGAGGGCGGCGTTTCGGTTCGGCGTCGTCATCCACTTGATGGCTTCCTCAACGATGCGCCGGGTCGGTCGGTCGGTAGCTTCGGCAACCGTCTCAGCGAACTCCTCGTCTACGCGCGCCGCACCCATCGCTGGTTGCGTGCCCAGTGGCTTCGTGAGGTAGAGGCTATCGCCCGGCATCGCCCCCGCTGACGTGAGCAGCGATTCGGGTGGCGCTGTGCCGGAAATCGCCCCTCCGGCGAACGGCCACGGGCTCATGATCGTGTGGCCGCCGGCGACGACCCCGTCCATAGTATCGAGCGCGTCGGTGATACCAGCCAAAATCGGGGGCGCACACTCCGTGAGTTCACGCGGTAGTCCGAGGATGACGAGACAATCGACGTTGTCGACGGCACCAGTCGCGAAGGCGTCGCTTGCGGCGTTACAGGCCGCGACGCGGCCGAAATCGTAGGGGTCGTCGACGATAGGAGTGAAGAAATCTACCGTTGAGACCAGTGCGAGGTCGTCGGTGAGTTGCCGCGCGGCGGCGTCTTCGCCGACGCCGAACAGTAACTCGTCGGTTTCGTCTGTTAGCCCGGCCGCCTGAAGGAGCCCGTCGAGGTCGCTCTGGCCGACTTTACACGAACAGCCATGCAGTTCGGTGTATTCCGTGAGCCGTATCGGCTCTTCGTCGTTCGCGGACACGTCTATCTCTCCGGAATCGTCGCCTCGTCGGTTACTCGAACCCGTAGCACGAACTCGCCGTCGTCAGCATCATCGGGGCCGGCTGTCACGTCGAAGCCGTGTTTGTCACACATCCGGCGAAGGTTGCGCTTGGCCGGCGGGTAATCACCTCGGACGACGAGGGCATCACCGGGGCGCAACTCCGAGAGCTCTCGGCGAACGATGAGTGCCGGCCGAGGACAGATCTCGCCGCGGACGTCTACACGAGCCATATACCGGGGTATGGTAGCAGTTTGCAAAACACTATCGGTCGGATATTCCCAACAGTGTGGGACGACACAAATCGTATATATTATCGTGTAAAAATACGACCGATGACTCACGAACACGACTCACTCGTCAGTCGATCGGAGGCGGTCACGGCCGTTCTCGACGTTCGGTCAGTTGCGTCTCCCCGCCGAGAACAGACCTCGCTGGACGTCACCGACCGAATAACGGGTCGAGAACTGGCGGAACCGATTACCGCGCCGAGTGACGTTCCCGCTCACGACCACGCGACGATGGACGGGTACGCGTTCGATGCGACCAATGCGTATCCACTGGAGATACGGGATAGCGAGGTTTTCCCGGAAGACGAGCCGCCGCAGATAGCAGCCGGTGAGGCCGTGTCGATAGCCACTGGTGCGCCGCTTCCTGACCGAGCGAACGCCGTACTCAAAGTCGAGGAAGCCAGCGTAAGCGACGGTGAACTCACTGGCACGGATATCAGCCCTGGCACGTACACGTACGAGCAGGGAAGCAGCGTGACCGCCGGTGAGACGCTGTTCGAGGTTGGCGACCATCTCTCGGCCAAGGACCTCCTCTTGCTCCGTGATCTGGGAATCGAAGAAGTAGTCGTCAGACGGCCGTTTTCTGCCGGATTGTTAGCGACTGGTTCTGAAATTCACGATGGAAAGACGACCGACCTCGACTCGCCGATGTTGGCCGAACTGCTCCGCTCGTGGGGCCACGAGGCGAATGTGGCCGGAACAGTTCCCGACGAGTTCGAGCGAACGAAAGATGCAATCTCGACGCTCGCGGAGGACCACGACGTCGTCATCTCGACGGGGGGGACCAGCGTCGGGAAGCACGACTACGTTATCCGGGCGCTGGATGCGCTCGGTGACGTTATCTTTCATCGTGTCGGTATCCGGCCGGGCAAGCCGATTGCGCTTGCGCGACTTGACGACTACGATGCCGTGGCGTTCGCGGTGCCCGGGAAACCGATCGGTGCGCATACCGTTGCGACGCTCGTCATGCGGCCGTTCTTCCGCGGCGAGCGGTCCAACATACCGACTATCACGGCGACGATGTCCGCGACGGTCGATATCGGAACGGCGGGCTTCGAATATGCGATCCCTGTCACCGTCGACGGCGACCGTGCGGTACCGCTGGGACACAGCACCTCACCGCTGGACGTTTACGAAGAGACGTTCGACCCGAGTGTGCTCTCCTCAACCACCCGTGCATCGCGGGCCGACGGATTCGTGCTTACCGAGGGCACACTCAACGCCGGACAGTCAGTTTGCGTGGTCCCGTACGAGGTGCTGGAGTGAATTTGCCCCATTGACCGACAGCAGACACGCAATTTGTGGATGTGTGGAGAGTATCTGTCCAATCTGCCAAGTCCACACAACGTGTGTCAGTCGTGCCACGTCGTCGTTTGATAACAAATCTTCATAACGGGTGTCACACAACTCCCATCTGGTGAAATAGTGCAAGTTATCGTTCCCTTCGACGGAGAGACACCGAAAACACGACTGGAGAACGTGTTGACCCTTGCGGAGCGACGTGAGTTCGCCAGAGCGATGCTCCGTGACGTGCTGGATGCGATTCGGGATGCCGGCGGGTCGCCGCTCGTCGTTTCTCGCTCGCGGCTAGACCTGCCGCGCACTCCAGTCTCCGTTGACGCCAGACCACTCTCGACCGCTGTCAACGAGCAACTCCGGGCGTCGGCGTCCGGAACTGCCGTCGTAATGGCCGATCTCCCACTGGTAACTGCGACGACATTGGCTGACTTATTTGACCACGACGGTGACGTGGTCCTCGCCTACGGCAAAGGTGGTGGGACAAACGCACTCGTCTCCCGCCACGACGACTTCGCAGTCGACTACCACGACGGGTCCTATCGCACCCATCTACAGACAACTGCGGCTATCGGTGCCAGTCTCGCGGAGGTAGACTCCTATCGCCTCGCACTCGATATCGACGAGCCAAACGACCTCGCCGAACTCTTGTTGTACGGTTCGGGGGAGGCCGTAGAGTGGCTCCGTGACAACGGGTTCTCGGTCGATGACACCGGTGGCCGGCGAGCGATTCAACGCCACACGAAGCCGATACCCGGCGGTATCCATCCGGGGTGAGTTGTTCGTCTCACTACCCACCGCGACATCGAGGTACTGAGTCGGTGATACCGGTGCTGTATTCAAGCAAGTCAGCGTGTACGCTTGGGGTACAGGCGGCAAGTTCCACAGGGTACATTCAGATGTATGTCATCTTACAAACGTTGCTATGTAGCCAGCATGCGGGCTCGTTGTTATACACAGTACAGAGTGGAAATCACGGTTTTAGCTGAGTTCAACTGTCGAACGGTGTTGGTTGGCGATAATCTACCACACGTGGCGGGGAAAGTTTCAAGACCTAATAAGAAACAATCGAAGGGTATGGAGATTCGCAGACGCAGTTACCTGGGAGCGATAGCCGCAGGAGCGCTCGGAGGGTGTGTCGGCCGTGGGGGTGAACCGACGCTCACTGTCGGTGTCGTTCCGGATGTGGACCCCGATACGGCCGTCGAGCAGAACACCGAGTTAGCGAACTATCTCGAAGAGGAACTCGACGTGTCCATCGACTTGCAGACTTCTGCGAACTACGCCGGAATGGTGCGAGCAATGGTGTCCGAAGAGGTCGATCTCGCGTACTACGGCGGCGTCTCGTACATTCTTGCTCACCACCGCGCCGGTGCGGAGCCAGTCGTTGTCGGCTCGAGCGACGGCAAGACACAGTGGCACTCAGCATTCATCGTGCCCGAGCAGTCATCCGTCCAGACTATGGAAGACGTCCAGTCGGCCGCGGGCGATCTAGACGTAGTATTCGGGGATCCGATTTCCACCAGCGGGACTGTCATGCCGACCTACTACCTGAAGACGGAACACGACCTGACCCCGGAAGCGGATTTTGAGCAAGTGACCCACGTCGGCGCACACGACGCGACGGCGAAGACGATCAGCAGCGAGACCGGTGCGCTGGGGGCGTTGAACGCTCGGATCTACGACGCGCTCGTCGAGGCCAATGACGTGACGGGAGTGCGTGAGGTATGGCGAACGCCTGGGTTCCCGGACTATCCGTGGGCCGTCGCACCTTCGATAGACGGCACGACGACCGACGAAATCAGAGCGGCCTTCACCGGGCTGAACCCGGAGAACAACGCGGCGATATTAGACCAACAGAACGTCGACGGCTACGTCGAAGTAACCCACGACGATTTCGCGTCGCTGGATACCGCGGTCAATATGGCGGGAATCGAAGTAGAAAACGGGAGTGAATGAGAGGATGTCAACTCATGGATGAGACACGACCGGGGTGCCATAATTTACTCCTCGATGGCGTCACAAAGCAATTTGACGGAAAGCGGGCGTTGAGCGATGTCACGCTTCGTATCACGTCCGGCGAGCGCGTCGCAATCGTCGGCCCGTCCGGTGCGGGCAAGACGACGCTACTCAGGCTTGTGAGCGGTGCGATACAACCGGACAGCGGAACGATAACGCTCGATGGCAACCGGCTCCGGAATGAAGACGTAACGCTCGCCTATCAGGGGAACACCCTCGTTGATCGCCGGAGTGCACTCGCGAACATCCTCACGGGCGGCGTCGGCTCGCTGTCGTGGCTCCGTGGCTTTCTCGAACCGCTTGCCCCGCGAAACCCGGAACCAGCACTCGAGTTACTCGACGCCGTCGGACTAGCCGAGAAAGCTGAATCGCGCGTCGACACACTCAGCGCTGGCGAACGCCAGCGCGTCGCGTTCGCACGCGCACTGATGCAAGACGCCCACGTCGTCCTCGCCGACGAACCGACGGCGAATCTCGATCCCAGCTCCCGCTCAAACGTGATCGATATCCTCAACAGAACCATTAGCGACCGGATACTCGTGACGGTGTTACACGAGACTGATCTCGCACGTGAGCGCTTTGATCGACTCGTCGGTATCGCGGACGGCCGGATCCACTTTGACGAGCCGGGAAGTGCCGTCACTGACGACCAGCTAAAGGAACTGTTTGCGGCCGGAGCGTCTACACCTGAGCCCGCAACCGACCGCAACCAGCGGGAGCTGGAGGACTCCTGCACACACGTCCGCTGGTATGCCTGAGGATAGTTCGAACCCGGCAGTGTCACGGCATGACCCCCGCGCCAAGTCGGTGGTCTCGAAGAAGCGAGTGACACATGTGGTTGTGACAGCGATCATCCTTTCGGTAGCCGCCTGGATCACCGAATTCGACCCGTCGATACTGTTTCAGGCGACTGCTCGCGAACAGATGTGGTCGTTCATCGCCGAGGGTGTGCCACCGGCGACCAGCCGGGAATACCTGCTCGGCCGGACGCTTCGTGACGGGTTGCTGTGGGCAGTTGTTGAGACGCTTGCGATCAGCGTTGTCGGTACCGCACTGGCGGTCGTGCTAGCGGTACCGCTGGCAATCACCAGTGCCGCGACGATCACTCACCAGGGGCCGCTGTACGCCGGGGCCTCGCGCGAGCGGATCGTTGTAGGGCAAGTAGTTAACCGAGTTAGCCGGTACGTCCTCAGTTTCCTCCGCTCGGTGCCAGGTATCGTCTGGGGGTTCCTCTTCGTTACCGCGACCGGACTGGGCCCGTTCGCCGGCGTTCTCGCTCTCGGCGTTCACAACGCTGGCGTCCTCGGCAAACTATACGCAGACTTCCTCGAAGATACGAACCCGATGACGACCGAGGCCGTCGCCGCGAGTGGGGCAACACGGCTGCAGGCCGTCTGTCATGGTATGGTTCCACAGGTCATGGCGACGATCACTTCGTACACGTTGTATCGCTGGGAGTGTACGATACGCTCGGCTACGATTCTGGGGTTCGTCGGAGCGGGTGGCATCGGCTACTATCTGGTCATCACGATCCAGCGCCTCCAGTATCAAAAGCTCCTGACAGCCATCATCGCCGTGTTCGGGCTTGTTGTTCTAAGCGACTGGCTCGCCTCACGTTTGCGGACACAACTGAGCTAACCGATACCCGTCTCAATGTCCGGATACTGAAGACAGTGTCCAACCACGCTGGAAGAGCAGGTTACCACATTGTGCTCTAACTTTTAACAAGCTAAGGGTGTAAAACGACATTTGTCTGATATGTGGCCGGATGCACGGCCACTGTGCCGCTGGACACATCCGGAGAAAGAGTGTGTCACGGATAGATAGCATGAATAACAGTATCAGCTCAATCGGACGCCGATTCGTTCTCGAACACCGCGGTTAATGCAATGGTACGACCGAAGCACGGGACTACCAATCAGTTAGCGCTCCCGTCGGTCGTCTCGCTTCGGCCAGCCTATTCAATGCACGCGCTCGCTTTTCCTCCCTCTGTTCGAACCGGTGTATCTGTCGGTTCGAAAACTAACCGTCAACACCCTGTTGCCGGTATTTGCCAAAGAACTATTGGACATAATGAAAAATGGTGTTGTATGCCATCTAACTCCGACGAGATAATCAATATCGGTGATGCGCTGATAAAGCGCCATCCGGGTCATTTCTCGGAAGATTTCGAAGAGAACAAACACCGTGTAGAGAAGCTGACCGACGTTGAGTCGAAGCGTATACGAAACCGGATTGCCGGGTACATCACTCGTCGAGAGAAGGAACAGACACCCGAGACGTAATTTTGCCTCGTTCACACCGTCTGGCCGCTCTCACTGTAGCTGCTGGCCGTCTCGGTGTATCGGATGGTCCGTCACATCTGTTCTCGTGCGTCCTCGTTTGCCACAGAGTGATACGCTAGCAAATCCGTGTCCGCTTTTGAGTCGTCGTGTGTGGAATGGCGTCTTGTTGTAGATGGACCGAGATAGACGGTAGCTTCATATACACGTCTCAGAAAGGGTGGCGTAATGACAGTAGCCTGGCTGAGTGCCGTGAACGCGAGTGACGTCAACGTCGTCGGTGGGAAGGCCGCTTCCCTCGGGGAACTGAGCACCAGTGATCTCCCGATTCCACCCGGGTTCACAGTGACCGCCGAGACGTACCGTGATTTCCTCAACCGTACGGATATCGCAGACGAACTGTTCGACGCGGTAGACGTAGACCCTGAAGACTCACAGGCGCTCGCGTCCGCCGAACAACGCGCACAACAGCTCATCCTCAACGCGCCGTGGCCGGACGAACTCGAATCGGCCACGCTTGAGGCGTTCGACAATCTCGGTGCTGATTCGCTGGTCGCCGTCCGCTCTTCGGCCACTGCCGAAGATCTCCCGGACGCCTCCTTCGCTGGGCAACAGGAGACCTTTCTCAACGTCACCCGTGAGCGCCTGCTTGAGCAGATCAAGCGCTGCTGGGCGTCGCTTTTCACCCAGCGAGCGATCTACTTTAGAGTCGAAGAGGGACAACCTTACAGTGTTGACGACTCGTAGACTAATCAAA
>JBDGPY010000055.1:0-11820 GCA_042219425.1 Haloarcula sp. | reverse complement strand
GGGGTTCTGTCTATCTTTCGGTGGTGGTCCGAGACGCCGCCACAGAAATCGGAACGCTGTTGAACGAACTTTTCGGGAGCTGAAGCGCCGAACCCTCTCTTTCTCAAACGACAGTAGCCACGGTGACCCGGAAATAGCCGAGAATTGACTCCAGAGTTGCGCTCGCTGGTACAATCTCAAAGCTAAACACTACCACTTCGGTTACGGCACTCACTCGTAGCCCACTTCCGCACCGTCCTGTTCGAAGAAGACGGTCTCTGGGCTGCCTCTCCGAGCGGAAAAACGCCAGCGCTCAGTCGGCTATCCGCCCAGGAACCGCTCGCGGACTTCCCGGTCTTCGAGGAGGTCCATACCGGGACCTTCGTAGGCATTCTCTCCATTGACCAGGACGTAGCCGCGGTCACAGCGCCGCAACGCCTCTTTCGCGTTCTGCTCGACCATGAGAATGGCTGTCCCCGCCTCGTTAATTTCGTCGATTTTGTCGAACATCTCCGCCACGAGGTCAGGTGCGAGTCCGGCCGACGGTTCATCAAGCAGCAGGATGTCCGGGTCAACCATTAGCGCCGACCCCATCGCGAGCATCTGCTGTTGCCCGCCACTCATGGTCCCCGCCCGTTGCATCTGGCGCTCTTCGAGGATCGGGAACCGCTCAAGGACGTCTTGCAGCCGGTCCTCGGGAACCTCAGGGAGGCTGTAGGCCCCCATCAGGAGGTTCTCCCGGACCGTCATCGTCGAGAAGAGGTTCTCGGTCTGGGGGACGTAGCTGACGCCCTGCTGGATGACAGTGTTCGTGTCCGTATCGGCGATTTCCGTGCCGTTTAGTCGGACAGAGCCACCCATGTAGGTAGTCAGTCCAAGGACGGACTTCATCGCGGTGGATTTGCCGGCGCCGTTAGGCCCGACGATGGTGACGTACTCCGCATCGTCGACAGTCATGTCCACGTCGGTGAGGATCTGGAGGTCTCCGTAGCCGGCGTCTAGACCCTCGATTTCGAGGACACTCATACGTCCACCTCCCCGAGGTAGGCCTCGATGACACGTTCGTCGTCCTGTACCTCTGCAGGCGTCCCGGTGGTCAGCACCTCGCCGCGATGCAGCACGACCACCCGCTCACAGTTTTCCATGATGACGTCGATGTCGTGTTCGACAAGCAGGAAGGAGTAGCCCTGCTCAGTCAGGTCGTGGATGCGGTCGAGAATCTTCTCCTCAAGCGTGGGGTTGACCCCGGCCATCGGTTCGTCGAGCAGAACCATCTCGGGGTCGGTCAGCAGCGCCCGAGCGATTTCGAGCAGTTTCCGCTGCCCACCCGAGAGGTTCCCAGCCGGTTCGTCCAGCAGGTGGTCGAGTTCGAAGAACTCCGCCATCTCTAGGGCGCGCTCGCGGACCGACCGCTCGTCAGCCACGAACTGCTCGTTGCGGAGCCACGCCCCGCGGAGTTGTTCACCGTGTTGTTGCATCGGCGCAAGCGTGAGGTTCTCCAGGACCGTCATCTCGGCGAGTTCGCGCGGAATCTGGAAGGTCCGTACCATTCCGCTCTGGGCCACCGCTGGCGGCCGGGAACCCGTGATGTCGTCCCCGTGGAACGTTATCGTACCGGCATCCGGCGTGTAAAACCCGGTCAGGCAGTTGAAGAACGTCGTTTTCCCGGCCCCGTTTGGCCCGATGAGACCGGTGATTCCGGGTCCGACAGAGAGGTTGACGCCATCGAGGGCGGTAATGCCGCCAAAGTGCTTTTCGACGCCGTCGACCGAGAGGATAGTCTCGTCCGGCGTCGGATCGGTACTGTGTCCGTCGGTTAGGTCAGACATCGTCGCTCCCTCCTGTGGACTCTATCGACTTACGGGACAGTGTTATCTCGTAGTCCTGTTCGCCGAGCAGACCCTCAGGCCGGTAGTAGAGGATGGCAATGAGGATCACACCGATGAGTATGAGCCTCGCAGCCGCCAACTGAATGGAGTACTGCGACGGGACGTCGATGAACCGCGTCCCGTTCCGGATGGCCCAGAAGAACGTCGTCCCGAGGATGACGCCTTTGTTGTTCGCAGTCCCACCGATGATGACTGCGGTGAACGCGAAGAACGTGATGGTTGACGCAAACTGGTCCGGCGAGACGAAACCGATGTTGATGGCCCACAGCGCGCCGGCCGCCCCGGCCAGCGCGGACCCGAACATCAGCGCCTGAATCTTGTACTGGAACGTCTCCTTGCCAAGCGCCTGTGGGACGTCCTCGTCCTCGCGGATAGCCCGGAGGACGCGCCCGTAGGGGCTATTTATCGTCCGTTCGACCCACCAGTAGCCACCCAGCAGGGCGGCCAGCGAGAGAATCAGGACGAAGCGGTCGTAGTCGACGCCGCCCTGTGGCCCGGCCGTCGGATCGAACAGCCACAGCGCGTTCTTCGTGATCTCTACGATCCCGCCGTTGACGGCGGGGACGACGAAGTACCAGAGGCTGATGAGCACGACAGGGAGTGCGACGGCGACCTTGCCGCGACGACCCTGGCTCCGGTACACGCCGACGAGCCAGTAGCCGAGAACACCGAACGCGGCCAGCGACAGCAGACCGAACACGGCCATATTGACAGTGAAGGAGCCGAGGCTGAGCGGGAAGGCGCTCTCCATCGGTTTGTGGATAGAGCTGATACCGAATGGTCCGTTGAACAGCCACTCCTCGTCGTTGACGACGGTGTTCAGAATAGTGGCAATACCGAGCGCGGTGATCGCAAGGTAGTCCTCGCGGAGGCGTAGCGTCGGCAGGCCGACGGCCAGCGAGACGAGGGCCGCAGCAGCCATTCCACCGAGGACGCCGAGCCCCCAGCCAAGAAGACTACCCAGCGGCCCGAGCGCGCCGAACAGTCCCGGCAGGCCGAAGCCGCCGATACCACCGTACGTCGCGACGCCCGCAGGCATGGTCAGGACCACCGTCACGTACGCCCCGATCATAAAGTACGCCACGTGGCCGAAGTCGATGAGCCCCGTGAAGCCAAATTTGAGATTCAGCCCGATACCGAAGAGGCTGTAGATGGCGATGAACGTCACCAGCGTGATCATGAAGTCTGCGACCGCCATTAGACATCACCCCACAGACCTTCGGGTTTGATCATCAACACGCCGATAAGGATGACAAAGGCGATGGCCACACGGTAGGTGGCAAAGTGTGGCGGTAGCAGGTAGACGCCGACGTCCATGCTCACACCGATTATCATCGCGCCCGCGACGGCCCCGTACGGCGACGAGATACCACCGAGGATGACCGCCGCAAAAATAGGCAGCAGCAGCGCAAACCCCATGTTCGGGGTGAGGTTCGTCGCGAACCACCCAGTCAACACGCCTGCAAGCGCGGCGAGTGTGCTGGCGACTACCCAGACGACGAGCTGGACCCGGTTGGCGTCGACGCCACGGACCTCTGCGAGATCCATGTTGTCGGCCGTCGCCCGCATTGCCCGCCCGAGTTTGGTCTTTTTCAGCGCGACGTTCAGCACGAACATCGCGGCCAGCACCACCGTAGCGATAGCGAAGTGCTTGACGCTGAGGCCGAGACGCGTCGCTACGAGCGCGTCGGTCCCTTGTGCGGGAAGTCGGACCACCACGGCGATGAGCAACACTGTCGCGATGCTTACCGCGGTCCCGAGAATCTTCGGCGGGACCAGATACACTGTCCCGAAGGCCTGTTCGCGTCGATAGGCACGATAGACGCCGTATCCGACGGCGACGGCCACCAGTAGGCCGCCGACGAGAAGCCACCAGGGGTATCCCCACTGGCCGGTCATGACGGCCTCGCCGCCCTGTCGCTGCACAGTCTGGACTGTCAGCCCGCTCCCCGTCAGCAGGAAGTCGAAGTTTGTCGTCACGACGTTCTGAGTCTGGTAGCGGATGTTCTTCGACCCGACGAGAAACAGGACGACGTTCCGCAGGACCAGCGCCAGTCCAAGCGAGACGATGACCATCGTGATCAGGTCCGCGTCGCGCTCGCGGAACTTCCGGAAGATCGTCACCTCGTACACAGCGCCCAGACCGCCGGCAATCGCGATGCCGAGGACTGACGCCACGAGCAGTGACGCCGATCCGAATGCAGGCAGGAACGGAATCTCTCCGGGGTTGTTGAACACCAGTGCGAGGTACGCACCGATGGTGATCATGTCGCCGTGGGCGAAGTTCGGCACCTCGGCGATGTTGTAGATGAGCGAGAGGCCGAGCGCCCCACCAGCGATTATCGAACCGGTAATCAGGCCTTGCAACACCGCGTCTAACAGGCCCGCCTCAACCACCTTCATCACCGTCCTGTACACCTATCCGTCGAAGTGCTGTCGTATCACGTTTCATTGTGGTCCCTCCGTTGCAGGAGCAAAGCCGCACCGACCGCCAGCGCGTTCAACGCGCCAAGCAGCGCGAATGCGCCGCCGTATCCGCCCGTCACGTCCCGAACCGCTCCGGTAATGGCGGGGAGGGCAAGCGCCGCCAGATTGCCGACGGCCACGACTAGCGCGAGTGCGACGCCCTCTGTGTTCGTCGCGCTTGCGGCGACGTTGTACACCGCGCCGAATGGCACGGACACCGCGAGCATGACCACGAACGGGAGTGCCACGAGGAGTGGTCCCCGTGATCCGGTCGCTAGCAGCAGGAAGCCAAGGACTGCGACCCCGGTTGCGCCACCGATGACGCCCGCATCGCGGACCGGGAGTCGGAAGACGGCACTGCCGCCCACTGTGCGACCGACCGTTGCCGTCCCCAGAACCAGTGCGTTCAGCGGACCGACGACACCCAGTTCGTCGAAGTACGCGGTCACGAACGTCGATATCGTCATATAGGAACTGATGATGGCGACGTAACAGAGCGCCGCCAGTAGCACGCATCGGTCCGTGGCCACCGCGAGCGGCGACGCGTCGTCGGCCGACGTCGCGGGAGCAGTCAGCTGATCCGACCGATGGACCCACAGAGCGCCCACCGCGGGAAGGGCGACGAGCGCACCGAACGCGTGGACGCCGACACCGTCCGTCAGCGCCGTGAACCACGGCGCGATGAGAAAGCCCATTGCGCCGCCGAGCGTGACCATGCCGCCGTACAACCCCTGCTGTCTGCTCGCAGCCGTGCCCTCGTAGAGACGCGCGATGTGCGTTGCGCCCACGCTGAGGAGCACGCCGCCAGCGAGCCCCCACAGGAATCGGAGGCCAAGCAACGCCTCGGAGGTCGGCGCGAAGTCGAGCGTGAGCGCAACCGTCGCCTGTACCACCGTTGCGGCGAGCAGCACGCGCGTCGCGGAGGTCCGTTCGACGAGGCGACTCGCCGGCCACTGCACAAGGACCACTGGCAGCAGCGTCGCGGACATCAGCAGTCCGAAGGCTGCGTAGTCGATGCCGTACCGGCTCATGAAGAACGCCGGGACACCGGCGTACCCGAACATGACGTAGCCCATCCCCAGCACCGCGAGGTGTGGCGCTGCGCGCAGCCCCCACGGGGGGTGCGAAGAACTCATTCGTCATACCGGTCTCCATCGTCGTCGACCGCGACGCCATACGATTCGCGGGCGGCCTCGGGCGTTACCTTCCCGAGTTCGAGGTCACGCTCGATGGCCGACCGATCCCGACTCGCCGGGTTCCCGTAGCCACCGGCCCCCGGTGTCCGGATGGAAACGGTCGTCCCCGGGGGCAGCTGGTGGGTCGACTTCTGGGGCAGGCGCGTCTCCTCGCCGTCGGGGTCAATGCGGATGGCGCTACCCGAGCCGCCGTCCTCACCGCCTGCCAGGCCGTAGGGCTGGTGAGCGTGGCGGTCTGCGAGCAAGCTGAATGTCGCCTCGTGCCCGCGGACCTGGATGTCGCGTCGCAGACCCATCCCGCCGCGGAACTCGCCTGCACCGCCCGAATCCGGCCGTAGCTGATAGCGGGTCACCCGGAGCGGGTAGGCCGTCTCCAGCACTTCAGCAGGGGTGTTCATCGTGTTCGACATATGGACGTGGACGCCGTCGATTCCGTCCTTCCCTGCCCGACCCCCGAAGCCGCCGCCCTGCGTCTCGTAGAAGGCGTACGGCGAGTCGTCGCGCGGGTCCGTCCCGCCGAAGGTGATGTTGTTCATCGTCCCCTGCGAACCGGCGACGACGCGCTCGGGGACCACCTCTCCGAAGGCCCCCAGCACCACGTCGGTGACGCGCTGGGAGGTTTCGAGATTGCCGCCGACGACTGCCGCCGGCGGATCGGGGTTGACGATTGTTCCGTCCGGTGCCGTGATGTTTATCGGCCGGTAGCAGCCGTGGTTCGGCGGGATGTCCGGGTCGGTGACACAGCGGACCGCGTAGTACGTCGCCGACGACGTGACGGCAAAGACGGCGTTTATCGGGCCGTCTGTCTGCTCCGCCGTGCCGGTGAAGTCGACGTGTACCTCGTCTCCGTCGACAGTGACAGCAACTTCAATCGGCAGGTCAGTGTTCCCGGCGCCGTCGTCGTCAAGAACGTCCGCGAATTCGTAGGTCCCGTCCGGAAGCGACTCGATTTCGCTCCGCATCCGGCGCTCGGAGTAGTTCTTTATTTCCGCGAGCGCGGCGTCTAGCTGGTCAGTTCCATACGTCGCAGCGAGTTCGGTGAAGCGCCGCTTGCCAGTCTCGTTCGCGGCCTCCTGGGCCCGCAGATCGCCACGGCGCTCCTCCGGCGTCCGGACATTCGAGAGGATCATGTCGAAGATCGCGTCGTTGGGCTCGCCGCCTTCGAACAGTTTGACCGGAGGAATCCGTAGTCCTTCCTGATATATTTCAGTCGAGTCGGCCGAGACGCTCCCGGCGTGGGAGCCACCGATATCAGCATGGTGCGCGCGGTTCGCGGCAAACGCGATGAGTTCGTCGTCGTGGTACACCGGCGTCACCAGCGTGAGGTCCGGCAGGTGCGCGCCGCCGTGGAACGGGTCATTCAGGAGGACGGCGTCGCCCGGCGACAGTGTCTCAGGCGGGAAGCGGTCGATGGCCGCTCGTACTGAGAACGGCATCGCGCCAAGGTGAACTGGCATGTTCTCTGCCTGGGAAATCATCTCGGCGTCAGCGTCGAATAGCGCACAGGAGCAGTCGCGGCGTTCCTTGATATTCGGCGAGTAGCCCGTCCGGATGAGATTGGCGTTCATCTCCTCGCACACCGCGATAGCTGCGTTGCGCGTCACTTCCAGCGTGACAGAGTCGACCGGCGAGTCGTCGTTCATTGGGGCACCTCCACGATGAGACTGCCGTACTCATCGACTTCGGCTCGCTGTTCGGGCCGCATAACCACGGTGCTCTCGGCACCTTCGACAATAGCGGGCCCCTCGAAGGACGACCCCGTCGGGAGTCGGTCACGGTCGTAGACCCGCGTATCGTATCTCCGCTCGTCAAAGCACACCTCGCGGGTCTCCGCGACGGCGTCAGCGACGGTGCCGTCCGCGGTGTCCGGCCGGAGATCGGGCGTGTCCACGACACCGCGCGCTCGCGTCCGGATCGTGACGAGTTCGATAGGTTCGTCTTCGTAGGCGTGGCCATACCGCTGTCGGTGCTTCTCGTGGAACCGCTTCTTGATGGTTGCCTTCGCGTCGGCGTCGACGTCACCCGTCGGGACCGGGACAGAGAGTTCGAACGACTGACCGACGTACCGCAGGTCGACGGAACGCTCGAACCGCATCTGGTCGGCTGAGAGGTCCTCATCGTCGAGTCTGTCCCGACCGATGGCGACGAACTCGTCGAACTCGCTTTGCAGGTCCGTGGGTGACACGTCGGCCCACTTGCGGACCCGCGAGGCGCTGTAGTCGTAGAGGATGTCGCTGATGAGCAGTCCCAGCGCCGAGAGGACGCCCGCCGTCCGTGGGACGATTACCCTCGGGATGTCCAGCTCCGCGGCCAGCGTCGCCGCGTGCAGTGGTCCAGCTCCGCCGAAGGCGACTAAGCCGAACTCGCGTGGGTCGTAGCCACGTTCGACGCTGACGACACGCAGCGCGCGCTCCATGTTCGCGTTCGCTACGTTCAGTACACCCTGTGCGGCCTCCTCGACAGAGAGGCCGAGCGGGTCAGCGAGTTCCGTCTCGAAGACGTGGTGAACATCCGCAACTTCGACGTCGAGTTCACCCGAAAGGAACGATTCAGGGTTAAGACGGCCCAACAACAGGTGTGCGTCCGTGATGGTGGGCTGTTGCCCGCCGCGGCCGTAGCTGATAGGGCCGGGGTCCGCACCGGCCGACTTCGGGCCAACACGGAGCGCGCCGCCCTCGTCTATCCAGGCGATTGAGCCGCCGCCCGCACCGACTGTGTGGATATCTATCATTGGAACGTTTACAGGGTAATCCCCGACCTCGACGTCGGTGGCAACCAGCGGGTCGCCGCCCTCAACGAGCGAGACATCGCAGGACGTGCCGCCCATATCCATCGTCACGAGGTCCTCGGTGCCCGTGAGACCGGCCACGTATGTTGCTCCCTGAACGCCAGCGGCAGGACCAGACAGCAGCGTGTTGACTGGTTGGTCGCGAGCAGCGTCGGCAGTGATGATACCGCCGTTGGACTGCATAATCTTCAGTTCGGCGCTGATGCCCGAGTCGTCGATATTGGACTCAAGATTTCCGATATAGCGGTCCATCACCGGCTTCAGCGAGGCGTTCAGCGACGTGGTCAGCGTTCGCTCGTACTCGCGAATCTCCGGGAGTACATCGCTGGACAGCGAGTAGCTGGCGTCTAGCCCCGATTCTTGGAGAATTTCGGCCACACGACGCTCGTGCGAATCGTTCTCGAATGAGAACAGGAGGCTGACGGCGACGCTGTCGACACCTGCGTCTGCAAGCTCGGACGCTAAGGAGCGGACCTGTGCCTCGTCGAGTTCGGTCCGCACGTTTCCGCGCTCGTCGAGTCGTTCGGCAATGGTGTACCGCTGGTTCCGTTCGACGACGGGGTCGGGTTTCTCCGACTGGAAGTCGTAGATGTCCGGCCGGGCCTGCCGACCGATTTCCAGCGCGTCGCGAAATCCCTCCGTCGTGACGAGCGCGGTGTCGGCCCACTCTCCCTCCAGGACGGCGTTGGTCGCCACGGTCGTCCCGTGCGCGAGGAAACCGATGTCGTCGAACTGTAGACCCTCGTTGTCGTGCAGTTTCCGGAGCCCGTTGATAACGCCTTCTTCGGGTGTTGCGGGCGTTGACGGCGTCTTGGTAACGTCGACGACACCGTCTCTAATAGTCACAAGGTCGGTGAACGTCCCACCGATGTCGACACCTACTCGGGTGTCACCGCGATCCATCGGTACCTCCCGTGAAGTCGATACGGCTCAGAGATGCGCTAGTATGTCGTGTCATAGTGGTGTGAATGGAAATAGTGTCTCAGCACACCGGAAAGGGTGTGGAGTGTGTCCCGAGTTAGATCAGTTCCGATGCGGGAATCGTCTGCTGGTCTTTGAACTCGTCCTCGCTGACCTGCACGACGACCATATCGCTGGCGACGTCACCGTTCTCGTCGTAATTCACTGTGCCGCTGGGACCGGAGTAGTCGATGGTGGTTCCGTCACCGATCATCCCGGCACCCGATTTGAATCCACCGTAGCTGACCGTCTCGCCGGGGGAGTTCGAGACTTTTCGCATGCTCTCTTTGACTTCGTTTGAGTCCGTCGTACCGGCATGGTGGACGGCGAGCGCGTACGACATGAGCGCGTCGTAGGAGTTCCAGGAGTACGGCGAGAACAGATCCGCGTCCGGGTACGTCTCGTTGTAGTCGGACTTAAACGCATTTGTCGCCTCGCCCGTCGGCGGTTTCGTCCGCACGCCGTACATCCCCTCAAGTACGTCTCCACCGACGTTTGACAGGAAGTCCTCGGCAAGGAGGCTCGTATGGAGAACCCAGTTCCCGCCGTACCCGCCCTCGTTCCACTGGCTGAGGATGGTCGTGCCGCTCTCGGGGTAGCCAGCGAAGGCGACGAACTCCGGATCGTCCGCGTACAGTTCGGAGAGAGTCTGCTGGTACGAAGATTGGCCGGACTGGTACCCAACCGTTGACGTCGTCGTGCCACCGAACGTCTCCTCGAAGGTTTCAGCCAGCGCCGCCCCGAAGTCGTTGTTGATATGCAGTACAGCTGCATTGTCGACTCCCTGGTTCTCGATGATCCGCGCCATCACTTTCGCGACGACGCGGTCGTTAGTGCGGGTCCGGAACACGAGGTCATCGTCCTGCAAGACGCTGATAGTCGGCGACGAGGACGCCGACGTGATGTGCAGCGTGTCGTTTGGAACGGTCACGGACTGCGCGATGCTGATGGTGACGCCGCTCGAGACAGCGCCGATAATCGCCGAAACGTTTTGCGTGTTGACCAGCGAGTCCGCAGCGTTGACGCCGGCCGTCGAGTTCGTCTCTGTGTCTTCGTCGTGAAGCTTGATTTCGCGCCCAAGCGGACCCCCGGCCGCGTTGATGTCTTCCTTGGCCATCTGGAGGGCGTTGAGCATTGGTTCGCCGAAGTCGCTCAGATCCCCACTGAAAGGAACGGTGACGCCAACATCAATCGGATCGCTACTGGACTCCGCTTCGTCCTCAGCGCTGGTCGACTCCCCGTCGCCGCCACTGCCACCGTCGCCCTGTAGTTCGTCCTGGCTCGAACAGCCGGCGAGCGCGGTCACACCAAGTGCCCCACTCAGCCGGAGGAACCGTCGGCGTTGCAATCTATCAACGAACGAGTCATCTTCTGACATGCCTACCACAGGCAAAGATCAGTGTCTAATAAATATGTACTTGTTAGGCGTTCACAACCATAGCAGAGACACCGGTTGCTAGGTATTACCACTTATGAAGAGAACATACTGAGTATGAACCCGGGTTTCGGCCGCTGCTACTCGCTCGGCTCGAGCTCGGTCATCAGCACCTTCGTTAGTCCCTCTTCGATGTCGATGTCGAACGGGAGGTCAACCACGCTCTGTTCGATGAATCGCGTAATGAACCACCGAATCTGGTTCGACGGAAAGACAACGTGGTAGCGGTTCTCGTCGCTTCGTCGGACGCTCAGAAACCCGCACAGCGAGAGCCACTCGAGGAGTTCATCAAGCGTTTCGAACTCGCCGTCGTACTCGCGGGCGTGGTACTCTGCCACCTGGTCGGACCGTTCGAGAAATGTGGGGTCGGGGTTCCCATCGCTGTCAGTGACAGATTCCAGAAAGCAGTGAAGGAAGTCAACGTCGAGGAGGACGTGTTCGCCCCCAGAGAGCATCTTGTGGTAATCCCCAAGTTTGGTCCCCGCATCCGTTGTCGCCGCCTGATAGTTCGCCGCGTAGAACGTAAGGGCACGACGGAACAGCTCACTCTGCCCGTGGCCGGTCCGATCAGTGAGGTCCTCAAGCGCCTCCTTCGCGTCCTCGTCAAGCGATACCGTTACCCGATCAATAGCCATACACACTGTCAATCGCCCCATTCCCCTATAGTTCACGATTGAACCGGAACATACCCGGAGCCACCAGACGTTTTCGGACCGATATGCTTGTCTCTGGCCGACGGCTGGCCACAGCATCCAGTTGCAACGCCATGACTCGCTACGGTGCTATCCGAGCAGACACTCACAAACCAGTACGGACGAACACGTGCCAACCTAACGGCTGATAACACACTGACGCTCCCGACCGTGGAGTGGATAGAAAACCACTCACTCCGGTCGAAAGCCGCTTTCTGAGTGGCAGCACCGATAGAAATCACAGGAGATCGCGAAATAGTTGGCAGTACAATAGAGCCGAAGCTGCCGAGCTAATCTGACGTAGCTCCTGCTCACTGATTTCTAGAGAGACGATTATATTGTTGTTATCTCCCTCACCCCCCGTGGCGCTACGAATGACAGAACCCGTGCACGGGAATTTGGGATCGATGAAGTG
>JBDGPY010000040.1:0-12072 GCA_042219425.1 Haloarcula sp. | reverse complement strand
CTCATCGCGCTCGTCGCCGCTGCGCTCCTCGCCGTCCGCCGCGACAACTAACCGGATTTCTTCCGGTCCCTGAACACCGCTCTTTCTTTCGCGCGCTACTCCGGTAGCGACTGCTGTAGCTCCCTCTGGTGCCAGTCCCGCACAGTCACGTAACGACAAAACATATAGGCCGGTTTGGCTAACGTACTGCCAATGAGTGGGACAGCCCTGCAGGCAACCGTCGATATCGCCGGACTGTCGTTCGAGCCGGTGGCTGTCTCCGAGCCGCTGATGTGGCTTGTTCTTGCCGCATTTCTGGGGAGTGTCGCCGTCGCCCAGTATGACGAACGGCTGGCGCGGCCTGTCGCAACCGCTGGCTGGGCCGTGTTCGCGGCCTACTGGCTCGTCCTGGCACCGCATTTCATCCTGATACAGAAGAGCGTGGTCGAAGGACTGGGGAGCGTCATTGCGGTGCCCCTGTCGCTGTACACGGGCTATCTCCTCTGGAACGGCCGAACGTCACTGCTCGTGTTGACCCGGGCGGTCGGCGTCATGGGTATCATCTACGTGCCGTTTCTGACTATCGGACCGCTTCGGCAGACGATCATCGAAGTCGTGACCGATCAGGTGGCGTTCCTGATGACGCTGGTCGGGTACGACCCGCTCGTCGTCGATGGGTTATCTCACAACGGTATCGACATCGCCACGAAACAGTACCCGTATGAGAACACGTTCTGGTTCAACAGCGATGGACGGCCGATAACGTACACGATTATTCTGGCCTGTACAGGTATTGGAAGCATCTCGATATTCGCCGGTGGAATACTGGCGGTGGCCGCGCCATGGCGGCGAAAGCTCCGAGTGCTGGCCATCGCTGTGTCTCTCATTTACGTGCTGAACCTGTTTCGAAACGTTGCCATCGGACTGGCGTTCGGACTCCAGAAAGCACAGTTCTTCACGGGGACAATCATGTCGCTGTTCGGCCTCAGCGACCCGCGTCTCGTGTCATACTACATTGTTGACCGCATTCTGGCACAGACAGGCTCTGTCATCGTTCTCGTCGCACTCACGTGGCTACTGATGCGGGAACTGCCTGAGCTGACGGTCATCGTCGAAGACCTCCTCTATCTACTGACTGGGACGGAGTACGACCTCACCGGGGCGTTTGAGGCAACGGAAGCCGAGCCAGCAACCGCCAGTCCTGGCGACGATTAGCGGCGGACGCGTCAGCAGCTACCTGCAGGTGCGTCGGCGATGGCCGTCAGCGCGTCTTCCTCCAGCGGATGAAGGTCGCCGGGAATGACCAGCATGTGTAGTGGCGGGCCAAACGTCTCAGTGGCGAGTTCGTTGAGCGTGTCGGCAGTAACCAGTGGGTCTGGGCTCCCGGCCTGGGCGACGACGACAGCGAGCGTGTCCGGAAACTGTGTTGCGAGCAGGGTTGCGGCTTTGCTAGCGGTCATGTACGTGTCGTCGCTCTCGTCCCAGTGTGGATCGTCGACCTTGATGTCCAGGTAGACGAGCGTGTGGAGATCTCGTTCGCGGTTGTCCTCGATAGTGGTGACGACGCTGTCCGGAACGCCATCCCCGCCGTGAGCATCTTCGAACGGTAGTGTCGTGGCCTTGCCGAACCGGTAGTTCTGCAGCCCAGTCAGCGAGCTCGCCGCAGTCTGGGCGGTGGTTCCGTGGATAATCCGCGTGTCGATGCCGCGCTCCTCAGCACGGAGTCGGAGGTCGGTATGCGTTGTCGACACCATCGTATCGCCGGCCGTGCAGAAGACGACGTCGTGATCGGCGGCGGCTGAGAGAATTGGCTCCGGGTTCTGTTCGATTCCGGCACGGTCACGGACTTCGATATCAGTATCAAGCGTGGATTCGAGTGCGTCAAGATTGGTACCGACCAACCTGCTCGTATAAAACTCCGCGAATACGCGGTCAGCGACCCGTATCGCGTTCCGACCGGCGACTGTGACTGACTGCTCGTCGTAGAGACCGAGGCCGACGAATGTGAGCATACCGACAGTGGGTCAGCGCCGGGGATAAAGGGCGCGAAGCGTCAGGCTTACCGCGTGTGGCCGGAGAGCAGTAGTATGGGCGTTCCCTGCGTTCGCGTGCCGCGCGAGGCCGGTGAGGAGACACGGAGCCGGCTCGCAGCGGCGGACCTCGTCGATGACGGCTACGATATCACGGTGGCCGATGGCTCCCTCTACGTGCCCGTAACTGATCCGTCAGCGGTACCGTCAGACCTCGCTGTCGTGGAGTTCGACCCGCCCGTCCGCGAGGAACAGACGATGCCCGCCGACGAGCTGGACTTCGACCCGGGATATGAGCGAATCGGCGATGTAGCCATCATTGACGAAGACAACGACGAACGGGCACGTGCAATCGCCGACGCGATTATGGCGTCGGACCTGCCCGTTCGGACAGTGCTGAACCGTGAGTCGAAAATCAAGGGAGAGGAGCGGGTCCGGGAGTGGGAGATTTTAGCGGGCGACAGCACGGAAGTGACGCACCGGGAATACGGCTGTACGTTCGCATTGGATCTCGCGGAAGTGTACTTCTCGCCGCGGTTGGCGACCGAACGCCACCGCGTCGTCGAGCAGGTTAGTGACGGCGAGCAGGCCTTTGACATGTTCGCTGGCGTCGGTCCGTTTGCTGTCCCATTCGCCAAGCGCGGTGCACACTGCGTTGGGACCGATATCAACGAGACTGCAATCGAGTACCTTCGGGAGAACGCAAAACGAAACAGTGTCGAAGACCGCGTGACTGGGATCTGTGGCGACGTGCGCGAAGTGGCCGAGGAGTACGAGGGATGGGCGGATCGGATCGTCATGAACCTCCCACACAGCGCCGACGAGTTCCTCGATACGGCTGTCCAACTGGCTGGTGTCGACTGCGTTGTTCATTACTACGACATCCAGCATGAGGACGACATGTTCGACCCTGGAGAACGAGCGATTCGGGCGGTAGCCGAGCCCGAGTACGACGTCACAGTCGAAACCCGCCACCAGGTCCGGTCGTATGCCCCCCACGAGCATAACGTCGTCCTCGACGTTCGGCTGACGCGCTGAAACGAACAGTTATATCCATTCATCTAATGGTGGGAAATAGCAGCAAATGGGAGTGAGCGAGATTGACGAAATCGATATCCACGACATCTCGCCGACAGCGTGGCGGCTCCTGCGCGTTGCAGCTGGATTCGGCCAACGCGAAGTGGAGGTGGAGATCGACGACATTATGCAAGCTCATATCTCGATGCTTGAGAACAACAACCGGAGTCTCTCAGAGCAGCGACTTGAGGTGCTGTTCGATCTGTACCGGTCTGAATTAACGAATGAGCAGGTGTGCGTGCTAGTATCCAACTTCTAGCTATGAAAATAATCCACAGATATCGGAGTGCGGGGCCTGAGAAAAGAGGCTGGCAACCATGAGTTGGTCAGGTCGGATGCAGCCACGGCGAACGGCAGTCTCGATTATTGTCGCGCTTGCAGTGACAGCGGCGATAGCAGCGGTCCCGACGCCGACAGACCTTGCGGTGAGCGCACAGTACGCGCTTGCGACGATGGCCTTTGCGGCGATTCTCTGGGTGACAGATGCCCTTCCGCTACCGGTGACGGCGCTCCTCATTCCGGTGTTACTGACTGTCTTTGGTATCCACACCGAAATGCAAACCGCGCTGTCCGGCTTCGCCGATCCGCTCATATACCTGTTCGTGGCGGGATTCATGCTGGCAAAGGCACTACAGACCCACAATATCGACCGCCGAATCGCTCTGCACCTCATCGGCTGGATGGGCCGGTCACCCAGACTGCTCATTCTGGCAATCATGATCGCGACGGCGTTTCTGTCAATGTGGGTGTCAAACACGGCCACAACGGTGATGATGACGCCAGTCGCGCTGGGCGTTCTCGCTGAAGTCGTCGGCCGGGAGGCCCCCGACGGCGAAGCATCGAACATGCGAATCGCAACCTTGCTGGGGACGGCCTACGCGGCAAGCGTCGGCGGGGTGGGAACCCTGATCGGAACGCCGCCGAACGTCGTCGCTGTGGCGTTTCTCGACAGGCTCATCGGTGTGGAGATATCGTTCGTGCAGTGGCTCGCTATTGGCCTCCCAATCGTCGTGTTGACGTTACCCCTGACGTGGTATGTCCTGACGTTCTGGCTGTACCCCCCGGAAGTCGAGGACGTGAGTGAGGCGAAAGCACAGGCGAGCAAATATCTCGAACAGGAGGGGACGCTGTCGACTCACGGACGGCGTGCAGCGTACATCTTCGCCGCGACGGCTGGTCTGTGGATTCTCGGGGGGCTTGGCTTCCTGTTTGAGGGGGTCCTTCCTGAGTCGGTGTTTGTGACGCTGTTCGGTGGCGAGGGGCAGAACGTGTTCGGTCTGACGGGACACCGCGGCATCCTGTATTTCGTCATCGTCGGACTGCTCGCGATCCCCGCCCTCGTTCTCTCCGGGGCCGACGACTGGGAGAACCTGGTCGAAATCGACTGGGGGACTATCATTCTGTTCGGCGGGGGTCTCTCACTTGCGGACGCGCTCGCCGAAACCGACGCGACGTCGTGGCTCGCTCGCACCGTCTTCGACACACTCGTCGGCGCGCCGCTCGCCCTCGTCGTGCTTGCCGTCGTCATGTTTACCGTTCTGATGACCGAACTCTCCTCGAATACGGCGACATCGACAATTCTCACTCCAGTACTCATTGGTCTCGGGAGCGTCCTCGCCGGGACACTCGGCGTCGAACCAGTGCAAGCAGCTATCACGCTGACGGTCACTGGGGCCATCGCGGCGAGTTTCGCGTTTGCCCTCCCGGTCGCCACCCCGCCTAACGCTATTGTCTTCGGGAGCGGCCATCTGGAGCAGCGAGATATGATACGAGCGGGTCTGGTCCTGAACGTCCTGATGACGCTTGTGCTTACGGTACTCGTAGTCATCTCGGTGGCCATGTTCTGGCCGTATATTCTCTGGTAGGGTCCAGCTGCCTGCGCTCCGAGTCAGACTAATTAATGGTAGTTCAGTATACACGTTGGCGAGTGTATCGTTAATGTTTAATAGGTTGTGTCACAACCTCCCTCACAGGCCGTGTATCATTGATACACAACGCCTCGTAACCTATGGCGAGAAAACAAGACCGACGCGCGTTTTTGAAAGCAGCAGGAAGTACAGGTGTTCTCGGATTAACCGGACTGGCTGGTTGTTCCGGTGACGGCGGTGACGGCGGCGATGGCGGCGATGGCGGCGATGGCGGCGATAGTGGTAGTGGCGGCGGGTCCACTGGTGAAAGCGGCGGTGGCATGGAAATCATCACCCTCGGTGGTTCGATGAGCCTCACCGGGGATAACGCAGACCTCGGGCGGTTGTACAAGGACGCCTACGAACTGACGATCCAGCGAATCAACGAGTCGGGCGGTGTCGAGGCGGGCGACGGCAACACTTACGAACTGGAGATGATTCTCCGGGATGACGGCACTGACGCCTCCCAGTCGAAGTCCATCTATCAGGAACTCATCGACCGCGAGGGAGTCGACTACCTGCTCGGTCCGTACTCCAGTACGGTGACACTGCCCGCGAGCGCTGTGGCCGCACAGAACCAGAAGCCGATGGTTGAGGGCGGTGGTGCGAGCCCGGATATCTTCGCACAGGGTAACGAGTGGATCTTCGGACTCCTGCCGACGGCGAATAAATACGCCAAGAGCTACATCGACATGTGCCTCGCCCAGGACCCGACACCGGAGTCTATCGCGATTTTCGCGGAAGACGGGACGTTCAGCCAGTCGACAGCGGAGGGCGCACGTAACAAGATCGAAACGACAGATCTGGACCTGGTCGTCGACCAGACGTTTCCGTCTGATACGTCGGACCTCTCGACGAACCTTGGCAAGGTTCGAGACAGCGGCGCTGACATCCTCCTGTTGTGTGCACACCAGAAGCACAACATCATTCTGGCCAACCAGATGGAGAGCCAGAACGTCAACGTCGACGCGGCGATGGGGACGGTCGGTAGCCTCAACGAGTCGTTCAAAGACGAAGCCGGGACGAACGGCGACTACATGTACGGACCGTCCTCGTGGGCGGTCAATGCTGACTTCGATGACCCGGTGTTCGGCAAGACCGGCGACTTCGTCTCCGGCATTGAGGAGAACTACGACTACACGCCGGACTATCATAGCGCGGCCGGCGAGGCGGTCATCCTCACCTATCTGAACGCTTTCAAGAACGTCGACGAACTCGGCCCGACCGCAGTTCGGGACCACATTCGACAGACCGAGTTCTCCACGGTGTACGGCACTGTTGCCTTCGACGACAGCGGCGTCATCGACAAGAACATGCTGGTCTACCAGTGGCAGCCTGAGTCCGATCTCCAGATCGTGTATCCGGACAACGTGGCGCAGTCAGACCCGGTCTATCCGATGCCCGACTGGAGTGAGCGCTGAGAGCAATGGCTGCCACCCAATTCGTCGTCAACGGTCTGCTGGTTGGTGCGCTGTTCGCAGGCGTGGCGGTCGGATTCGCGCTCATCTGGGGCGTCGTCGACATCATTAACCTCGCCCACGGGGAGATGGTGATGCTCGGCGGCTACACATCATACTGGGTATTGACACTGGTGACTGGGAGCGCTGACGGATCGCCGCTCCTGTTCCTCGCAACGATTCCAGTCGCGATTGCCGTGCTGTTTGGCATCGGATACGCGCTCCAGCGGACGCTCGTTTCGCGAGTGATCGGGACCGACATCTTCCTCACGCTGCTGGTGACCTTCGGCGCAAGTATCGCCATCCAGCAACTGGCGATACAGGCATGGTCAGCGAACCCACGGTCGATCCAGGTTAGCTTCGCGGATCCGTCGCTGAACCTCGTGGGTGTCGTCGTTCCGAAAATGAAGCTGGTCGCGTTCGCTGGGGCACTCGTGCTGACAGCGCTCATGTACGTGTTCCTCCAGAAGACGCGAACCGGCCGGGCTATCCGTGCTGTCTCGCAAAACCCCGAGGCTGCTGCACTGGTCGGTATCGACGTCGAACACACCCGTGCGGTGACGTTCGGCGTCTCCTCGGCTATCGCCGGCGGTATCGGTTCGTTCATCGCCGTCATTCTGAACATCCAGCCACAGATGGGACTTATCTACACGCTCAAGAGTTTCATCATCGTGGTGTTTGGCGGCGTTGGGAGCATCCCCGGAGCGCTCATTGGTGGACTCCTGCTTGGGTCTGTCGAGGAACTGGTCGCGGGGTTCCTCTCCTCGCAGTGGACGCTCGCGGTGAGCTTCTCGCTGCTGATAGTCCTGCTCGTCGTCAAGCCAAAAGGCCTGTTCGGGAAGGGGGCTGAGCAATGAGCACGACCGAAGAAGAATCAGACGGCGTACTCCGGTCACTCCTGCCGCCGAAGCAGGTCAACTGGTTCCTCAGCACGTGTGATAACTACGGCTGGCAACTGCTCGTCGTTGGAACGCTGGTGGCAGCCACAGTTCCAGTTGCTGGACTGGAAGGCGGTTACTACATGACCCTCCTCACCGAGATGTATTTGTTCGCCATCCTTGCGCTGTCCTGGGACATCGTTGGCGGCCAGACCGGATATCCGAGTTTCGGGAATATGGCCTTCTTCGGTATCGGGGCATACGCGACGGCTATATTGACGAAAGACTTCGCCCTCACGTTCCCGATCGCGTTCCTGCTGGCGGGCCTACTAGCAGTGACCTTCGCAGCCGCCATCGGCGTCATCGTGCTCAGACTCCGCGGGCACTACTTCGCTATCGCCACGCTCGGTATCTTGCTGGTCGCCCAGCAGGTCTCCAGAATTCTCGACATTACCGGCGGTGCCAGCGGGAAGATACTGCTGGAGACGCCATCTGCAGAGACCTTCTACTACCTCTTCTTGGGTCTGCTCGTCGTCGAGATGGCACTGGTGTACTACCTGTCGGGGACGCGCTTTGGCTTCGTCCTCAACGCGATCCGAGACGACGAGGAGAAGGCCACAGCGATGGGGTTCAACACCACCTACTACAAGACGGCCGCGTGGATGCTGGCCGGGCTGTTCACCGGCTTTGCCGGTGCTGCCTACAGCCTGTTCAACACCTTCATCGACCCACAGACGGCCTACAACGGCGCGTGGAACGTTGAACTCATCGCGATGGCGCTGCTTGGAGGCTCCGGCACCGTCGCCGGACCCGTTCTCGGCGCGTTCGGCCTGCACACGATAATCGAACTCGTCGAGACGTTCGCCGTCGGGTGGCAGCTCGTTCTGCTGGGCGGGGCTGTCATCATCACTGTTACCGGCTTCCCCAACGGTATCGTGGGAACGCTCAGCGAATACGCCAGTCAGATGGACTACTACAAGCACGGCGGCATGGCCGCCACCGATACCGAGGTGAGCGCTGATGAGTAAAGCGTCAAGCGGTGCGACAGCCGCCACGGATAGCGACCGTGCAGTCCTGCGGACGGACGGCGTCACGAAACGATTCGGCGGCCTGACGGCTGTCGACGATGTCGACATCGAAATCCACCGCGGCGAGATCGTCGGCCTTATCGGGCCGAACGGTGCCGGCAAGTCCACGCTGTTCAACTGCATCACCGGGACGCTGACACCCGATGAGGGGCACGTCTACCTGCAAGGCGAGGACGTGACAAACTGGCCCGAACACAGGATCGCCCGGGCCGGCCTCGGTCGGATGTTTCAGGAAACGCGGATCTTCGGTGACATGACTGTCCGGGAGAACCTGCTGCTGGCTGCTCAGGAGGGCGGCGCCAACGTGGGTAGTCTCCTGCGTCGCCCCGACACCTCGTTGCTCACCCGGACCGACGAGCTGCTGGATTACGTCGACCTCGGCGGGCTGTCAGAAACCCGTGCGGGACAAATGAGCTTCGGCCAGCAGAAGCTCCTGGAGTTCGCGATGGAGTTGATGGCCGAGCCAGAGCTCCTGTTGATGGACGAACCCGCCGGCGGAATCAATCCCTCGATGCTGGGGAACCTCATCGAGTACATCCGCAACGCCAACGAGGAACAGGAGTCGACCATCTTCCTCATCGAACACAACATGGATTTCGTCATGGACATCGCCGACCGCATCTACGTCCTGGCCCACGGCGAGCGCATCGCCAACGGGACGCCCGAGGAGATACAGAACGACCAGCGCGTCCTCGATGCGTACCTCGGGAGGGAGTGAGTATGGCATCCACATCAGACTCCGGAGTCGAGACCACCGAGGACCCGGTTCTCCAGATGGAGCATGTTACGTCCGGCTACGGCAACACGACCGTACTTCACGACGTGAGTATTGCTGTCGAGGACGGACAGGTCGCCTGTCTCATCGGGCCCAACGGTTCCGGGAAATCGACACTGATGAAAAGCATCTACGGCTTCGCGGACGTCAAGTCCGGAACAGTCTCGTTCCACGACCAGGATATCACCGGCCGGTCACCACAGGAGAACCTCGCCAACGGGATGAGCTACGTCCTGCAGGACGCCAGCGTCTTCCCGGGCATGAGCGTCCACGAGAACATGCTGATGGGTGGCTACGTGTTCAACGATGACGACCGCGCCGCGACTCGCGCCGAGGAACTGTACGAGGAGTTCCCGGTCCTCGATGACCTCCGGAGCCAGTCAGCCGGCACCCTTTCGGGTGGGCAGCGCCGCCTGCTGGAACTGGCCCGCGCGCTGATGGTCGAACCGGACGTGATGATGCTTGATGAACCGTCTATCGGCCTCGAACCCAGGTTCATCGACGACGTGTTTGAGCGCATCGAACAACTCAACGACCTCGGCACGACAATCCTGCTCGTCGAACAGAACGCTGAAAAAGGGCTCTCTATCGCCGACCGCGGGTTCGTGCTCGCAAGCGGAGAAATAAAGTTCACCGGAACGGGTACCGAACTGCTTAACGACGAGGAAGTTGAACGCTTGTATCTGGGAGGCTGACATATGCATACAATACTTGTTCCTGTCGACGCAGACGAAGACCGAGCCCGCGGACAGGCCGCCTTCGTCGCGGAACTGCCGGCAGCCGACACCGATGTCAAGGCAATCATCACGCACGCACTGACCGAAAAAGAGGGTGAAGCACCCGAAGAGATACGCAGTGTCGACCGCATCTCGACTGTTCGCTTCGCCCGTGATTATCTCGAAGACCGCGGGATCGATGTCGAGCTGGCCGAGGGCCAGCAACCACCCGCTGACGGCATCATCGAACTGGCCGACCAGTTTGACGCCGACCAGATTGTCATGGGGTCCAGAAAGCGGTCGCCGACCGGGAAGGCAGTGTTCGGGAGCGTCGCCCAGCAAGTCCTGTTGGATACCGACAGCCCGGTCACCATCGTCGGCTCCCGAGAGGAGTGAGAACGTCTCCCTCGGTAGTAACGATTCGCAATCCTTATTGCGGTTATGCGTCCAAGAACTGATGTACGCGGCGACGTGCCGGTGTAGCTCAGACTGGCAGAGCGAATCCTTCGTAAGGATTAGGCCGAGGGTTCAAATCCCTCCACCGGCTTTCTGCGACGAAGTAGGTGCGCGGAGTGACCGCCACAGAAGGATTTGAATTAGGAAGTGGAACACGCGGAACGACCGTGGTTCACGAACCCTCCACTGGACCGTAACCAACCCGGCACCGTCGAACACCCGCGCCACGCGAACGTCACTCGAATCCAGCGAAGCGGTCCGGGTCAGCTACGCGGGAGGACTCCGCAGGCGGTCGAGGAGCCATACGGCTGCCAGGAATGTGAGGAGTGGCAACAGCAACAGGAGCGTCCCAGCCGCGATGAGAAAGCCGATAAGCCCCATTCCCATGTCGGGCGTTGGTCGACTTGGCGGAGTGGTGCTCTGTGTCTGTGCCATAGCATGTGATGGTAGAATGTCTACGGAAAAATACATTTCGTCGCCGACCCCCGCTGCCGGGTCACACCCGTTCTCAGGGCGTGATGACCGCCCGTCCGTCTATCTCTCGATCTTCCAGTTTCTGTGCAACGGTGTTTACGTCGGTGAGTTCGTACTGGGTCGTGTGCAGGTCAACTGCGCCGCGGTCGACGAGCGCGACTAGCTCCTGGAGTTCGGTGTACTGACCGACGATGTTCCCCTGATAGGCGAACTCGCCGTTGACGAGTGCCTGTGCGGGTTCGTGGATGTGGCCGCCATAGCCGATGATATGGTGGTCGCCTCCCGCCGCACAGATGTCCGGCGCGAGCGCCGTCGTCTCGTCGGCCCCGACGAAATCGAGCACCTGCGCGGCTCCGACGCCGTCACTGATGGCCTCGATCTCGCTGGCTACATCTTCGCTCTCCGGGTCGATAGTGTAGTGTGCGCCGAGGTCGTCGGCGAGGTCGCGTGCTGACTGTTTGATATCGACGGCAACAATGTCGGCAGCACACATCGCGCCGAGACACTGCAGGCCGATGTGGCCGAGTCCGCCAACACCGATAACGACCGCAACGTCGCCAGGGTTGACCCCGGAGACAGCTTTCTTCGCCGCGTGGTAGGCAGTGATACCCGCGTCGGCGTGCGGGGCGATATCGGCAGGATTGACGCTGTCTGGGAGCGGAATGACTGACCGCTCGCTGGTCAGTAACTGGTCGGCGAAACCGCCATCCGTCGTCAGGCCGTTGAACGAATCGTTTTCGCAGTACATCGTCTCGCCCTGTCGGCAGGGACGACAGGTGCCACAGGTCTGGACTGGATGACAGATGACCTGGTCGCCTTCGGAGACTATATCTACGTCGTCACCCGTCTCGACGACCGTACCCGCGTTTTCGTGGCCCAGTGTCAGTGGGAGGTCCTGGGGGACGTACTGCTCCCACATCCCCTCGATGATATGATTGTCAGTCTGACACCATCCGGCCCCTTCGACCTCGACGATCACATCGGCCCCGGATGCGATCTGTGGCGCGTCTACGTTGTCTATCGAGAGTCCGTCCGACATGTCGTGCGTGTATTCGTGGAGTCTGGCTGCTCGCATCGTTCTGTTTGCGGACGGGTATGTAATAAACATTCATTATAAATTCCGGGTACATCACGCGCTGGCACTCTGATCTGCTGCCACCGATGGTAGCGGTCGTCTGAGTGGAGTCCGTCCCGAAATGAACGAGACGCGAGCCGTGTGGTGACTGGAGTACTAG
>JBDGPY010000086.1:0-12171 GCA_042219425.1 Haloarcula sp. | reverse complement strand
TCGGTAATAAAGGTTTAGCAACATTCGCACATAATGTTTAACCAATGACTCATATTGCCTTAGCGTATGTTTCAGATATTTGGGTATCAATCTGTCCCTAAGCGTCGTCCTGTCGGTTGATCTCTTCGACGACGTAGCCCTCGGATTCGATGGACTCAACTATCGATCTCGCGTGCTCGGACCCGCTTGTCTCCACTTCGAACACCAGATAGGCCTCTCCGATTGCCAGGCCCTCTACAGAGCGGTCGTGGCGAACGGTCCGGATGTTCGCTCCGTGACTGGCGATAACACCGGATATCTCCGACATCTTTCCGGACGTGTCCTCGATTCGGACGCGTAGCTGCAGGACCTGTTCGCGCTCTGTCAGTGCGTGAATCAGCGCTGTCTGAAGCATCGTCATATCGAGGTTGCCACCGCAGAGCAGCGGCATAACTGTCTCGCCGCTAACGTCGAGGTCGTCGTTCAGAATCGCCGCCACCGAGGCCGCGGCAGCGCCCTCAACGACCTGCTTTGCGCGCTCGAGCAAGAGGAGAATCGCCCGTGAAATATCCGAGTCGGTGACTGTAACGACCTCGTCTACGTGTTCCTCGATGAGGTTCAGCGTCAGGTCAGATATCCCCCCGGTCGCGATACCGTCGGCAATCGTATCAACTTCGTCGAGCGTTACGGGGACCCCCTTATCAAGGCTCTCGTGGACCGTTTCTGCACCAACGGCCTGCACACCGACGACACGTGTCTCCGGCGATAGATGTTTGATAGCGGTCGAGATACCGCTGATGAGTCCACCACCACCGATGGGAACGACGACCGTATCGACGTCCGGACAGTCTTCGTGCATCTCGATGCCGAGTGTCCCCTGTCCCGCGACGATGTCCGTGTCATCGTAAGCGTGGACGAACTCGGCGTCGTCGTTCTGGGCGGCTTGGGCCTGTGCGTACTCCATCGCGTCTTGGAAGTCCTGACCGACGAGTTCGACGGTCGCCCCGTAGCTTCGGGTCGCATCGACCTTCGCCTGTGGCGCGGTCTTCGGCATCACGATGGTCGAGTCGGCACCACACTTCGTCGCCGCGAGTGCCACACCCTGGGCGTGGTTGCCTGCGCTGGCGGCGACGAATTCGTCGACGCCGTCCGCGACGTCCTGACTGATCTTGTTGTATGCACCCCTCGTTTTGAACGAGCCGGTCCACTGGAGATGTTCCATCTTCAGATACACGTCTCCACCAACGAGGTCGCCCAGTGACGTGCTCTGTTCGACCGGAGTTCGCTTGACGACTGTTTCGTCGTCTAGTCGTTCGTGTGCCTGTTCGATATCGTCGTACCGAACGAGTGTTTCTTTGGATTTGCTCATGGTAATAAATGAATAGCTGTTTGGTTGGTTCTGCGGTTCAGTTGTCGTGCGATACTCTCTCCGCCGCGTCACCGGATGATCTTGTTCCGGCCCGGGTCGAACAGCGGTTCGTCGCGCACCGTCGCGTCGTAGGTCTCCCCTTCGCACTCTATCGTGACCGACGTGCCTTCGTCGGCGTACTCGCTGGGGAGGTACGTGTAGGCAATCGACTCACCGACGCTGTAGCCGTAGTCGCCGGCCTGCACGTAGCCGATGGTATCGCCGTTCTTCGTAACCGGCCGGCCGCTCAGCATGATGTCAGTCGACTCGTCCAGCGTCAGGCAGGCCACACGGGTGTCGATACCGTCCTCCCTGGCATCGAGGAGCGACTCTTTTCCGATGAAGTCGGTATCGAGGTCGACTGCGAAGGGCAGCCCCGCTTCCAGCGGGTTCACGTCGGTGTCGATGTCAGTCCCCCACAGTCGGAAGCCTTTCTCGAGCCGCATCGATTCGAGCGCTCCGGCACCCATTGGCCGGACATCGAGGTCTTGCCCGGCTTCCCACAGAGTGTCCCATAGCTTCTGGCCGTACTCAGACGGAGCCCACAGCTCCCAGCCGAGTTCGCCGACATACGAGACGCGCAGAGCGATAACCGGCACGTCGCCGACGAACATCTGCTTGCTGGTGAAGTAGGGGAACCCGTCGTTGGAGACGTCGGCATCGGTGGCCCGCTGGAGGAGGAGCCGGGAGTCGGGACCCCACAGTCCGATGGTACACTTTGCGGACTCCTCGACCGTGACCGAGACGGTTTCCGGCGCGTGTTGTTCGAGCCAGGACCCGTGGATACCCGGCGAGTTCCCGCCGCCGGTCGTCACCATGTATTCGTTCTCGTCGAGCCCGACGACGGTCAGGTCGGCGAGGATGTTGCCGCCCTCGTTCAGCATCGTCGTGTACCGCACCTGACCGGGGTCGATGTCTACGTCGTTACTGCAGACCTGTTGGAGGAACTCACTGGCTCCCTCTCCCTCCACCATAATCGAACTGAACGTCGTCATGTCGAACATGGAGACGTTCTCGCGGGTATGGAGGTGCTCCGCTGCTTCGATGGGAGAGCGGTTGATGGACTGCCAGCCCTCCTGTTCTGGAATCCGGTCTTCGTAGTTCGAGACGAGGTCCTCGTTGTAGTCGTACCACTGCGGGGTTTCCCAGCCACCGCTCTGATAGAACTCCGCACCCAGTTCCTGTTGCTGTTGATAGAACGGGCTCACGCGCAGCCCGCGGTGGTCGTCCGGCTGCCAGCGGGGTTCGACGATACTGTACACCTGCTCGTACCGCTTGGCACCCTTATTAGTGAAGTAGTCCTTGCTCCCGGCGTGTGGCTCGAATCGGGACACGTGGATGCCGCTCGTATCGACCGGGCCCGACGGTAGACGCGGGACACCGTTCTCCATCCACTCCGCAAGAATCCGCCCGTATCCACCGGAGTGGGTCCACCAGATCGCCAACCCTGTCCAGAGCCCGTCGACCTGCGCGGTCTCTCCGACGACCGGCATTCCATCAGGTGTGTAGACGAAGATGCCGTTCTCAGTGACGCGGAACTCCTCGTCCTCGGTCGCTGGAAGCAACTCGTCGAACGCCTGTTTCGGTGCCTTTTCACGGTTCGGATGGGTGGGCTTCGTCCAGTGTTCTTCCGTGAAGCTGTGGACCGACGCCTGGCTCTCGTCGGAGTTGGTGCCCATCTCGTCCGGGTCGACGACGAGCGATTCGTGGTTGTACGACCCGAGCCCGTACGAACCGCCGTGCGTACGGAAGTACAGCGAGTTGTCCTGGTCCCGACCGACCGGCCGGTCCGGTGGCTGTGCCATCGACTCGGCTATCTGTCTGTCGCCGGGGACCTCCAGCCCGGCGGTCGCATCGCCCCGTGGCTCCCCCGCGTCGGACAGTTCGTCGAGCGGCTCGGTGACCACATACTGGTGTTCGACCGGCGTAATCGGTAGGTCGAGTCCAGCCATCTGCCCGGTCTGATACGCCCAGTTGTTCGTTGCGAGAACACACCGGTTACACTCGATGCGGCCCGTGTCAGTGACGACAGCTTGTACTTCACCATCGGTGACCTCTATGTCATCCACTTCCGTGTGTCCGAAAAAGTCAGCCGTGGACGTCTCCATGTACCAGGATAGCGCCTCTGTGCTGTCGACCCGACCGTCCGTTGGGGAGTAATACCCGCCGAGAATTTCGTCCTCGTTGACGAGCGGTAGGTGCTCCGTGACCTCTTCCGGTTCGAGCAGCTGTGGTTCCGGAAGTCCGTACGACTTCGCCCATTCGACACGTCGCCGGAGGAAGTCCATCCGCTCGTCAGACCGCGCGACTTCGATACCGCCGACTTCGGTGTACGTTCCGGCGTCCTTCAGTAGCCGGCTGGTATAGTGTGCCGTCTTCGTCTGGATTTTCGACGGCGAGGTCTGGAACATGATTCCCGGTGCGTGGGTCGACGAACCGCCGGTGATTGGTAGCGGTCCCTGATCGACGACGACGACGTCGTCTGCACCGAGTTCGGTCAGATGATACGCGACACTGCAACCGACGGCACCAGCACCGATGATTACAGTATCCGCCTGTGACGGAGGTGTCTCTGTGCTCATGAATCTCATATGCCAATCCTGCTGTCGCTATTATAAGTGCAACGGTCATTTAAGTGAACGGTAGATTCCGGGCTGTATATGCAGAATAAATCGGGAAACACAGCGGACCGGGCCGAGGACATAATGTGATGGGGAGAGGACAAATGAGACCATATCTCATCAAATACTCGACCAATATATGGACTCTGAGAAAAGCGGTTCTCTGTGAGATGCGCCACCAGGATTGCCGTCGGTCAGCACCGACGTCCGCTGGGGCGGATCGGTGGGCCCGCCGTTCGGGATGGTCAGGTTAGTTCGACTGGGATCTCTTCCTGGAGGCTGGCCGCTTTGACGGTGTTGTGAAGGAGCATCGCAATCGTGAGCGGGCCGACACCGCCGGGGACGGGCGTAATCGCTGACGCCTTCTCTTTTGCACTCTCGAAGTCGACGTCGCCGACGAGTTCGTATCCTTTCTCCGTGTCGGCGTCGACGCGGTTGACACCGACGTCGATGACGACAGTCCCCTCCGACAACATGGAGCCGTCGACCAGTTCCGGTACGCCGGCAGCGGCGACGACGATATCCGCGTTTCGGGTCTTCTCCGCGAGGTTCGTCGTCCGAGAATGGCACACCGTTACCGTCGCGTTGCCGGTTTCGGCCTTCTGGACGAGGAGGTTCATCATCGGTTTCCCGACGATATCAGACCGACCAACGATGGTCACGTCTTTCCCCTCTGTGTCCTCACCCACTGCGTCAAGCAGTTTCTGGACGCCGTGTGGGGTACACGGTTTGAACCGCGGATTGCCGGACGCGAGATAGCCGACGTTCTCGGGGTGGAACCCGTCGACATCTTTCAGCGGGTCGATGTGTTCTAAGACGGTCTGTTCGTCGATGTGGTCCGGTACTGGCATCTGCACCAGAATGCCGTGTACGTCCGGGTTCTCGTTCAACGCGTCGATACGCTCCAAGAGTGTCTCCTGGGATGCGTCGGGTGAGATCTCGTGGTGAAAACTCTCGATGCCGACCTCCGCACAGGCCTGCTGTTTCATCGAGACGTACGTCTCGCTCGCGCCGTCGTCGCTCATCAGGACCGTTGCCAGTCCCGGCGTGACGGCGTTGTCAGCCAGCGTTTCGATGCTCGATTCTAGCTCGGATGTGATTCCGTCTGCGACCTCGTTTCCGTCGATTCGCTGTGTCATAGTTCTCGAAGTTAGTCGCCGTGAACGCGGGTTCATAGATGCGCTGCTAGCGCCGGCACGACTCGACTGCACACCGGTATTCGTCGTATCATCCCTCGCTCGTAGCGCGCCACCCGTTCCGACGCCTGCGAGGGTAATTAATCTATATGCTGACGAACATCGGCGTCCGGTATCACCGAATATACGCCGTATACAGCCAGTCTTGCGGCGGGTTACGGTAGGACATAAGAATACCAGAAATATTGAAGCTGAAGATATATCGGCTCTACACACCGTCCCGTAAATGCACCCGATCCAAGGTGCAGACAGCGGGGACGTGATGCGTCGATCGACTGACTCATAGCCCTTTTGAGGGCACGTTGCGCCTCTGGCACTGTCGCAAGTTTGATCGATCGTCCTCGTCCCTACTCGGATACTCCTTGTCGATTGCGGTTTTTCAGCCGGCGTGTGTCCGATGAGGGAGACGTTGTCAGCCAGTGAATCGCCTCGGGGTCGACCCGAAGTATTCGCCTCGGTCAACCTGATAGAATGAAAAGCGGCGGGAACTGAACGGCAGTCGCTACAGGAGCGGCTCTTCGCGGACGGTAGCGTCGTAGCGTTCCCCTTCGTACAGCACTTCGACGTCAGTACCCGGTTCCGCGTATTCCGGCGGGAGATAGGTGTACGCGACACAGGCACCGACCGTGTAGCCGTATTCCGCACTGTGGACGTAGCCGATCTCCTCGTCACCGTCGAGGACCGGACGGTGTGGGAGAATCGTCATGTCCTCGTCGTCAAGTGTCAGACAGGCGACCTTGTGGTCGATGTTGTCGCCATCGGCCGCTTCGACGACGGCGTCCTTCCCGATGAAGTCGGTCTCGAGGTCAACAGCCCAACCGAGACCGGTTTCGTAGGGGTTGTGTTCGGTATGGAGGTCGTGACCCCACAGGCGGAAGCCCTTCTCGATTCGCAGCGAGTCGAGCGCGCCGTTACCGTATGGCCGGATATCGTACTCTTCGCCGGCCTCCATGATGTGTTCCCAGAGGCGCTCACCGTATTCGGATGGGGTGTACAGCTCCCAGCCGAGTTCGCCGGCATAGGAGACCCGGAGCGCGGTGACGGGGACGTTCTTGACGAAGAACTGCTGGCTCGTGAAGAACGGGAAAGCGTCGTCCGAGAGGTCGACGTCGGTAATCTTCGAGAGCACGTTCCGTGCATCCGGCCCCGTACAGACCATCGCGGCGAGGCTGGAGGTGACGTCGTTGACAACGACATCCTCGGGGGACTGCTCGCGGACCCACGCGACGTGGTTGTTCCCGACTTCGCGACCGGTCGTCAGCACAAGATAGCGGTCGTCGTCGACGCGCGTGACGGTGATGTCAGCGCGAACGCCGCCGCCCTCGTTGCACATCAGCGTGTACCGGACGTCACCGATGTCCAGGTCCATGTCGTTCGTACAGAGACGCTGGATGAACTCGCCCGCGTTGCTGCCGATGACCTCCATCTTGTTGAACGAGGTCATGTCGTGGAGTCCGACCTTGTTGCGGACGTGGAGCGCCTCGGCACCCTCGATGGGCGACCAGTACTTGCCTTCCCAGCCCTCACGGTCGGGAATCTGGTCGCCGTATTCGGCCAGCAGGTCGGCGTTGGACTCGAACCACTGCGGTTCCTCCCATCCGGCCTCGGCCCACAGCTCGGCGTCGAGTTCTTTGTGGCTGTGGTACATCGGCGTCCGCCGGATATCACGCTGGTGGTCCGTCCAGACCCACTTGGGGTGCATGATGTTGTAGACGATGCGGTACTCCTCGCCGCCGATGTCGCGGGCGAAGTCCCAGCTTCCCTCGTGGTCGTCGAACCGATTGACGTTGCAGTGTCGCATGTCGATCGGTCCGTCGTCCAGCCGCGGGACACCGGTCTCCATCCATTCGGCGAGTGCCTTTCCGGCACCGCCGGCGTGGGTGACCCAGATGGCTGCCGCAGACCAGAGGCCGTCGTACTCCTGTACCGGCCCCATCACCGGCAGGCCGTTGGGCGACTCGGCGAACATCCCGTTGTACTTGTGTTCGAGTTCCTTGCCCTCCGTGGCGGGGAGCAGCTCGTCGCTGGCCTGGCGGGGGGCCTTGTCCGGTCGGTCCGGATGAGTCGCGTTGTTCATGTGATACTCGGTGAACTCGTGGACCGACCCCTGCTCGCCGTCGGAGTCGTTCCCGCCGAGTTCCTGTGGGTCCGGAACGATGGGCTCGTGATTGTACGAGCCGATACCGTAGGCGTCCCCGTGGGTCCGGAAGTACATCGCGTTGTCCTGGTCACGGAGAATCGGCCGGTCAGGACTGGCGAGCAGCCGCTTTGCCTTCTCCCCGGAGACGTTCTGGTAGTTCTCGAACAGCGGATGGTTGGTAACGTCGACCGCGCTGTCCGACAGTTCGTCGAGCGGCGCGGTAATCGTGTACTGGTGTTCGACCGGCGTAATCGGCAGGTGAACGTCGAGTTTCTCGCCCAGCTGTCGCGCCCAAATGTTCGTCGCCACGACGACCTCGTTACACTCGATGGTTCCGTTCTCCGTGACGACCGACTGCACTTCGCCGTCGTCGACTTCGACGTTCTCGGTCCGAGTGTGTGGGATGAACTGGGCGCCGCGGTCGCTAGCTTCCTGTGCAAGTGCAGCGCAGGCGACGACGCCAGACACTTGCCCGTCAGTCGGTGAATAGTAGCCGCCGAGAATTTCGTCCTCGTTGACCTGTGGGAGATGCTCAGTGACCTCTTCAGGTGAGAGAATCTGTGGGTCCTGAACACCCCAGGATTTCCCCCATTCGACACGGCGCTGGAGGTAGTCCATCCGCTCGTCGCTTCGAGCGACCTCGATGCCGCCGACCTCGTTGTAGGCCTGCGTTCCGTCTTCGTCTTCGAGATCGGAGTACAGCTTGCGGCTGTAGTTCGCGAACTTGGTCAGGACCTTCGACTCGGATGTCTGGAACATGATACCGGGCGCGTGGCTCGAGGAGCCACCAGTCGTGGGGAGTGGCCCTTGGTCGATGACGACCACGTCGTCCCGACCGAGTTCGGTCAGTTGATAGGCGAGGTTACATCCCACGATGCCGGCACCGACGATAACAGTATCTGCTCGGTCCGGCAAACTGCTGTCTGTGTTCATGAGTGACACTGCGTTCTCCCGACGGCGCACAAATATAATTATCGCTCACTCGCCAGGCAATCATAACAAGATATATAGATTATGTATGGAGTTTCGATTATCCTCTGGCGTATGAGAGAGCCACTCGACAACAACATCTGTACCCTTATTGTTATTTCTGGCCCTATATTGCGCGGTCGGTGGTTGGTTGTGGTTTCGAACCGGGCTAACGACGAGCCTTTCACTTCGAATATCGCTTGATAGAGGATTAAGAAGTTCCGTATGCGGGGAGTTCGGTGATATCGGTTCCCGAGACGAGACGACGAGAACGACAACCTATTTGTTCGTCACTCTACTCCCCCCACATGGCATGGTAGATTCCATCCCGCTAGAGACTGCAGTAGAGCTGATAGACGCAGCGAAAGAGAAAGCCGAGGAGATCGACAACCCGATGGTCATCACGGTGGCCAACAGTGAGGGGAACCTCATCGCCCAGCACCGAATGGACGGCGCGTGGCTGGCCTCCGTAAACATCTCGCGCAACAAGGCGTACACATCGGCTGCACTAGAGACGCCGACTCACGAACTCGCTGAGGCCTCCGAGCCGGGTAACTCGCTGTATGGCCTCCAGACGACTGACGACGACCAGATCGTCATCTTCGGTGGCGGCTACCCCCTCGAGAAGGACGGTGACATCGTCGCCACTATCGGCGTCTCCGGTGGAGCCGTCAAACAGGACCGTGAGGTCGCCGAGGCAGGCGTCGAGCATTGGGAGGAACTGAACAAGACAGAGGTCATCGACGCCGACGACTAACGGGCGCTGAGAAGCGTATTGCGTGGCGTAGGCTGTCAGTTGGGTTCCGTGTGGTCGCGAGCCAGCCCACTCGCGACCATTCTTTCTGGTATTCAGACATCCAGAGTGTCCCGGTAAAGCGTCTGTGTTCCTCTGCAATGCCGACCGGTACCAGTGCCAGATTCGTATCGGCATTCGTTTATTACAGCGCGACGGAGCGGGGGTATCCGGAACGTGCTCGGTGAACTGGTCGTACTCGGTGAATCCCCGACAACACTGGGAACGCATACTGTCTTCCGCGACGACACGGAGGCACTCATCGCGGAACAGTCTGGCCTCTTCGAATCCAATCCGGACACCGAAGTCGGGGACCGCGTGCAAAGTGAGACACACTTGGGAACGGTCTACTGTCCGGCCTCCTTCGAGGAACTACAGTCTGTTACCGCGCCCGAGAGCGGTGTCATCTATTCACTGACTCGGGAAACCGTCGTCGCCGGGAGGACTTCCAGTTCTCTGGCGACGTCGTAGGGCAGCCAGCCGAACGCGCCACACGGATAGGGGACCGTACAGTCACCGCGAACGAGTTGCTCGCTATCGAGAAGCGCATCGAGTGTCTCGATAGACGGACTCACCCCCTGTTCGTGGTACCGCCACGTCAGTCACCTGCAGACGTTTGACCGGGTCGACGCCGAAGTAGCCCCAGCCGGACTGTCCTCCCGTCGTCTCCAAATAGAACCCATCTGCGTCGGTTTCGCGAGCGCACAACGGTAATTCGTCGAACGGGTCCGCGACGGTGACGCGCACCTCGACGGATATCCGGACGCCGGGTGGTGCATTCTCGGCAGTATCAACGAACGATCCTTGTCTGTAACGAACGTTATTTCGCTCATGTTGCGTATGCGCCTCCATGAGGCCCCGAGACTGTCAGTCCCGACAGTGTGTCCGAGAGGGAGCTAAGAAGGTAAAAAGGGTTGTGCACATGATGGGTAGAGTGACCGGTGCCGATATGAGGTCCCTCTATCCCTTATATTTAAACGAACTCAATATTCCCCATTCATACTTATCATCTTCAGCCTGAAGTTGGAATACCATGGGAGCCAGTGACCTAATCAAAAGATTATCGGAAATTATCGGCCGGTGCGAATCGGACGGTAGAACTATCCGTCGAGTTGAGGCGGAACCGTTCGACCGAGAGTCGGGGGTTGAGTCGCACGCCACCATCGACGTCTCCGTATCACTCTGTTCGACGGAGGAGACGAGCGACGACGTATCGCCACGGACTGCGTCGATACAGGACGACGGTGGGTTACAGGTCACGATTGCTCCGTCGGCCCTGCCGGAGATGTCCCAGTACATCCCCGAGGACGTCTCTGCAGATCGGGAGGGCGCACGAATCGGCGAGGACGGGTCCGTTCTGGTGACCTACACGCTCGCGATGGGCGCGGGGACGGAAACCCCGGCGACCTCAACCGCGGATATCCACCAGGCCGAGTCCGAATCACAAACCGTCCACCAGACCTGCTCGGACTCTGACACGGCCAACTCGACAGACTGTGAGAGTCCCGCGACTGACGATGCGGAAACAGACACGCAGAGTCTCAACCACCGGGCCGCTGCATTAGCACACGAGGAACAAACGCGCAACCGAAACGAAACCCAGCGCAAACTCGAGGCCGTGCGCAACGAGGATCTCCCTCCCTACGAGGACACCGAATACCTCCAGTGTCTTTACGAGTCGTTTGACACGTTCACGGAGATGAGTGAGGAACTAGAGAGGGATGTCGCATCGGAGACGGTCCGTCGATACATGATTGACGCGGGCGTCCACGAGCCCTCAACATACGATACTGAAACCGAGGCGGAAGACCAGTCATCCCACGGCGAGGAGACGGAGACGAACACTGACGGGACATCTGAGGCAGACGCCGACCCGACAGGTGACGACACCGAAACGGACTCGGCGACGGACGGACCCGTCGAGATGGACGACCCGATTGATGACGTCTCGAATAAACAGATCGTCGCCGACGGTATCGGCCTCCCCGACGACCTCACCATCGAAGAACTGGCTGACACGATTCAGGCGTCGATGACGCTCTATGACGTCCAGCGACAACTGGACCTCAGTCGAGACCGCGCGCAGGAACTGCTGGAACAGTTGAACCTGATCGATCTTGTCATGCGACGGGTCGCTGACAACCCGGAGAAGCAGGTCTCCCGCGAAAAGATAGCCGAGCGAATCCATAGTAGCACTGCCGGCAGCCGATAATCTCTCTCGTCTCACAGGACCTTCGACCACTGACCCCCCGTCAGACAGCAACACTGGCTTCTTGTATTCAATTTTCCGAACAGCGGTGAACGGGACTGGTGGAGACAAGTCACAGATCGTTATTCCGCCGTATTTAGATCGGTAGCCTCCCCCGATATTCTGGCTGGTTTATATTGACGTTTATTATTACGGGTGAACCGTTTTTTATAGTTGGTGTATTGGTGAGGCTGTATGACAGAGTGGGACGACTCCCAAACGAAGGCGGTTAGCTCGGATATCACGGACAAGTCGAACGCCCTCCCAGCCCGGTACTTCACCGACCCGGAGGTGTTCGAGATGGAGAAAGAGAAGGTGTTCGGCCAGTACTGGGTCTACGCCGGACACGCGAACTGCATCAAGGAAGCCGGCGAGTTCTTCACCCGGACAATCGGTGACCGACAGCTGATTATCGTCCGCGGACACGACGGCGAGGTCAAGGCGTTCGACAACGTCTGTGCCCACCGGGGCTCGAAGATGGTAGAGGATACCCCGATGACTGACCCCGGCAGCACGCGTCGTATCAAGTGCCCGTACCACCTCTGGACGTACGACTTCGAGGGCGAACTCAAGAGCACGCCGAAGTCCTTCGAGGAAGCCGGTATGAACCCGGACCTTGAGGACGACGAGGTCCAGGAGTTCGACTGCGAGAAGAACGCTCTGAACGACGTTCACGTCGACACTATCGGGCCGCTCGTCTTCGTCAACCTGTCCGACGACCCAATGTCGCTGGACGAGCAGGCCGGCTTGATGAAAGAGCGCCTGGAGGAACTGCCGCTGGGCGAGTACGAGCACGCGAACCGGATTGTCTCGGAGG
>JBDGPY010000106.1:0-12521 GCA_042219425.1 Haloarcula sp. | reverse complement strand
CCCGATACTGTAAGTCAGGAGATCTCGGTCCTCGAAGGTCCGCGAACAGAAGAGGTAGCCACCGCCGTTCTCCGAGTATATCGAGGCGAATTCGGAGTAGGCAGCTGCCGTCACCCCTGCAATGACTGCGGCGATGACGAACGCGATGACAGCGTTCGACCCGATGGCCGCGACAGCAGTCCCAGACAGCGAGAAAATCCCGGCGGCGATCATCGTTCCAAGCCCGATCGCGAACGCGATTTTGAAATCAAGCGTTCGAGTGTGCTCGACCATTCGTCTGAAACCCGGTTATTTCGAGGCGTACCTAATACTGTCGTTCACACCGCTCCAGGAGACAACCGTGTTCCGTTGGCGTCAGACGAATGGGGAACAGCGACGGAAGCAGAACTCGGTGCCGGCGCGTTAGAACAGCCGTTCGAGCAGGCTCCGATGGCGGTGTTTCTCGCCGAGCACGACCGAGCAGTCTACGTTGTCGACCACGTCGAGGACCAGCGATCCGCCGACGAGCCGCCGCAGTAATCCTTCCTCCGTCGCGCCGATGAGCAGGAGCGTCGCGTCTTCGGCGGCCTGTTCGATTGATGTCTCGACGTCACCAGTCTCGACACGGAGGGCCGAATCCGTGAGTCCGTGTCCTTCGGCCCACGTTTCGAGGAACTGCTCGGCGTCGTCGCGTTTGCCCTCGTCGGCGACGTGGAGTAGCGTCACCTCGGAGCCGTACTCGGCCTGGAGCATCTTGGCGACCGACGCGGTGAGGTCCGAGTCCGGCCCGCCGGCGGTCGGGAGCAGGATGTTCGAGGGGTCGAACCCGCGGTCGCGCATGACGAGGAAGTCACACGGGACGGACTCGGTCAGTTCGTCCACCGCCGACTCGGCACGGCCGGGCGAGCCGTGTGCGTCCGGTCCCCAGCCCATCACCACGAGGTCCGCGTCGTGTGACTTGGCGGCGTCGAAGATGGCCTCGAATGACCGGTGGGAGAGAATCGTATGTGTCTCGATATCGACCCCGAACGTTTCCGCGTCCGCTTTAGCGTCGTCAAGCAGTCGCTCGGACGTTTCGTCTATTTCGTCCGCTCGTTCGGCCGCCCCGGCCAGGGCCGTCTGGTCCGGAACGGTGACGATGTGGGTCGCGTCGACCGTACCGCCACGCTGTTTCGCGACGGCGCTGGCGAGCGTGATGAGGTCCGTCTCGTGTTCTGGGTTTGCCAGCGGGACCATCACACGGTAGTTCCCACCGTCCGGCTTGACACCGGTGGCAGCGTTGACCGCGGCGTCTGGCATCTCCTCGGACCGTGAGAGGATGTACTGCGAGAGGATGCCCTGCTTTGTGGCGCGGGAACGGGCGTACACGAAGTACCAGACGATGGCTCCTGCGACGAGAACGCCACTCAGGCCGATTGCCACCGGCGGGAGGAACACGATCAGTCCCAGCGAGGTCAGCATTCCGATGATCGGGACGATGGGATACAGCGGGACGGTGTAGTCCGGATCGTACTCGGCCGTCTCGGCCTCTCGCATCACGATGAGCGCGACGTTCAACAGGCCGTAGATTATCAGGTGGAGCACGCTCCCCATCGAGGCTAGCGTCTCGACGGTTCCCGCAGCGATGAATAGGAGGATGAGTCCGCCTGTAATCGCAATCGAGCGGTACGGGGTCGAAAACCGTGGGTGGATCTCATTGAGCGATTCGCTGACGATACCGTCCCGTCCCATCGCGAAGTTGATTCGCGAAGACGCAAGGATCGAAGCGTTCGCCGAGGAGGCTGTCGCCAGCAGGCCGCCAAGCAACATCGCGATGGCACCGATTGGTCCAAGAAGGATCTGTGCCACTTCGACGACAGCAATCTGTTCGGTCGGGAGCGCGTTGATAAACCCTGGCTCGACAGCGGCCGCCATCGTCAGCAGGACGAGCGCGTATACCGCCGTTACAAGCAGGACACTCCCAATGACCGCTCGCGGAAGGTTGGCACCGGGATTCTGTATCTCCTCGGCGACGCTTGTGATCTGGACGAAGCCGAGATAGGAGACGAAGATGATCCCGGTAACTGCCATTGTATCGCTGAAGCCGGCTGTCGGCGGGAGATTCGCCGGGTCGGCCCGCAGTCCGCCGTAGATGGTGAACACGGTCAGGATGGCGACCAGAACGACGACGATGATGTTCTGGAGTCGCCCCGTTTCTTTCGCGCCGATGTAGTTGACCATGATGAACAGCGACGCCCCGGCCAGTGCGATGAGTTTCACCGCGTCGAGTTCGATAGGCCCGAGGCCGACCGCCGAGGTGAGGCCGAATATCTGCTGGATGTACTGGCCGAACCCGACCATGTAGAACGCGGAGGCAAAGGCCAGTCCGAGCCAGTTGGCCCAGCCAGCGATGGAGCCAAACATCGGTCCAAGCGCGTGGTTGACGTAGTAGTACGCTCCGCCGGATTTCGGCATCGCCGTCCCGAGCTCGCTCGCCGAGAACGCCGTCAAAAGCGCGATAGCGCCACCGAGTGTGAACGCGAGGATGGCGAACGACCCGGCCTGACTGATCGCCGTCCGTGGCAACACGAAGATACCGGCCCCGATCATCGTCCCGACACCGATTGTCAGCGCCGCGAGCGGACCGATGTCTTTCGCGAGTTCGTCGTCACTCATCGGTGTCTTGTGTGACTGGTTCGTCGTCTCCGTCAGGCAACACTACGACAGGACGTTCGGTTTCGGTCACCAGCCGGGTCGCCACGTCACCCGCTATAAGCCGAATGAAGCGGTTGCCGCCCCGCGGCGTGACGACAATGGTCGAGATGTCCCGCTGGGCTGCCGCGTCGAATATCGCCTCAACCACATCAGTGCCGTACATAATCTCAGTCTCGATATCGCCCAGCACTGACCGTACCGCCTCGAACATCTCGTCGGCCGCAACCTCACGCTGTTCGACCCCCGCCTTGTCAGGTGCGCCGCCCGCCTTCTCGATAACGTGAACCACGGTCACCGAGCCGTAGTCCCGTCTCGCGAGGGCTTTCGCGGACGACCGCGCGTCGGCTTCGCTCGCGACCGGGAGCAGGATGGTGTCGAGTAGATCATCCATAGTGATCACCCATCCGCCGACAGCAAGTTCGTGAGAAGCGTGACGCTAACAGAAACATATCGAGATTCAATCCCGCGAGCCTCTTAACCTCACCGTCATCGCACAACAGCAGAAGTTTCCCCAATCCAATAGGTCGTCAGCCCGTCCTGCGAGACAGAACAAGACACTATAGGCACGCTAATTGAAACAGTCGACTAATGGCACGCGTCGAGCGACTCACCGTCTACCCTGTCAAGGCGCTGGACGGCACGGACTGCGAATCGGTATCGATCCGACCGGGCGGCACGCTCGCACACGACCGCGAGTTCGCCATGTTCGACGGTGATGGCGACGTGGTCAACGGGAAGCGGACCAGCCGCGTCCACGATGTCGACACCGATTACGACCCCGAAACGGGGACGCTGACCGCCGTCACTGAGGACGACCGCGTATCATTCGAGCTCCAGGGCGAGAGCGAGCGCGCCCGCGCTGCCGACTGGCTCGGCGCGTTCTTCGACGTGGACCTGACCGTTGAGCGCGACGACGTGCTTGGATACGTCGACCGCCGGGAAATGGGGCCGTCGGTCATCAGCACCGCAACCCTCGAAACCGTCGCCTCGTGGTTCGACGACGTGACGGTCGACGGGCTGCGCCGGCGACTGCGAGCGAACATCGAAATCAGTGGCGTTCCGGCATTCTGGGAGGACCGCTTCGTCGGCGCTGATGCCCCCGCGTTCCGGGCCGGCGGCGTTCGCTTCGAGGGCGTGACTCCCTGCGGTCGCTGTGTCGTTCCCCAGCGGGACCCAGACACTGGCGAGGAAACTGCCGAGTTCCGGGAGCGGTTCATCGAGCGCCGGCGGGAGACGTTTCCCGACTGGGCCGACCGCGACGCGTTCGACCACTTCTACACGCTGATGCTCATCGCCCGCGTTCCCGAGAGCGACCGCGGCGCAGAACTGGCGGTCGGGGACCCCGTTGAGGTCGCGGCCACGGAAGAAGTGTAGCCCGGCGGTCGCCATAGACCGACAATCGAAAGGCTGTCCGACTCGAACAGTCAGTAATGGCAGACGCGGACGAACCCGTCGACCCGAGCGAGTTCGGCGAACAGGACGGCCCACCGGTTGAGGAGAAACCCTACAAGATAATCTTCGAGGCCAACAAGTGCTTTGGCGCGGGCAAATGCGCCGAGAAGTCACGCAACTGGACGCTGGACCTGGACACCGGAATCGCCAAGCCCGAGACCTACTTCATCGGCGAGGAGGAACTCGATCACAACGTCGCGGCTGCGGAGGCCTGTCCGGCCAAGAAGGACCGCGGTATCATCCACGTCATCGACCGGCGGACCAACGAGGAGATTGCGCCAGACCCCAACGGTGACGGGACGCTCTCCGTCGACTGGTAACGACCGCTCCGAGCGGGCCAGGTCAGTCCTGTCCGCCGCGACAGAGGTGACAGGCGACCGCGTGGCGGTCAGTCCCGTACTCCGTGGCGACCTCGTAGTCCGGTTCTTCCTTCGCACAGATACTCTGTTCCGCGAACCCGTCGAGCAGCCGTTCGGCTGCGATCTCCCAGTCCTCGGCGGCAATGTCGTCTATGGCCTGTGAGACCAGTTCACCGGCACTACCGGCCGGCAGGTCTCCGTCAAAGAACCGCCGACGGATGTCCGCCGGCTCCGTCTCCGTGAAGTCGCGGCGCTTGACGTGGCGCATGAACGCCCGCACGCACTCCCACTCCGCGTCGGTCAGGTCGTACTCCGCGGGGGCGATGAGCTTCGGACAGCGGGTTCGGAACCGACAGCCCGACGGCGGGTCAATTGGTGACGGGACATCGCCTTCCAGCACACCGCGGTGCCCGTTGGCCCGCGGGTCTGGCACAGGAATCGAGTCCAGCAGCGCCTGCGTGTACGGGTGGGTCGGGTTCTCGAACAGCTCCTGTTTGTCGGCCAGTTCGACCAGTTGCCCCAGATACATCACCGCCACACGGTCGGAGATGTGCCGGATGACGGAGAGGTCGTGAGCGATAAACAGGTAGGTGAGGCCGAACTCCTCCTGCAGGTCCCGCATCGTATTCAGCACCTGCGCCTGGATCGACACGTCCAGCGCGCTTACCGGCTCGTCGCAGACGATGAAGTCGGGGTTGACCGACAGCGCCCGCGCGAGGTTGATTCGCTGGCGCTGGCCACCGGAGAACGCGTGGGGGTAGCGGTTGTAGTGCTGTGGGTCCAGCCCGACTTTCTCCAGCAATTCCCGGGCCCGGGCGGCCCGGCCTTCCTTGTCTAGCATCCCGTGGGCCTGCATCGGCTCCTCGACGATCTGGCCGACTTTCATCCGCGGATCGAGTGACGACTGCGGGTCCTGGAAGATCATCTGGATGTCCTTCCGGGTGTTCCGGAGTCGTTCGCCGGAGAGGTCAGCGAGGTCCTTCCCTTTGAAGTAGATACTCCCCTCTGTCGGCTCCAGCAATCGGAGAATGGTCCGTGCAAGTGTGCTCTTGCCACAGCCCGACTCCCCGACAAGACCCAGGGTTTCGCCCTTGCGGATCGTGAAGGAGATATCTTCGACGGCTCTGACCCATTCGCGGTCGGTTTTGATCGGGAGCCCGCTGGCGTCGCGGTCGAAGGAGAGCCAGGAGAACATCCCGTCCTCGGTTGCGAAGTACTTGCTGACGTTCTGTATCTCGACCAGCGGCTCGCCGAAACCGACAGTATTGGTATTTCCGGCGACCGAACTGGCACGTTCAGTCATCCGTCTCACCCCCGGACAGGGATACGTCGAAGCCGTCGCGATCCCCGGTTTCAAGCGGCGGTGACCCCTTGTACGTCGTCTCGAACACGTCGTGTTTAATGCAGGCAGCCCGGTGTGGCGGGTCGCTGTCGTCGACAACCCGACAGTCGGGATTCGTCGTCTTGCAGGCTTCGCGGGCCGCCGGACAGCGCGTGTGGAACCGACAGCCAGCGGGCGGGTTGATCGCCTCCGGCATCACTCCCTTGATAGGATTCAGCTCCTCAACAGTCCTGTCTGGCCGCGGAACAGAGTCCAGAAGTGCTTCGGTGTAGGGGTGTTTCGTGTCGTAGAACAGGTCGTCAACGGGGGCCTGCTCGACGATTTCGCCGAGGTACATCACGTTCACCCGGTCACAGATTTCGGCGACGACGCCCATATCGTGGGTCACCCAGACGAAACTAGTGCCGTAGCGCTCCTGAAGGTCCTCGACGAGGTCCAGAATCTGTGCCTCGACGGTCACATCCAGCGCCGTTGTCGGCTCGTCGGCGATGATGAGTGACGGCTCACAGGCCAGCGCCATCGCAATGAGCACACGCTGGCGCATCCCGCCGGAGAACTGGTGGGGGTAGTCGTCGTACCGGGCCGCGGCTTCTGGGATGCCGACCTCGCGGAGCATCCGCACCGCTTCCTCACGTGCTTCCTGAGCCGACAGGTCGCGGTTGAGTTCGATGAACTCCCGGAGTTGCCCGCCGACGGTGAACACCGGATTGAGCGACTCCATCGGGTCCTGGAAGATAATCGCGATTTCACGACCGCGAATGCGCTCGCGGAGTTCGTCGTCAGGTATCGTCGCGTCGGTCCGGTATGGCTCGCCGTCGTCCTGTTGGACTTCGATGAGTGTCTCGCCTTTGAACTCGATGCTGCCGCCGACTATCCGGCCCGGCGATTCGACCAGTCGCATGATCGCCGAGACAGCGACACTCTTGCCGGCCCCGGACTCACCGACCAGACCGACCAGTTCGCCTTGCCTGACATCGAAGCTGATGCCGTCAACTGCCTGTACGACGCCGTCTTCGGTGAAAAACTGGACTTCGAGGTTGTCAACGCTGAGTAGTGGGTCGGACATGGTTAGTTGTTGAGTCGGGGGTCGAGTGCGTCTCTGAGGCCGTCACCGAACATGTTGAACGCGACCACCGTGATGAGGATGCACAACCCCGGCCAGATGCTGAACCACGGGTTCTGAATCATGTAGTTTCGGGAGACAGACAGCATCTGCCCCCAGGATGGGGTCGGGGGCTGGATACCGAACCCGAGGAAGGAGAGGCCGGCAATGATAATGATGGCTGTTCCGACCTGCAGCGTCGCCTGAACGAGCACCGGCGCGAAGCTGTTCGGGATGACGTGCCGGAAGATGATGTTCCGGTCGCGGACGCCGGCCGCCTTCGCCGCCTCAACGTACTCGTCTTCTCGCACGCTGACGACGCGTGACCGGATGAGACGCGCGAACTTCGGTATTGATGCAACGCCGACACCGATCATCGCGAAGGTGATGCTCCGCCCGAACGCGGCGATGAACGCGAGCACCAGAACAAGGAACGGAATCGCGTACAGCGTTTCAGCGAGGCGCATCAGCACGTCATCGGTCCAGCCGCCGTAGTAGCCCGACACAGCTCCGATGACCATACCGCCGACGAGGCCGATAGTTGTCGCCAGCACGCCGACCAGTATCGCGATACGGGTTCCGTATATCAGCCGAAGGAGGATGTCGCGGCCGCGGTCGTCGGTGCCCAGCGGATGCGCCCACGTACCCTGTCCGAAACTGTTCTCCATGCCGACGGGTGGCAGCAGCGTCGGCGTTCCAGCCGGTTCCGCAGTCGGGCTCATCCAGAGCGTCTTTGCGAGCCAGTACTTCTCGACGCCGAACTGGGCGAACACCTGATACTGCGCCAGATACTCGAACAGAACGGCGTCGATGGTCGTCACCAGCGCGACGACCGAGGCGAACGCAATTATCAGGAATCCGCCGAACGCGGTCGGGTCTTTCCGGACCTGGGCAAGCGTATAGCGCCAGCCCACGCGGGCCTCGATGGACGGTTCCGACTGCTCAACGTCATCTACCGACTCGTTACCGATCGACTCCGAATCCGAATGTGTCGTAGCCATAGTTACTCCTGATCACCGTATGAAACCCGTGGGTCGATATACGCGTAGGAGATATCCGTGAGAATGACGCCGACGACGAACACGAGCGCGAACACGAACGTCGTCCCCATCACGACCGGGAAGTCCTGACGCGAGATGGAACTGACAATGAGTCGTCCCATCCCGTTGATTTCGAACACTGTCTCGGTCAGCACCGCACCGCCGATTGCGGTGGTCAACTGGAGGCCGATGATGGTGATGACCGGTAGCTGTGCGTTCCTGAATGCGTGTTTCCGGAGAATCGTTCGCTCCTTGACGCCGTAGGCACGCGCGAGGCGGACGTAATCGTCGGACAGCACCTCAAGCATCGACGAGCGCTCGATGCGTGTTATCGCCGCCATCTGGAGCGTCCCGAGCGATAGCATCGGCAGGAGGAGGTGCGCGCCCGCGACGTAGAGGACACCAAGCCGGGTGCTCGCGCCGGTGACAGTCGACGGATGCGCCCACGGCATGACGAGGTTCGTCGCCGGCAGCACGCCGAGGTTGTACGAGAACAGGATAATCAGGACCAGTCCGATCCAGAACGACGGCGTGCTCACGCCGACGAGGGAGACGATGCGAGTGACGTGATCAGCCGGCTTGTTGCGGCGCTTCGCCGAGATGACCCCGAGCGGGACCGCAGTCGCAATCGCGAAGGCGAAACTCGACACCATCAGCAGTATCGTCTGCGGGAGTCGCTGGGCAATCTTCGTCGTGACCGGTGCATCGTAGTAGATGCTCCGGCCCATATCGAGTTGGACGAGGTTGACCAAGTACTTCCAGAAGCGGACGTGCAGCGGCTGATCGAGACCGTACTTGGCCTTGAGCGTCTCGACGGCCGCCTGGTTCGGCGACGGGCCGAGCATGATTTCGATTGGATTGCCCGGCGCGGCGTTGATTAGCGTGAATGTGATGGCAACGACACCGAGGAGTACGGGAATCGCCTGAACGACCCGCCTCCCTGAATAGCGTAGTAGGCTCATATGTAATCAAAAGAACGCGATTTGCCTACTGGATGGAGGCGTTGTTGAAATCGCTGACGAGCGAGAACTGATCTATCGGGTGAGCCGCGAAGTCCTGAACCCGATTTCGGACGCCGAAACTATTCTTCAGCGTGTAGGACGGGATATGTGGCCGTTCCTGCATGAGCGTCTCCACAGCGGAGATGTACAGTTCGCGGCGCGCCTCGCGGTCGGTTTCCTGGCGGGCGTCCATGATCGCTGAGTCAACCTCGTCGTTTCGATAGTACGTCCCGTTGGTGACACCGATCTGCTCCTGCGCGAACAGGAAGTACATGAAGGTGTCAGGGTCGGGCGATCCGGACCAGCCCAGCGTGTACATATTGTAGTCGTCAGCGCTTCCCGAGACGTACTGGTCGAGGAACGCACCCCAGTCGAGGCGCTGGACGGACGCATCGTAGCCGGCCTCTTTGAGCCCGTTTGCGACAGAGGTACCGATCTGTTCGCGCTTCTCGTCCGGTGGGACAATAATACGGGCCTGCCAGTCGTCGGGCACGTTGTCGTTGTCGTCCAGCATCGACTTCGCCTGGTCGATGTCCTGCTCGTGCGTTATATCGGCCCAGTCATCCTGCGGGAACTCCCACGCTTCCGCGAGCGTCTCGGGAATCGGAGTGGCAGCGCGCACGCCCGAAGGTTCTACGAACCGTTCGACAGCCGTTTGCATCGAGAAGGCGTAGTCGATGGCCTCTCGGACTTCGGGATCGGCAGTCGGCCCCTCGTTGCAGTTGAACGCGAGATAAAAATAGCTCATTCCGGTTGCTGATTCGATGCCCGCGTTGCCCATCTCCTCGACCGTTCCCCAGGACTTCGGCGGGATGTTCTTTACGACGTCGTTCTTCCCGTTTTTGAGCGTCGTGATACGGGTGGTCGGCTCCTCGACGGGAACGAACTCTAGTCTCGAAAGGTTCGGCATTGGGTCGTCCCAGTAGTTGTCCCACCGGGAGAGCACGACAGACTCGCCTTCCGACCAACTCTCTAGCGTGAACGGGCCCGACCCAATGGGCTCCTCCTTGTTGAACGCCTCTCTGTCTCCGGTCCGAACGCTCTTCGGGACGATGTGGCGATCAGTGTAGAATTTGAATGCACCGAACTGGTACTTGAGGTCAAACTGCACCGTCTCCTCGTCGACGACGGTAATCGAGTCGATCATGTTGACCTCACCGGCGTTTTCTGTCTCCTCTTCGACCGGTGCAAGGAAGGTGTGTTTCACGTCCTCGGCAGTGACGGTGTCCCCGTTATGGAACGTTACGTCAGTGTTTAGCGGCACGATCCAGCGCTGGCCGTCTCGCTCGACGGTCGGCTGCTCGGCCGCGACCTTCGGTTGTAGTTCCGTCCCGTCTTCGTTGTACGCATACAGCGGGTCGAAAATCATCATCGCCACTTCGTCCGAAGGCACGTCGTTCAGCACGATAGGGTCGAACTCAACCGGGGATTTCGCCTGTGCGAGCCGAAGCTTCGACCCACCACTCTCAGTTGGACCCTGACAGCCAGCGAGAAGGGCGGCCGCACTACCCCCTGCGAGACCTCGTAGCAGTTTTCGACGTGATACACCGGATCGGACGGGGAATTCAGGTACGGTCATGGTAACAGGATACATAGCCATCGTGAAGGGTGTCTATAATAAATCCCATGGTTGTTTCTTATTAATAGCGTGGCAAAATCTGATGTAGAGGGTGTATACCCTGTCTAAGGTAGCGATTTGAGTTATAGAAGGGCCGCGACAAATTCCCCGTAGTTATCACAGCCATATCGAAAGGACCATTCATCATCCCCCGCAGAGTTCAATCTGCGCGAGGGTAGCCGAGCCTGGCCAAAGGCGGTGGGCTTAAGACCCGCTCCCGTAGGGGTCCGTGGGTTCGAATCCCATCCCTCGCATTCTGTTGTGAACAACACGTGAGCCACGCATGCAGTTGCGACTTCCAGTTGACAGAGGCATGCGCATGGCTGATACGGATTGTTGGAGCGATTTACCGGTATGTTCCGACCCCGGGGTCGGATCTATCCGGAAATAATCTACAACAATCCGTATGAGAGACACGCAAGACACGACGCGTTTTTGCACCGCAACGCCCTACAGGAGAGCAATGACCGACATGCCAGACGATGTTGTAGCGGCGTTCGATCAACATGAGTCCCTCGTCGCGAGTGGGGACAGCTACGTCATCGAGACGACGAGTTTTGAAGGGCGTGTCACCGCGACGGAAGGCGAAGACTGGCGGACGAACTACGAGGTGACAGTTCGAGCACCGACACTTCAGGCTGCAACCAGCGACGAGGTGGGCGATGCCGTCATCGACGGTTGGTTCGAGACGCTGGAGCGGCGGCTAGAGGATGCGCCAAAGGCGACACGCACAGCTGTCGAACTGGACGAGTACAGCGTCACCCAGGAGGAAGAGCAGGTCGTCGTCACGTTCCAGTACACGAAAGGTGGCGAGCGTCAGGCCGCGGATGTCGCGAAAACGCTCGTCGAGTACGTCGAGGGAACGTACGTCGAGGGTGTCATCCCCGGCTATGACTACGTCGGCGTCGTCGCCGATCTACTGGATTCAGCGAGTACTGGCGGGAGCGAGGGCACCCGCGGCGGCACGCCCCTGTAACTGTCAGGTTTCGAGAACAGAGAACCGCGGCACTCAGTCCATCGCGATGTAGGTCTGAGTGGTTTCGACACCCTTGATCTCCTGAACGTGTGTCGCCGCTACGTCCTTGACTTCGGCGGGTGTCTCGACGCCGACTTTTGCGATGAAGTCGACGTCGCCGGCGACGATGTGGGACTCGATAACGCCGTCGATGGATTCGATCTCGTTTTTCAGCCGATCCGCATCACCAGTGTGTGCTTTGACCATAACGTAGGCAGTAACCATGTTCAGGCACCTCCAAGAGCAGTTGCACGGCCCGATTCACCGACGACAATACTGCGGACGTCCGAGAGCGTCTCGAAGTCCGCGAGGATCACGACCCGGTCGCCACTCTCAAGCGTTTCGTCCGCGTCGGGGATGTCGAGCGGCGCTTCGCCCTTCCCGTGGGCAAGCAGCCGGGAGTCCGACGGCAACTCCAGTTCTGACAGCGAGTATCCTTCCATCGGTGACTGCTCTTGGATGGTGAACTCGACGAGCTGGAGGTTCTGTTCGATGTCGGCAACCGCACGGATGTTGCCACCCAGCAACGCGTTCTTCGCAGCGATGGCACCGAGGCGTTCGGGGTAGATTATCTCATCGACATCGGACGCGTAGCGTCGGTAAATCTCTTCGCGGTAGTCCTCGTCGATGCGCATGGCGGTGCGACAGCCGTGCTCCTTGGCGATCATACAGGCGACGAAGTTGTCGTTTAGGTCACCGGTGAGTGCCCCGAGCGCGTCGGTAGTCTCGAGGTCGGCGCCGTCGAGCGTCTCCTCGATAGCGCCGTCGCCCGCGATTACCTCGAAGCCGGCGGTCTGTGCGCGTTCGATCGCCTTCTCGTCGCGCTCGATGAGGACAACTTCGTGGCCGCTCTCTTGCAGGACGCGAGCCGTCCGCAATCCGACACGACCTGCACCCACGATAACGAATCGCATACACG
>JBDGPY010000117.1:386-12608 GCA_042219425.1 Haloarcula sp. | reverse complement strand
CTCTCAATTGAGAGCACCAGAGGCAAACTCTAGACCGCTTTGCGACGCGACCAAAAAATTCACGGAATACACTCACATCAGCCGTGCCAACCCGGGGACCACCGCCGTTTTGTTCCGGCCACTCCTGATGGGACTATGGACGACCGCATACGCGAACACGCCCGGATTCTCGTCAACTGGAGCGCTCGCATCGACGCGGGCGACGACGTGGTTCTGGCCGTTGAAGACGGTGCGCACGACCTCGCAGTCGCCGTGGCCGAACAGCTGGGTGACCGTGGCGCGAACCTTCTGTCGACGTACCAGTCAGACGAACTCACGCGGGCCTATCTGCAGGCGCACGACGGGTCGTTCACCGAGAACCCCGAGTACGAACTGGCGCTGTACGAGCGAGCCGACAGCGTGCTGTTCCTGAAAGGGTCGCGGAATACCACAGAGACGGCCGACGTGGACAGCGACCGGCGGCAGGCGTACTCGACGGCTCGACAGGAAATCAGAGAGGCCCGGCTGGACACCGACTGGGTGTCGACCCAGCACCCGACGCGAGCGATGGCCCAGCAAGCCGGAATGGCCTACGACGCCTATCAGGACTTCGTCTACGACGCGACGCTTCGGGACTGGGAGGCGCTGGCCGAAGAACAGGCCCGACTGAAAGACATTCTTGACGAGGGCGAGACGGTCCGTCTCGTCGCTGGCGGCACGGACCTCACGCTGTACATCGACGGCCGTATCGCCGTCAACTCCGCTGCCAGCGTGGCCTACGACTCGCACAACCTCCCCTCCGGCGAGGTGTTCACCGCACCGTACGACACCGCCGGCGTCGTCACCTTCGACGCGCCGATGACGATACAGGGTCGTCGCGTTAAAAACGTCGAGCTGACATTCAAAGACGGTGTCGTCGTCGACTGGTCGGCCGAGCAGGGCGAGGCAGTCATCGACGAAATCATCGGCACCGACGGCGGCTCCCGCCAGCTTGGCGAACTCGGGATCGGGATGAACCGCGGCGTCGACCGCGTCACCGACAACATCCTCTTCGACGAGAAGATGGGCGGGACCGTCCACCTCGCGCTCGGGCGCGCGTACGACGCCTGTCTCCCCGAGGGCGAATCCGGCAACGACAGCGCCGTCCACGAGGACCTCATCACGACGATGGGCGAGGGGTCGCACCTCGAAGTCGACGGCGAGGTCGTCCAGAAAGACGGCCTCTTCCGATGGGAAGACGGCTTCGAGGGGTAGCGTCGCGGGACTGCGGTGCTGTGGGCCGGGAATAGATGTCATGATTCTGTGGGCCGGGAGCGCCCTGCGTGGCGCGACCCGGGGAAGGGCAGGTTTGCCGGCGGTTGTAGTGCTGTTACTGTACCGCGAGCGGAGCGAGCGGTTTCACTCCGAGCGCGGCCGCAGGCCGCGACTCGGAGGTCGTTTTTAGCGTAGATTTTTGCAAGGAGAGGTGTCCGCAGCGCGCTCGAAGAGCGCGCGAGGACACCCGACGCAGTAAAAAGGTACTTCAGATTGCGAGGAACTGCGACACCAGCCACTTCGTGAACGTCCCAGTAATAGCACCGATCCACGAGAGCACCACGAAATGCATGTACGTGTTGGCGTTGTGGCCGCCATCGACAGTCCGAATCATCAGCGACGACAGCATCGCACCGAACATGATAATGATGATGAGCAGGAACTCAATGAGCGGGATGTTGTAGACGCTGGTATTGATAAGCGACGCGGCGTCAAGCCGGCTCCCAGTGCTCAGGTTGAGCGACATGTCGGCGAGGATGTTGACGACCTGCAGGCCGATGAAGAAGGCAAAGGTCGATGCGGCGGTCATCCCGTAGAGGAGGCCAACGAGGGTGGTCGCCGCTTGCTTGCGCTTCTGCCGGAGTTGCAGCACCTGATTCATGTTCTCGGAGATAAGCTCGCCCAGTTGCTTGGGAGACCCACCCATCTCGCGGCCGATGAGGTACATCTCGGAGAAAGTCTGGATGAGATAGGAGCGACAGTCCGCGGTGAAAAAGCGCCAGGCAGAGGTCGGCTCGATTCGCATATTCAGCCGCTTGTAGAGGTTATCGATGTTCGGCGAGAGCGCGCCGAAGTCCTTCTTGCGAAGGGTGCGAAGCACCGTGCCGGTAGTAGACTGCTTCGCGCCTTCGGTCGCACCGAGCGCGCGGATGAAATTCGGGAACTCCGAATCCCGGTCCTTGATGCGCTGTTCTTCCTGTCGGAAGACGAGACCGGGGATGAGCATCGGGGTGATCGGCGCAGCAGCATACATCGGGAGCGGCACTTCGTCGAACATGAAAAAGAGGTCGTTCAGCGTGATCGGCGAGATGCCGAGCATCCCGCCCAGCGTGATGAACACGAGCAGCATCGACAGCCCCACGCCGGCAGCCATCGATCTGTTGAGTTTGGACTCAATCGGCGACGGGTAGTCGACCGGATGGAACCACACCGGGTCGTAGGGAGCCATCGAGCGGACAGCGAGGTAGAAGCCGGTCTGGACGAACACGAACATCACGATGACGGCGCTGACGGTCATCGTCGGGTTCGTTCCGGTCAGGACTGGCAGGACAACGGCGAACACCAGCGCGAACGTCATCGAGAGGACCATCGACAGATACAGGTCTTTCATGACCTCTAGACTGTCGAGCGAGCTCTTGTACACCGTCGAGTAGTGCTGAATGATCTGCTCCTGTTCGGTCAGGAGATAGTCATCGAGTCCCTGTCCGGCCCCGAGCGTGTACGCGAGGCGGTCGAAGAAGTCCGAAACCGCACGGCTCGGGACCTGTTTGGCGCGGCGACGGCAGGCGTCGTCGAGACTGAGGTTCCAGGTGTCTACCAGCTGGACGATTCGGTGCATCTCCATCGCGAGTTCGCCGTACTCGTCTTCCTCGGCCAGCGTTCGGAACACCTCCATCCGGTCGATTTTCGTCGTCGCCAGCACGGTCATATGCGTGATGAGCAGGTGAAACCGGTTGTTGAGTTCGCGTTTGCGCTGGCTCAACAGGATTTTGGGGTAGAAGACTGCCGACGCCATCACCAGAAGTCCGAGTAACGGGATGGGCCCACGGATCGCGAGCGGGAGATCAATCAGAAGGGCGGCCGCCGTCGAAATAATGAAGAAGGCGACAGCCGGTAGCAGGATGAGAAAGAGATACCGCTCCATCGGAATCGTCATCTGGCGGTATGACTCAACGAGCGACTGGATCGTCTCGGAAATCGTCAGGTCAAGGTCGCTTTCGGCTTCGCCCTGAGCCATCGTTAGTCGGGCCTGGCCATGTTGAATGGAATCCCTTCGACGCCGTCGCGCTGGAAGTCCGAGATGAAGTCGTTGACTTCGTGATACCCAAGAATCCCCTCCTGAATGGCGCGCTCGATGAGGTTCGCGCGGAACTCGAGGTCGTCGTAGATGTCACGCGTGTCCTCGTAACCGAGCAGGGTCGCGATCTGCTCTTCGAGGACGAAGGAGTTGTTCATCCCCTGGAAGATGATTTCATCCTCGACGGGGTCCCAGTTGAACACTTGCCGGGTGACGACACCGTCCATCTCCTTGGAGTATCCCTCGATCTCCTGCACGCTGGTCACGCGGCGCAGGACCTGATCGCCCTGCTTGACGCGGTTCTGGAACAGCGCCACGTCGGCCACGTCCATGAACGTCTCGGGGACGTTAATCGGTTCGCCGGTGAAGCGCTGAATCATTGACACGATGTCGCTCGCGTGGAACGTCAGCATCACCGGGTGGCCGGTCTGGGCGGCCTGGAACGCCATCCGTCCCTCCTCACCACGAACCTCCCCGACGATGATGTAGTCGGGGCGAGAACGCAGTGCGGCGGCGACCAGATCGAACATGTCGATGCTGGTCCCCTCGTCTTCGCCCTCACGAGTCAGGAGTTGCTGCCAGGTGTTGTGCGGGGGAAGCACCTCAGCGGTGTCCTCCGCGGTGTAGATCTTTGCGTCGTCAGGGATGAACGAGGTGATCGCGTTCAGCGTCGTCGTCTTCCCGGACGCCGTTTCCCCGACCACGAACACCGTCTGCTCGTTCTCCAGACAGAGCCAGAGATACGCGGCCAGTTGCGGCGACAGCGTCATCCACTTGGTAATCTGGAAAATCGAGAGCGGAACGTCGTCGCCCTGACGGATGGTGAGCGACGGCCCTTTGAGGCTCACGTCGTCGGAGTAGATGAGGTTCAGGCGCGACCCGTCCGGCAGCGTCGAGTCGACGATAGGATCCGAGTCAGAGACCGGGTCACCCATCCGTTCGCCCATGTTGCGGAGCCACTGGTCGAAGGCCTCCTCGCTCTGCCACTCGACAGTGGTTTCGAGCATCCCGTAGACCCCGTGGTCGACGTGACATTCGCTGCGGCCGATAACGTGAATGTCCTCGTTGGCCGGGTCGCGCATGACCGGTTCGAGTGGGCCGAGTCCGACGATGTCGCGGTTCAGTCGATAGAGGATGTTCTCGTAAGTCTCCTGTGTGACTTCGACGCTGCTCACGTCGGTCAGGTTCGACAGGCGCGTGAGGACGCCACTGTCGCTGTCCTCGTCCCGGACTTTGGTGGTCTCCTGCAGGAGTTCCTCGATACGGTCGTCGAACTGGGCCTCGTTTTCGGGCGCGGGCTTGTTGACGCTGCGCTGGAGCAGGCGGTTCCGGACCTTCCCGAAGACGGCCCGCTCGTCCTCATCAAGTTCCGGCTCAATGGCGTAGTACTTCATGTCCTGACCCACGTCGCCGTAGATATGACAGAAGATAGGGCCACCGACCGGGTACAGCACGTTCGGCCGATTCGTCTCGTACTCGTCGTCGGCCTCGTCGATGAGCATCGGGAACTCACCGGTGATCTGTTTGAACTTCTTCAGGTGGTCCCGCAGGTGGGGCCGCCGCGCTGCCATCTGTCGAAGTTCGTCCGACGGCTTCGCACGTCCGTGATCTGTCATATCTTAGTCACCTCTAGGCGACACTGCGCGATTCGATGACGATGCCGGTTCCCGAGCGGACCGAGAACCCGATGGTGTCACCGACCTGTTCGCCCATGCCGGCGAATCGGAGAACGTTGACCTGCCGACGCACGTCGTTGCCGACCTCGATCATCTCCAGTTCGATGAACACGTCGGCGATGGCCCGGAACGGACCGATAGCCTCCTCATCCAGCGTCGATGGATCGACAGTGAGCATGATGCATTTACCCTGTGAAATGACGTCCCGGAAGTAGGAGATAACCTCCAGAGCGGCCTGTCGCTCCTCGTTTTGTCGGACGAGGGCCTCGAACTTGGGGTCGTTCCGGAGGATAGCGTCGAAAGTGTCGATGACGACGACGTCGGCGTCCCACATCACCTCGGCCTCCATCAGCCGCTTGAGGAGCTCCTTCCGGTCGGACTGTTCGTCACCGCCGGTAAGGGCGTTTGATTCGCCGATGTCGGCGTGCAGGAACAGCACGTCTTCGTCGAGGATGTGGTCGACCATGTCATACGACAGCGAGTGCATCTGGTCGAGGAAGCTCCCGACGGTCAGCTCCGTCGAGAGGTAGGTTACTTCGTGGCCCTCTTCACAGAGGCCGTAGGTGAACCGCTGGCTCATGGCGGATTTGCCGGCCCCGTAGTCACCCTCGACGAGGATGATGCTGCCGGGTGGGATACCGCCGCCCAGTTCCTTGTTCAGCCGGTCGTGATCATCCAGTCCAAGCGAGAATAGGTCGGTACTTGCGATACTCATGTGTTGAACTCGAACACCTCCTCGTCGCCGTTAGCGATGAGTTTGATACGGTGGTCGCCGCTACTGAGGCCCTCATTGATATCGATGCGAACGACGTCACCGGGCCGCCAGCTGTTACCGCCGTCCGGCTCCAGCGTCACCGTGTAATCACTGGCGAAGGTCCCATCGACGAACACATCCACCTGTCCGGGGACCGGAGCCAGCGTCTCAGACCCGGTGTTTTTGACGTGAATCGTGATTGTGTTCGCGCCGTTATCATAGATGGTGTTGCTGCCGCTGTCGGAGATGATTTCGACGTCGGTCCGGACGTCGCTGCTCACGTCCAGCCCCTGTTCCGAGACGGCGTTGCTCAGCTCACCGATACTGCTCGTAAAGACGCCGGCCACGCTCGCGGCGATAGCCATCGACGCGATGAACAGGATCAGGTGTGAGACGGAAACGCTGGCCATGTTAGCTCACCACCATCGTTTCGGCGATGCCGTTCTCAGTGACGACTTTCACCCGGTCGGGCTGACTACTGAGTGAGGTGACGGTAATCTCTAACCGCTCCTGTGACGCCCAGATATCCGTCGAGGGGTCGGTGTCAACGGTCGTGTCATAGCCCGCCTGATAGTCGTTGTCGACCAGCAGGTCGGTTGCTTCGACCGACAGCGTCTCGGAGCCGGTGTTGTCGACGGTCACGACGAGATTCTCGCTGCCGCTCGCGTTCCATGTCGCCGACACAAGCGAGATGTCAGTGTTTTGCTGGTCGAGCAGTTGGTCTCGCTGGTCCTCGCGCGCGTCGTTGACGCGCTCGAAGCTGTTCGCGGTCGCGGAGTAGAACATCCCGAAGCCGATGAAGGCAGCCACGAAGATGACGGCTGCCGAGCCGCTAACGCTGAATCCCATCGGAACCACCTCCACCGACCAGTTTCGAGAGCGCAACGGCGTCAGCCCCGCTGTCACTGTCAAGCTGCGAGATGTAGTGCAGGCTCTCCGTGTGGTGGTCGATAGACAGCCCATCCCCGGTGTCGTTCACGTCGTTGAAGCCGCGGAGGTACTCCTTGAGCTGGTCCGCGACCGACTCGTCGATCCAGTCGATAGTCTCGTAGTAGTCGATAGCGCGGGCCGTTTCGCGATAGCCCGAATGCTGGACCAGGAACTCAAGCCACTCGACGATGATGAGGTCCGCCGCGAACCCTTCCGGCATCGTCGACAGGTACGGTTTCCCGTCGTCGTCCGCGTCCGAGCCGTCGTCCGCCGTTGCCACATCGCCGCTGCCGGCGGCTGCCGTGTCCGTTTGCGTGGCGGTCGGCTCCGGGTCCGGCTCTGGTTCTGGTTCAGGCTCCGGTTCTGCGGCCGGTTCCGGCTCTGGCTCAGGCTCCGCGACCGGTTCCGGCTCTGGTTCCGGCTCGGGCTCCGGTTCCGGTTCGGATTCCGTCGCCGCCTCGTTCTCGACCCCGTCGTCCTCAATGACTTCGTCGAAGAGGTCGTCGTCTTCCAACCCGCCTGCATCGGCGTCCGAATCGTCCTCGCCAAGCAGATCATCGCTCTCGTCGGCCAGCAGGTCGTCATCGTCGTCCGCTTCGCCCTCGGGTTCCTCACCCTCAGCCCACTCGGCGTCGCCGGACTCGTACTCGTCTTTGAGCTCTGCGAACGATTTGCCGCCGTCACCGTCGTCGCTGTCCTCGTCCATACTCTCCTCGTCGTCCATGCTCATTCCATCGTCCATGCTCATGTCGTCCTCCGTGTCGTCGAAGTCGTCGAACTCCTCGTCGAACGACCCGCCGTCGTCCTCAAAGCCGCCCATGTCGTCGCCGTCGTCGGGAAACATATCGTCGACTCCGCCGTCGTCCATCGACATGTCACCGCCAGTGTCCTCGGTCAGGTCTTCGTCGAAGAACCCTTCTGCGTCGGCGTTGGCGACATCGTCGTCGATGTCCTCTTCAGTATCATCGCTCCCGTCATCGTCGAACAGGCCGAAGGAGCCGCCTTCACCCATGCCACCCATTCCACCGTCGACGTCGTCGGCGAAGGGGTTGACGCCACGGGTGACCATCTCGTAGATGTCGAGCAACTTCCGGACGTTCTCCTCGGTTTCTTCGACGGACTCGGAGATGCTCTCGTTTTCCGTCCGCACCGTGTTGACCGTCGACGAGAGGCTGCCGACCTCGTTTTCCAGTTCGTCAAGTCGGTGTTCAAGCTCGTCGGTGTCGGGCCCGCTCGCGTCCTCCATGTCGCCGAATTCGTCGTCACCGAACCCACCCATGTCGTCGCCGCCGTCATCGAGGCCGCCGAGGCCGCCGAGGTCGTCACCACCACCGCCGAGGTCGTCACCACCGCCGCCGAGATCGTCGCCACCGTCGTCACCCATCAGGCCGCCACCGTCGGCCATCCCGCCGCCACCGCCTTCGCTTGCGTCCCCGCTCTCGTCGTCCGATAGAATCGAATCGAACATGTTCTTGATGCTCATACCAACTAGCCCGCCGGTTAGCAGGACAAAGAGGGCGGGTGCCAGTCCAGCCAGTTCCGGGGAGACGGCTGGAGCCAGTGGCACGAGAGCGAGACTACTCATCTCTTGTATCTCATGCTGTTTCTACTCTTGAATATTCCCCTTAGCGTATCATATTTGATAATAATATCCCATTTTACTGACTCAGATAGGGTAAATTAACGATTCAAGTACTAGCCTCTTACATTTCAGATTAATTTCGATCAGCAGATCGGAGAACAGAGCGTGTCAGTGCGCCCCCGGCAGACGAGCGGCTGTCACCCGTCTGACGCCAGGTGTCACACACACAGTTACTGCTCGCAGACGTCACAGCGTTATCGAGTCCGTGTTCGCGCTCTTCACAATGAAATTGCCGGTGTCCGCTTCGAGTTTGACAGACCGGCCGTGGTCACCACCCAGATCTTCACCAACAACGGGAACGCCGTGTGCATCCAGCGTCTCGCGCACCTTCTTGGCGTTACGCGAACCGATAGAGGAGCCGTTTTCGGAGAAATCGAGCATATCGCTCCCGCCAGCGATTTTGGCCTCCATCGCCCCTGTCGATGCCCCGGCATCAGCCATAGCCTCGATGAGCGCTTCGATGCCCGTGTCCGCGAACTTCGCATGGTTACCACCGTCGATGTCAGCTGCCGACGGAAGCATGACGTGAACGAGGCCGGCCACCGTGTTCCGGGTGTCATATATCCCGATCCCGATACAGGAGCCCAGCCCGCTCGTGGTTAGCATGGCCGGCTCTGTGGTCACCTTGTACTCCGCAATGCCGACTTTGATACGCTCGGGCGTACTCTGTTCGGGACTCTCTGTCTGGCTACCATCGTATACTTTCATTATTTGAAGATCTGTTCGACATCCGCGCCCGTCTCGGTCGCCCGCTCGACATCGAGGGCGTTGAGGGCGGCGCGCAACTCTTTCTCGTTGGGCAAGGCGTGAATTTCAGCCTGGAACTCGATGTCGTCGGTCTGCATCTGGGAGTCGATAATGAACGCATGCTCCTGATACTGTCCGACCTGCGCTGCAAGCGGATCCATAATCGCCCGACCCATGTCGTGGACGACCCGCGGTGGCGTGTGTTCGACCGACGTCTGAAGGACGTTCGCCCAGCCGTCGACGAACCCGCTCGTCATGATGTTCCCCAGTTCCTCGATGGCGGCCTTATGCTGGTCGGTTAGCTCGTCGCTGTCCATTTCGATGGGCATCATCGCCTCCGCAACGTTGATTGCAGAGACTTCATCGAACAACACCATAAGGTAGCCACTGGGCGTCCCGGTGAACTCAACGACCGTCCCGACGAACGTGTCCGTCCCGATCTGCTTTGGCACGTCCTCGATGGGAGCGAAGCTGATCTGTGTCACCTCTGATTCAGTCGGGATACCGGTCATCATTTCGACGTTGTCAGCAGCTTTCTGGGTGCCGCGAGTCGTCATCTCGTTGAACGTCTGGAGTTTGTCGATGGGGATCGCATCGCCGTCCGTATCGACGTGCTCCACCATCATCTCCGTGAGCGACTCGTACTCAGGGAGCATGTAGATGTAGAAGTTCACCGACTCGTCGATCCATTCGATCTCCGATTTGAACACGAACACCTGCTGGTGGTCGGCGTCCACGGGTGCATCAGGGAGCACGTCACCGCCAGACTCCTCGATATACTCCGGCGGCGAGTGGTCGATGGTCGCACCGACGTAGTCAGCCCACCCGTCGATGAACCCGCTCATCATGATGTTGCCGATCTCCTCGATGCAACTCCTGGCCATTGCCTCATCGTCGCTGCTGCCGGGCATCATCTCCTCGGTGATCGTTCCGGCGCTGTCCACGTCGAAGGCAAGGACAGTATCTCCCTCTAGAACACCGTCGAAAGAGAACTGGACGCCAACAAAGTCCCGGCCGGCCAGTTCCTCGCCGACATCTGCTCTATCGAGCAACGTGATCTTGGTTACGTCGACGACGGCGTCGATGCCCGTCATCTGGCCCATCGACTGCGTGGCCTGTTCAGCCCCCTCGTGAGCGAGTTGATTGAATGTGCCCAGCGACTGAATATCGACGTTCATCTATGAGGGAACGACGTCCTCGATAGCCTCCATCACACTGGGTTTCTGGAACGGCTTGGTGATGTATCCGTCAGCCCCCGCTTTTACGGCCTCCTTCATTTTCTCTTCCTGACCAACGCTTGTACACATGATGACGTTCGCGTCAGGGTTGGAAGATTTGATCTCGTCTGTGGCTTCAATGCCATCCCGGATGGGCATCACGATGTCCATCATCACCAGGTCTGGCCCTTCCTCTTTGAACACTTCGACAGCTTCGACTCCGTTCTCGACCTCCCCAACGATCTCGTGATCTTCTTCGAGAATCTCGCGGAGGAGGTTACGCATAAACTCTGAATCGTCGGCGATCAGTACGTCTGGCATACCTATCAAACCTACATATCGTGATGAGTTAGATAAAGGTGTCCCGTAAATTATCGCGTGTGATATCGGTGGGGCCCGAAACCGGGCAACTGCGTTCCGATTCTGACCGCGGTGACAGGTACAGCGCCTTCGTGTGCTGGTGCCTGCTTCAGAACTTCGCACCGTCTCGTGCTTCGATAGCCTCAACGAGGTCTGCGATACTGTCGTCAGGCGAGAGACCGGTCGACTGGACCATCCGCTTGAAGCTCTCTGGCGGGTGTTTGACTGGGACGTTGGACTCCGAGAGCAGAATGCCGAGCACGTTCTCGACCGATGTCGACCCGTCCATCTGCCGGCCGTACCAGAGCATGAAACTCTCGAACGCGGTGATGATGTCGTTGGACACAACCTGTTGCTGGTCAACATTCCCGTCGAACTTCGCGGTCACATCGAACCCATACCGGCTGTTTGATTTCGCCATTTGCTCGGCGAGCCACTCGTGAACGTTCGCGTCGGTAAACTCAGGAGCGTCGGGCTCGGGAGCTGGGTCCGGGTCAGGGGTGGAGTCAGACGAAACCTGATTGCCGTAGGAATCGTTGGTTCGAACATCAGAGGAGACGACATACCGTCCTTCGTCGATCTCTGTGACGTGCTCGTCATCCGCGATGTCTAATTCTTCCGGAGAGAGGATCTTACCGTCCTCTGGATTCGGTTCGTCTGACCCCGAGGCCATGCAGATACATGAGAGATGGGATGATATAATTCCGTCGCTGCTCAGGGGTAGCCGACACGGTTTTGACTGGTCGTGGATACGTTCACAGTGTGAGCGAACCGAACCGGCGAGAGGAGCGAGCGACCGTTAAACGGCGGGCACAGAGCTCTCTCGGGTCGATTATCCTCCTGATTGCGGCGCTCCTGATCGCCGCAGCCACGGCTGGCGTACTGTTCGAAGTAGTCGGTGGGTTTCAGTCCGATGCGGCCACGGCCAGCGACAAAAGCGCCGACCGGGTCATTGCGCGGACCGAAGTCGTCGGGAGCACTGGCCACGTTAACACGACTGGACAGAGCATCGAAGCGGTGACGCTCGTGGTGAAGCGAGCGGAAGGGGGCGGGAACATGGACCTTAGCGATGTTGTCGTTGGGACGACAATCGGGAGCGGGGCCGACGCGCCGGTGGGTTCCGCTGCTGAGGTTACGGTTACCCCACTCAGAGATGACGACGACTCACTCTCGCGGGACATCCTGAACGACGACGGCGACCGGGCAGCCTTGCGTATCGACCTCGCGGCACTGACAGGGGTCGAGCTCCAGCCGAGCGAAAGCGGCACGATACGGTTGCTGTCACCTGACGGCGCGACGACAACGGTCAGAGTCTCGGTCCCATCGTCGCTCAACGGGAAGACAACGGTCCCGCTCTGACGGCCGACAGTAGCAGCCGACCACCCGAACAGTGTGAGCCGGCTTACGGATACCAATGCGGAGAGGCGTGCCGACCCGAGTTCTTGACGCCCGACTTCGACCAGTAGACAGCCATGTCGCCGTTGACGAACGTACCGACGCACAGAAACAGACCGCACAGCGACAGAAACAGTGTAAATCGCCTCGGGGTCAAGCCCCGAGGCTTTCGCGTGGACTCCCGTTCTATG
>JBDGPY010000117.1:0-376 GCA_042219425.1 Haloarcula sp. | reverse complement strand
CTCACGTTCAGCGTCCCGCGATTCAAGCGCACATCTACGGGTGCGCCTCCATCGTCTGCGTTTTGCCGACGACGGAGATACTGCAAACCGATGTTCTTGGAAGCGTTGTAGTCGGCGTGGTTCTCATACCCGCACTGCTGACACTCGAACGACTCGCCCGATCGATTGGTGCCGTGGGTAAACCCACACGTCGAACACCGCTTCGACGTGTTGCGCGGGTCAACCTGTACGACTTCGACACCGTGTTCTTTGGCTTTGTATTCGACGTACTCGTAGAGGCGTCGAAACGCCCAGACGTGTTGCCACGTCGCCTCGGGAATATTCTCCCGAATGTGGGTCAAGTCCTCGAACACGATGTGCGAACAGTCGTTCTCGA
>JBDGPY010000123.1:0-12687 GCA_042219425.1 Haloarcula sp. | reverse complement strand
CCATCGGGTCGATGTTCTCCATGTTGCAGATGATGATACAGGAGTCGTCCGCGTCGCGCATCACCTCGTACTCCAGTTCGACCCAGCCCTCGATAGACTCGGTGATGAGCACCTCGTTGTTGCGCGAGAGGCGTAGGCCCTTGCGGACCCGCTCGATAAGTTCGTCCATCTCGTCGACCACGCCGGAGCCGGAGCCACCTAGCGTGTACGTCGTGCGCGCGATGACGGGAAGCCCGCCCACCTCGTCGACAGCCGCCTCGACGCGGTCCACGAGCGATTCCTCGTTGAGGTCGGTGACCGACTCGCCCTCGTCGAGCGTGATGGTCGTCGAGCGCGCGACCGGTTCGCCGATGTCCTCCATCCGCTGTTTGAACAGGTCGCGGTCCTCCGTCGCGTAGATGGTGTCCAGTGGCGTCCCCATCACGTCCACGTCGTATTCGTCGAGGACGCCCTCCTCGGCGAGTTCGGCCGTGACGTTGAGGCCAGTCTGGCCGCCCAGACCGGCGATGACACCGTCGGGCTGTTCCTTTCGAATAATCTCCGAGATGGCTTCGGTGTTGATGGGTTCGAGATACACCTTGTCAGCCATCTCCGGGTCAGTCATAATCGTCGCCGGGTTCGAGTTCACGAGCACAACGCGGGCACCCTCTTCCTGGAGGGCGCGACACGCCTGTGCGCCAGAGTAGTCGAACTCGGCCGCCTGTCCGATCTTGATCGGGCCGCTCCCGATGAGCAGGATAGTACGGTCCTCGTCCGCTGTCATTGTACGAGCGGAGTCTACACATCGTAATAAGCCCGGCGAAACAATGCGAAGCTCGAAGCCCAGTTTCGAATATCGTAATGTGTGGGTGTCACACGGTGTGGCATCTCACCCACCGTCTCGTGTGCTGTCGACCGGAAACCGGGAGATTCCAATGGGCTGTCAGCCGCGGCGGTCGGGAACGCGGTAGCGGTAGGGCTGGCCCTGGATAACTTCTACCTCGCCGGTCTGGGCGCGGCGGCCGAGTATCGTCGCGACTCGGTGGACGCTGCCGAAGTCCTCGCCATGGTCCTCCAACAGGTCGAAGATCTCACTGGCTGTCAGTGTCCCGTCAGTGTCAGCCGCTTCGAGCACCGTCAGGATGCGCTCGAACTCCCCCTCGCGCATAGCCATACACATATACACACCCTCTGTCAACATATAACATCGTCAGACAACGGTCAGACGACGAGTTCGTAGAAATCACTGGATGGTATCCTCTTGGACAATCAGCGGCTGTTGTTTGTCGTGTCCGGAGGCGAATGCCGACTCGATGTGCTGCTATATTGCGGTGTCGTTCCGTCCGTCGAAGTTTCGTTCGTTACGGTACTGCTCGACGAACGCGCCGACGTCGAACTGGAGCATCTGCTCTTCGAACTCCGTCATCACGTCATCGTCCTCCGCGTGGCTGATGGCGTGTTCCATCAGTTCGACGAGCAGTTCGACGACGACCTCGTGAAGGCGACGGGAGTCGAAGTCACTCACCCACGCTAGCGAGAAGCCGACCGAGCCGTCTTCGCTGGTATCGGCGGCAACGACATCGTCGGGGAACTCCTCCATGACGACGCCCATCAGGTGGACAGTCGTGAACTCGTCGTAGTCGTCGTTAGTCTCGATAGTCGTGTGCAATACGTCGGTGAGAAATTCCGGAACAAACCGCGCCAGGGGGTGCGGGTCCAGTACGACAGCGTGCGTACCGCCACAGTCGCACTCGAATTCCCGAATCCCCATGTGGAGGTCGTGCGTATCGACGCGTTCACCACAGGGCAGTTCGAGTTCGGACTCTCGCCCGCCGGGCACGCGCGGTTCAGCCATTACCTGTGATTGGTCATTCGCGTGGTTAAAGGCCGCGATACGAGTATCGGACTGCTCAGAGACCGCCGACAGGGTCCGCCTCGTGCGCGGGTTCAGTCGCCTGCAGGTACGCCACGGTCGTCACGGCGATACCGAAAACAGTGACGACGCTGGAGGCGACAGTGGTAATCGTCGTTGAGGCCATCGCCGGCAACGGGAGCGGCAGCGACTGGAACGCAAACCCGACGACGAAGCCGAGAACAGCCAGAGCGATAGCCAGAACGGCGGTCGCCAGAAGGTTATCGCTGACGATACCGACACTGTTGCTGATGGACTCGATGATACCGCTGTCGTTCAACGCGATCTCCTGGCGGACGAAGAAAAAGAGGACGATAAGCACAAGACCGGGGATAATCAGCAGTACGAAGCCAATAGCGGTCGCGATGCCGGTGAGGATTCCAGCTGCGATTGCGATTGCGACCGTTTTGCCGAGCCGCCGACCGACGTTGTCGGGGATCGGGTCGCGGTCGTCGCTGGCGAACGCACGGATAGCGACGATACTCAGCGCCTCGTTGACGACGAACAGCGCAAGTGCTCCGATACCGGCCACCGCGAGTGGAAGGTCAAGCGCCAGTGGGGTGCCTCCGGCCATCGCTGCCTGGTTGACCTGTGCCTCGCTCGGAAACTGCGCCAGAAGCAGTTCCGTGAGGCCCTGAGAGAGCGACGCCCAGACAACCGCATTGAGTAATCCGTACACGATGAACGCGCCGGCGAACAGCGCGCCGCGTTCACTGAGTAGTTCGTCGATACCGTCTTGAAACGCAGTACCAATTTGGAGGGCCATACACGGTAGCGCGAGCTAATACAGTATAAAACTGGTTGAAACATTGTGAGATATTCACGGACAGAGCGTCACCGTAGCGACCGACCAGTCAGGGCCAGTCGTCTCGCTCGTCCTCGTCAGTTTCGTTCGACGGTGTTTCGGGCTCACCCAGTTCCCACTCAGCCGCCTCCGCGGCCTGTTCGACGGGCAAGTACTCCCAGTTCGCTGTCTCGGCCAGGTCGGCGTCTTCGTCGTCAGTGCCGACGAAGACGTGCCGGTCGGTGTCGAACTGCTCTTTGACGTTTTCGAGGCTCTCCTCGCGGCCACGCGGCCCGGAGAAGAAGTCCTGTCTGATCCGGTGTTTCCGGGTAAAGTTCGTCACAACGTAGGTGGGCTGTTCCGAGATGACGCCGACGTACTCGGACCACTGGCGCGCGTCGTTGAACACGCTGTCTGGATAGGCCAGTTGCTTGAGGGCGTCGAGGTCGAACGCAAGGGTCATATCGCCGCTGCCGCCATCCATACGCGCCTCTCCGTCTCAGGTCGAAAAAAGGGCGTCGTTCTTCGGCTGACGGTCACTCATCGCGGTACTGGTCTTGCTCTGTGAGCCGTGCTGTTTCCTCCTGGACGGCGGCTATTTCGCTGGCCGCGCGGGGATCTCCCTGTCCGTGACCACGGCGGACCGACGCGTCAAGGAGTGAGCCGGCGAACCCGCCGCTGTCGTCGTCCGAGACGTCGACATCGCCCGCTGGCTCGTCCGAATCGCTATCGCTGCGGGCAAGCCAGCTATAGAGGCGGGAAACGGCGTCACGCATACTCGTCGCTACGTCCGCAGCCCTGAAAAATGTCGGTGCCAAACGGCGTTACTCGGCTGGTGCTGCTGTCTGTGCCTTTACTTCTTCGAGGTCGACGTCCTTTTCGAGCAGCAGCTCTTTCTTATCCGCGACCTGTCGCTCCTCGCGGATGAGCTGCTTGAACTTCGACTGCTGTGAGAGGTCGCCGATCAGCACGCCGCCGATGAGCTGCCCGTTCTCGAAGGCGAGGCGTCGCCACTCGCTGTCGGAGTATTTCCGTTCGGCCTCGTCGTCGCCCCGGGAGGGGTGACCAAAGGAGAGGAACGGGAAGTCGAAGTGCGTGATGGAGTACGAGGAGACCCAGCGGAACTCCTTCTCCTCGGCGTCTTCGACCATGTTCGTGCCAGCGACCGAACCCTGCTCCTTGGCCGAGCCCCACGCACCGTTCTGGGCCTGTGAGTCGAGAATGGTGTCGTAGAACTGGGTGAGGTCGCCAGCGGCGTAGATGTCATCGACGTTAGTCTGCATGTACTCGTCAACGACGACCCCGTCGTCGAGTTCGAGACCGGTCCCATTGAGGAACTCCGTATTGAAGTCCAGCCCGATGGCGACGCCGGCCCACTCACCGTCGTAGTGGTTACCGTCAGGGTCGACCGCACCGGTGACGTGCCCGTCGTCAACCTCGAAGTGGTCGACGCCGGACTCGAAGACCGGTTCGACGCCGTTCTCTTCGAGGGCTTCGTGGATTATCTCCGCTCCTTCCTCCGAGAGTGCGTAGCGCCACCAGCGGTTGCCACGCATCAGGTACTTCGCGTTGATACCCTGTGCGGCACACACAGCTGCGAGGTCGATACCGAGCAGCCCAGCTCCGACGATGATGCCCTGATCGGATTCATCGGCGTGCTCGCGGATGCCACGCGCGTCCTCGAACGTCCAGAAGTGATGGATACCGTCGGCGTCGCTGTTTTCGACCGGCAGCTGCGCCGGGGTCCCACCCGTCGCAACCAGCAGCTTGTCGTACTCGTAGGTATCACCCTCGTGGGTCTGAATCTCGTGGGCATCGGGATCGATGTTCGTCACGTGGGTGTTCAGCTGGAGGTCGATATCACGCTCGTCGTACCACTCCGGCTCGTGGATGGAGATGGGAGCTTCCGGGAGCTTCCCCTTTGCGAACTCCTTGATCAGAATGCGATTGTACAGTGCCTCCCCCTCGTCGGTCAAGACCGTTACCGACGCGTCCGGGTCTGCTTCCCGGATTGTCTCGGCTGCGGATGCACCCGCAATGCCGTCACCGATTATCACGTGCGACGTGCTCATGTACAGGCGATACGAAATCGGGCTTAATGTGGATTGCTATCTGCGTATCGTTTGCGAGAGCGCGCTGAGTCAGGCTGAATACGCCGATAGTCGGGGATTTGAAGACGCTGCAGCCCGTAATCCGGTATTGAAATGAAAATCTACCAGAACCCGCGCCACTGGGCCAGTAAGAAGGCGCTGACCACGCCCGGCATCCGGTCGGTGGCCAACTACGGGCTGGTGAAGCTCCACACCAAGATCTTCCTCGGGAAGGCCGATGAGGACCACCGAGAGGAGCGACGCGACCATCTCGATGAGTTCTTCGACGCCACGATGGACACCTACGTGGCCGCACTCCAGACCGACTACTCGGAGGCCGAAGCCCGGGAAATCACGCACATCCAGGCGAACTTCGATTTCTACAACCACGGCTGGACGGAGATGATGGAGTTCCCGGCCGACGAACTCGAAGAGCACCACGAACGGTACGCGGACTTCTTCGACGCCCACGGGATCACCATTGAGGACCCACTCGGGACGTTCCGACCGGCTGATGGTATCGCTGACGCCCCGTCGACGCCGGAGAAACTGGACGAACCAGAACACCCACATGCCGTCGGCGGCTTCGCCGACGACGTCTACGTCGAAACCGAGGACGGCGAACTCGTTGTCGGCGGCGGCGAGGAACCGGACGATGTGAGCCCAGCCGACGCACCAGTCATCGACGAAGACGACGTGGAAAACGCGGCCGGAGACTAGACCGACGGACCCGTTTCGAATCCCCATCCGTTTGCTCCGACCCATCCGGAGTTCCGCGACCTGCGGTCGCCAGTGCGTGACTCCGCTTTGGCTACTGCTTCTCCCCCCATTCTGTATCGTACGCGCGCTACGATACACTTCTAATGTTGAGTGGTTGGATAATAAATCTTACCCATATGATAACAAACATCACTTTCCTAATTGAACTGGTATATATCTTACGGCTGTGAGAGGAGCAATCGATGCCGGAGGGGATATCCAGGTCGTCAAAAGAAGTTAACGGACCGATTCTGAGAGCGCTGTGTCGGCCTGTTCGACGGCGTCGGCGCGATCACTGATGCGGTCGGCGCACTCGAACCCGGCGACGATGCCGCCGTTGAGTGAGCGCTCCGGATACTGCGCGCGCGCGGCCATGCCGGCGTAGTAGAGGCCGTCCGCGACAGCGTCCCCGAGGTCATAGGGGATGACCATGTCCAAGTAGCCGCGTTCATACACCGGCGCAGTGCGAGGGTTCCGCCCCGTCCGTATCCAGTTAACTGCGTCGCGGTCGAACTCGGGGAACAGGGACTCGATTCCCTGAAGCCACGTCTCAGCGACTTCGTCGTCGGTCTGTTGCCAGATGGCCTCGGACTCGTCCTGTACGTAGCGGGCGACATACAGCAGATGGTCGCCGCCATACCGGTCAGGAGAGACGAAATTCGTATGTTCGATGAGCGCGCCGAAGGGTGCCTCATCAGCGATGTTCAGCCAGTACGTGTCGAGCAGCGACTTCTCCATACTGATGACCGAACACACCGTCCCCTGGAAATCGATATCGCAGGCATACCCGGTCAGTTCCTCCAGAACGTTCGGCATCGTCGCGACGACGACGCCGTCGACCTCGTGAACCGTCGTCTCGGTTCCATCCGTGGCCGTTACCGACGAGACGGCCCCGCCGCTCGTATCGAGGTCCGTCACGCGCGTTCCCGTGAAGATGACGTCACGGCCCACGGCGTCAACCAACGCGTCGAGTAGTCGGCCGAAGCCGCCGTCGAAGTAGCCCAGAATCTCGCCGTTCAGTATGTCCCGCTCCCCGCGGAACTTGACCCGCCCGAGCAGCCACGCCGCACTCACGTCGTCTTTCCGGTCGCCGAACTTCGCGTCCAGCAGCGGTTCGAAGAAGTTCTCGTAGACACCCCGCGTGGTGTGTTCGACGACGAACTCCTCGATGGGAACGTCCTCGTAGTCCTCCAATCGCTCATAGCTGTCGAATGACGGGACGCCGCCGCGAACGTCGATGTCGAGGACGAGCATCCCCAGCCGGAACGTGTCGTACAGCGACAGGTGGGGGTACGAGAGGATTTCCCAGGGCTTGTCCATCGGGTGAACGACGCCGTCAACGTAGTACGCGTTCTTTCCGATGTGCCACTCGACTGCGTCCCCGAGGCCCAGTTCCTCGGCGAGTTCGACGATAGTCTCCTCAGACTTCGAAAGGTGGTGGTAGAACTTTTCGAGGGGGTCTCCGGCCGTCTCGTAAGTCGCTGCCAGACCACCGAGGTCCTCGCTCGCTTCGAAGACGCGAACCTCATGGCCGCGTTGCTGGAGCCGATACGCTGCCGAGAGGCCGGCGATGCCGCCACCGACGACGCCAATCATACCCGACCTATCAGCGGTTGTGGGATTTAGCTTGTGCTTTGGTCGCCACTGACTCTCTTCCGTCCCCGTGATCCGTTCCTGTCGTCGCCGTCACGATTGGGGTTGTTCATCGTCTGTCCAGCCGTCGACACCTGCCGGAACTCAAGGACTGCGACCGTGCCAGTCGGATGGTTGTCTTCGAACCAGAGCGTTCCGCTGTACAGCTCCATCATGACCGAGACGAAGTAGAGGCCGAACCCATCTGCAGTCTGGTCCGGCGAGAGTCCGCGCTCATGCACCGTCGACTTCAGTTCGTCGCTCATCCCGGGACCGTTATCGGCGATCCGGAGCTGAAGCCAGTCGTTTGCCTGCTGGACCGACACCGTCACCTGCGGGGAGTCAGAGCTGTTGTGATCTACCGCGTTCCGGAGGATGCTCAGGAGGACTTCTTCGAGCAGTTCGTTCGCCTGCACATGGAATTCACCGTCCAGCTCAGAGTCGACCGACAGCGAGTCGTACTCCGCCTGGATATTCTGTACCGAGCGCCGGAGCGTCGCGTTGAGGTCGATAGCTTCCAGCCGTTCCGCTTCGCTTGCTGTCACCGTATTGTTGATGTCGCGGATCGTCTCGCTCATCTCCGTGAGCTTCCCGCACCAATCGCTGATGCTGTCGAGATGCCGCTGCTTCGACGGCGGTACGTTGGCTTTGAGGTGCTCTGAGCGGCCACGGATGACGACCATGGCGTTGTGTAGCGAGTGTCTGAGGAGCCCGTTGAAGAACTCGACCTGCTCGCGGCGCCGCTTGACCGAGCCGCGGCTCTGGCGGAGTTCTCGCTCGCGCTCAACCTGATCGAGCGCTACCTGCGTGGTCTGTGCGAGAATCGTGGCGTAGTGCCTGTCCTCCGTGGCGAAGGAACTGTCGTGTGACGCTATCGCCATCACGCCGTGAGAGCCAAGCGGCAGCATGAGCGCGTTGTCGAGCGGATCGAGTCTGTCCTGGTCCAGAGTGACAGTCTGGATCTCACCGGTTTCGTAGGTGTGCCAGAGGATTCTGTCGGGCTCGTCCGTCGGTGACCCGTACAGCAGGTCCTCCTCGATGTGTTCCTCGACCGTCTCGCTAACGACAGTCGGTTCAAGGATACCGTCGTCTTCGAGGAACACACCCGCCGCGTTCTGGTCAAGGACAGCCGTCGCGAACTCGACTGACATCTCCGCGATCGTCTCGGCGGTTTCGGCCTCGATGAACTGCTGGGTCGCGGACTGCAGCGCTTCGAGTCGGTCCTGTCGACGCTGCTGACCGGTCACGTCCCTGAGGACGACGAGGCGACCACGTTCCGTTCCGGACTGGTCGGTGAGGGTTGTCGTCTGCGGGTTGTAGTACGTGAGCGATTCCCCCATCGAGAACACCTCGCCCCGCTCGATGTGGTCGGTGAGACCCGGCACAAGGTCGTCAAGTGTTTCTCCGCAAGGATCTGGATGATCCAGTACGGTCGCCGCCGCCGTATTGAAGTCGATAACGACATAGTCGTCGTCAAGCGCTACCACCGGGTCAGGGAGGTTGTCAACAAGGGTATCACCCGACAGCGATGTTACGGACAGCGACTCGTCTTTAAACAGGACCCAGCCGATGAGCGCCACGTTGAATGCGAACGCTGTCGGCATGAGATCGACGGCCGGATGCGGAGTGTAGCCGAAATCATACAGTACGCCGGCGAGTATCGAGAGGCCGGTTCCGACGACGATTGCCGCAGTCTGTCGTCGGTAGACGTTCCGCGACCGGAACAGGAACTCGACGAGGAGCGCATACCCAAGCAGTAACAGTCCGTAGCTGACAATGAGGGTGCCCACGTAGGCAGTGCCACGCTGGATAACGAACAGCGTCGCGCCGCTCTGAGTGACGGGGACAGCCGTCGCCTTGACAAAGTCGTGTCCCCGTGCCGTCAACAGTACCAGTACGTCCGCGTTCACCACGAGGAACAGCGTAGCGAGACGCGACGGTCGAGACCACTCCCGTCGACCGGTGTAGACGAGTGCGAAGATGAGCCAGATCCCGATAATTTGGGCCGAGGAGATTCGATCCAGCACGTACACTGCCTCGGCTACGTCGGGGTCGGTGACAACCACTCGTCCGATGGAGATGGCACACCAGCAGCTCCCGGCGAGAGCGAGCCAGCCGTACTGTCGAGCGCCAGGAACATTCTGGTTGCGGGCGACAACCGCGATTGCGAGGGCAATGAGCACCCCACCTGCGTTCCCGAGGATGGCGACGGTGATAATGTCGACATCCATATTGATACCTATTCCAACGTCAGGTTACCCTGTCTTATGCTTTTGGGCCGAGTTCGTGATACTGCGAAAGAGCCCCAGTGTCGGTTCGCTACCTTTTTGACTACACTGCTGAAATTCGCAAGCATGCTGACAGTCCGGGCGCCGGCTACCAGTGCAAACCTCGGGAGCGGCTTCGACGTGTTCGGCGTCGCACTGGAGCGTCCGGCCGATATCCTCCGCCTGGAAAAGGCCGATCGAGTCACCATCGAGATAACCGGGGCCGGGAGCCAGTACATCCCCGAAGACCCCGACAAGAACACCGTGGGTGCGGTCGCCGAGGCACTCGACGCCCCGGCTCACATCCAGATAGACAAAGGCGTCCGGCCCGCATCCGGACTCGGCTCCTCTGCGGCCAGCGCCGCCGCAGCGGCCGTCGGGCTGAACGAACTGTACGACCGCGGCTACTCCCGTGAGGAACTCGTCCCCATCGCCGCCAAAGGCGAGGCCGTCGTCTCTGGAGATGCCCACGACGACAACGTCGCGCCCTCCATCATGGGCGGGTTTACCATCGCGACGGAGAAGGGCGTCACGCAGGTCGACGCCGACATCCCCCTCGTCGCGTGTCTACCCGACATCGTCGTCTCGACGCGGGATGCCCGTAGCGTCGTCCCCGAGACTGCCCGCGTCGAACAACTGGTAGAGACGATAGGCAACGCTGCATCGCTGACGACGGGGATGCACCGCGACGATCCCGAACTCGTCGGCCGGGGGATGCACGACACCGTCGTGACGCCGGCCCGCGCCGAACTCATCGACGGCTACGAATCGGTCCGAGAAGCTGCGCTGGAAGCCGGTGCGACCGGCGTCACCATCTCCGGAGCTGGGCCTACCGTCATCGCGGCCTGCGCCGAGGCGGACCGCCGACAGATTGCGAGCACGATGCTTGACGCGTTCGGCGACCGCGGCATCGACGCCCGCGTCTACCAGACGCGTATCGGCCGTGGAGCCGAAGTGTTCTAGGACGGGTACTCGGCTTTGTTGTTTCTGTTGTAGGTGGCAGCGTGAATGTGGTTTCCGCAGTCGTTAGTTCTTCGAACAGCCAGAAAGCCCCCGCGCTATCGAACTCCCACGGCTCGCTGCGGTCCTCGGCCAGAGGCCTGCGGTCCTTACTTCGCCGGGGTACGTCGATAGCGCGGCCCCTTTCAATCCCACCCGTATCGGCTGCCAAATCAGCTACAGGGTGGGGCTTTCTGGCTCTTCGCATTCGCTACTACAGCGGCCTATCCACCTTGGACGTACTCGTTGCGCACATCATGCAGGACCTCCCGAGCGTGGCCCTCCGGGTCCGAGAGTTCGGGGTCGTAAACGGACTTGACCTCGCCGTCAGCCAGCACGAACGTCCGGCGGTCCGTTCGGCCGCCGCTCGTGTCCAGCCCGAATGCCTCGGCCACGGTTCCGTTCGGGTCCGCAAGTAGGTCGTACAGCAGGTCTTCCTCCTCGGCAAACTCCTCGTGGGTCGCCACGTCGTCCATCGAGACGCCGTATACGGTGACGCCGCCCTCGCGGAACTGCGGGAGGTGTTCCTGGAAGTCGCGGGCCTCGATAGTACAGCCGCCAGTGAAGTCCGCAGGATAGAAATACACCACCGTGGGCTCGTCGAAGTCAGGCGAAACGGTGTCACCGAGCTGGTTCTGTGCGCTGACGTCTGGTGCGGGTGCGCCGGGTTCGAGCATTACGTCCCGATAGGGCTGGGACGCCTACACCCCTTTGGATGGCGGCAGAGAGAACCACCGAGCGGATTTGGACAACCATTTAACGGACCCCTTGGAAACCCTGCCTATGTCGAATCCGCGAATCCTGATTCTCGGGCCGCCGGGAGCCGGAAAAGGAACCCAGAGCACCAATCTCGCCGACGAGTACGACGCCGAACACGTGACGACCGGCGACGCGCTCCGGGCGAACAAGGACATGGACATCAGCGACATGGACACTGAGTACGACACGCCTCGCGAGTACATGGAAGCGGGCGACCTCGTGCCGGACGCGGTGGTCAACGCCATCGTCGATGAGGCCCTCTCGCAGGCTGACGGGTTCGTGCTGGACGGCTACCCGCGAAACCTCGATCAGGCCGAAGAACTGGAAGGGATGACCGAGCTCGACGTGATCCTCTCGCTGTCGGTTTCCCGTGAGGAGTTGGTCGACCGTCTCACCGGCCGCCGCGTCTGTGACGACTGCGGCGCGAACTTCCACGTGGAGTTCAATCAGCCCGCCGAAGAGGGGGTCTGTGACGACTGTGGCGGCGAACTCATCCAGCGCGAGGACGACAACGAGGAGTCCGTCCGCAACCGGCTGGACGTGTTTGACGACAACACCGCACCGGTCATCAACCACTACGAGGACCACGACAGCTTCGTTGCCATCGACGGCGAGCAGACCCCCGACGAGGTCTGGGACGATATTCAGGACGCGGTCGACGCACACACGGTCTGATTTTGCCGTCGGGTGGCGGCTCGACACGAAGTGTCGTGTTCGCTTGTCACTTCTGCCGTTGACCGGCATGTCTCAGCGACGGTCGCGGGGACAGCCAGAGTAAAACGTTGATATGTCGTCGCGCCTCAAGCACATACAATGGCACGTACCGCGCCGAAAGTAGAACGGCTCGCCGAAGACGGCGAAGCAATGACTGACGCGCTCGCGACGGTTCTTGCTGCAGCCGAAGAGAGCGGGACCGTCACCTGGAGTGACGTGAGCGACGACCTCACGAGCGGCGAGTGGGGCCGGCTCATCGAATCCGGGCTGCTCATTGACGTCGACGGCGAGGGATTCGTCGTCGATGATCCGGAGGGCGTCCGGGAGGCGCTCGAAGAGTCCGATGCAGCCCCGAGTGACGACGACGAGGACAGTGACTGGTCGAAGTGGGACAAGCTCGCCGGGCTGGCGACGCTTGGCCTGTTCGCTGGCTACTCGATGACATCTGTTCGAGACGTCATCGCAGGTGGGTTCATCGACATCTTCCTTGGGCCGCTCAACGACATGCTGCCGTTTTATGTCGTCATTCTGGTGCTCGCGATCATCACCGGGACGACCTCGACCATCCTGCAGGACAACCTCATGGACATGTCGGGAATGGGTGATCATCAGGAGAAGATGGAAGACCTGAAAGAGCGCCGCAAGGCCGCCAAGGAGCGCGACGATCAGGAGGCACTCGACCGACTCGAAGAGGAGCAGATGGAGCTAATGACTGACCAGATGGGGATGTTCAAACAGCAGTTCCGCCCGATGGTGTGGATCATGCTGGTCAACATCCCGCTGTTCCTCTGG
>JBDGPY010000108.1:0-12964 GCA_042219425.1 Haloarcula sp. | reverse complement strand
GCGTACAGCGTCTGTTCGAGGAACTCCAGCAGGCCCGACCGCGAGCGGGCGAAGCCGGAGGCGACGGTCGCGAGGATGTGGGTCCGCAGGGCCGGTTCGGCCGCGAGTTTCGACCGGACCGGCTCCGGGTCGGCCCAGACGTAGCGCTCGAACAGTTCGTCCACCTCATCGTGGCTGGACGCGATGAGGACCGCCTCGCCGTATGGGTCCAGCCCCGGGCGGCCGGCCCGGCCCATCATCTGATGGACTTCGAGCACCGAGAGCGGGGCCATCCCGCCGGCCGAGCCGTCGTAGCGCCGCCAGTCGCGGACGACGACGCGCCGCGAGGGCGTGTTGACCCCTGCTGCGAGCGTCGGCGTCGCACAGACGACCTTCACCAGCCGGTCCCGGAAGGCGTCCTCGACGAGTTCGCGGTGGCCGCGCGAGAGGCCGGCGTGGTGGAACGCCGCCCCGTCCGCGACGGCGTCCGCGAGGTCGTCGCTCGCCTCCGTGTCGCTCACGTCGCGGATCGCCTCGGCGATGTCGGCCAACTGGTCCCGCTCGTCGGCGGTGAGGTGGGGACGGACGGTGTTGGCCAGTCGGCCCGCCGCCGCCTCGGCGTTGCGCCGGGAGTTGACGAACACTAGCGTCGACCCGTCGTCTTCCAGCGTATCGCGGACGATGGCCGCCGTCTGCTTCTCGTTGTTCTGTACCGAGAGCCGCTGCTGGCTCCCGTCTTCGAGATGGAGTGCCTGCCCGTAGTGGACCCCCTTCTGGAGGTCGATGGGCCGCCAGTCCGAGTCGACGAGCCCCGCGTCGAGCCACGTCGCCAGCGCCTCCGCGTTGCCGATAGTCGCCGACAGCGCGACGGTCTGGAGATCGGGGTTGAGCCGGCGGAGCTTCGCCAGCGTCACCTCCAGTGTCGGCCCCCGCTCGCCGTCGTCGACGAGGTGGACCTCGTCGGTGACGACGCAGGTGAGATCCTCGATCCAGGGGGCGTCGTTGCGGACCAGCGAGTCCACTTTCTCGCTGGTGGCGACGACGATGTCCTTGTCGGCGAGCCACCCGCCTTCCGATTCGTAGTTCCCCGTCGAGACACCGATGTCGAGGCCGTACTGCTCGAACTCCTCGAAGTCGGCCTGTTTCTCGCTGGCCAGCGCCCGCAGCGGAACGATATACAGCGCCTTCCCGCCGCAAGCGACCGAGGAGAGCATCGCTAGCTCGGCGATGAGGGTCTTCCCGCTCGCCGTCGGAATCGACGCGACTAGGTTCTCTCCCTCGGTGACGCCGGCCTCGACAGCCTCGGCCTGGGGCGGATACAGCTCCTCGATGCCGTCGTCGCGCAGGTGGTCCGGGAGCCACTCGGGCACGCCCGGCAGGTCCGCAACGTCCATTACACCCCGCTTGGGTCCTGCCCCGATTTAAACTGTCGCACTACAACCGCATCGACTCGCTGGCGCATCGAGCGCCGAGGGGAACGCCTTTGCCCGCGAGCGGCCAACACGAGGTATGCGAGTCGAGTACGACTACGACACCTGTATCGGGATGTTCCAGTGTGTCGCCGAGTGGGACGCCTTCGAGCGCGACGAGGACGCCGGCAAAGCGGTGCTGGCGGACAGCGAGGAACGCGATGAAGACGTGTTCGTCCGGGAGGTCCCCGAGGACGCCGAACTGGACGCGAAGTTCGCGGCCCGGTCCTGTCCGGTCGACGCCATCAGGGTCTACGACGACGACGGTGAACAGCTCATTCCCTGATCATTCCTTCGACAGTTGCTTCAAGCACAACGGTTCCAGCAGAGTCTCCGTCGGCCGGGTTCGGGGCGGCCGTGTCGGCCCGCGCGGATTCGTCGCCGCGGTTGACACGCCGGACAGCCACATCGCCAACAAGAGCGACGCCGGCGTCGGGACGTGGGTCGACGTTCACTACCGTTAGCTCGCAGACTAGCGTCTCACCGGTGTACACCGGGCGCTGGAACTGCAGTTCCATCCGTGAGGCGAGCACTTCGAGGTCACCGCCGATACTGGTCAGCAGCGATGCGGTGAGCAGTCCCTGTACCATCCGCCGACCGTCCCTGTCAGGCTCCGTGTGGCGAGGCTGGTCATCCCCGGAGAGGGCAGCGAACTGGTCGACATCTTCGGGCCGGAACGTTCGCGTCTCGGTGAACGTATCGCCGACTTCAATGTCTGGCATCACCACGTCGCTCGGCGCTCGGTGACAAAAGCGTACCGCTGGTTCCGACTGGCGGCTGGAACCGCTCACACAGGACGTCGCAGTGTCGAAGCCACACCGGCCGCCACAGCGCTGACAACGACGACGAGCACGCTCGCCGCATTCAGGAAGGCCGTGGCACCGATTCTGACCTTGCCGAATATTTCCAGCGGAACGGTCGTCACGCTCGACCCGGCGAGGAAGAAGGTGATGAGGAACTCGTTGAACGAGAGCGCGAACGCGAACAGCACGCTCGCCATCAGTGCCGGCCACAGGAGTGGCACTGTAATGGTCTTGAACACCGTCCAATCAGCAGCGCCGAGGTCGCGAGCGGCAGCCGAGAGCCGGTCGTCCAGCTCCCCGTAGCGAGCGGCGATGAGGAAGGTGCTAAACGGGAGCACCCAGAACAGGTGCCCGAGGATCACCGGGAGATAGCCGTAGCCCAAGCCGACGAGTGCGCTTGCACGGCCGATGCCGAACGCGACGACGACGGTCGGAACGAACAGCGGGAGGGCGATAATGAGGGCGGTGCTTGTAGAGGTAGATGCCGACACTACTCAACGAAGTCGAGGTGTCGGTTTCCAAAGACAGAGTCAATTCCTCGTTTTCACTCTTCTACTCCCCCAATACCAGCCGATTAGACCGCTATGCGACATCATAGAACTAACGACCGCTCTGCTGGCAATAACTATATATCATACACCAAGAAACTGGGTAGGACGGAACTGAAAGATGAAAGATAGACGAAATCATCTTCAGCGGCTTCAGAGCACATCGGTTCAGTCGCTGTCAGCGACCGATTCACAGCGGACACTTTCGATTCTTGACTTTAGCTACGTTCATGATGGCGCACGCTTAGAGCGATTCGAGCGGAAGCATAATGCTGTCGTGGAAGTCGAGACGGTCACAAGCTCGGCAGAGGCTATCAGACGTTTGAACTCTGATCCCGTTCCGGACCTTGCTGCGCTTGGGAACTATGCTGTCCCGAAGGCGATTTCAGAAGACCTCCTCAAGCCAATTTCTATAGGCCAAATTACGGGATACGAGTCCATCTTCGACCAACTCAAGCGTGGATACTTCGAACGGAGAGCCGATGTCTACGCCGTGCCACGCTCGTTCGGACAGACCCCGCTGTGCTATCGCACGGACCGGGTCAGCTCGCCGGTGACAACCTGGCGTGCACTTTGGCGTGGAGATATCGCTGACCCTATGTTCCGTGACGATGCGCAACTCGCTCTCGCCTATGCGACGATGGATCCCAAACTACCAGTGACAGACATTTCAGACGGCGTTGAGACAGAAACACTACGACAAACGTTCATCGAAATGTTACAAGAGATATCTCAGCTGTGGCGGACAGCTGACGACTCACAGTTGCTGTTCCGTCGTCTCAGCCCTGTGGATGCGGGTCCAATGTGGCGGTTCGCGGCAGAGAAACTCCGTCGAATGGGTGAGCCGATTCAGATTGTCCGTCCTGAGGCAGGCCTCAAGGCTTGGTTCATACAGTTCGTCAGGCCTGCAAAAAGTGGCGCTGACTCGCTTGCACGTGAGTTCATTGAGGCATGGTTCGATTCGCTGGGCTGGGATTCGCTCATGCAGCCACGGGGTATCGCAATTCCTAGTCGGAAGGTGTTCGAGCGATACGGTGCCAATATCGAAGCCTACGGACTAAATGAATTTGAACAGTTCATCGAGCAGCCACCGCTGCAGCAGGGGACAGTTAGACGATGTCAACAAGCGTGGGCACACGCCAAGCAGGTTACGGGGTTAGACGACGAGTGACGCGCCAAGGACTGTCAAGACGGCACCCACAGCCGTCACTCTCGTCACTGTTTCGACGCCACCAAGGAAGATGGCACTCGACCCGACGGTCACCAGCGTCGACATACCGGCAAGCGTCGAGCCAATGACGACTGGGCCGTTGTCGATTGCGATAAAAAACGAGACTAGCCCCACAGTGTTGATGATGCCAGCCGCAATCAGGTACGTGTAGCTGTTGAATGTCGCATCAGTTAGCGTGTCCCTGTCCAACTGGAACAGTGCGTATCCGCCGAGGGCGACCAGTGCTGCTGTCTCGTTGATTGCAGCGGCCTGAATCGGTGGAATGGATGTGTTGAGAAGCCCATATCGACGGATAACTGCTCCCGAGCCGTACGCCAGTGCCGCCCCAAGCGGAATTATCAATGCCCGTTTTGGCCATCCTCGGTTGTTTCCCCCACCAGAGAGCACGGTGATGGCTAGTCCGGTCACAACTAGACACACCCCCAAAACTTGAACCACAGTTACGCCCTCACCGAGGGCGATAACCGCGATTCCCGCTGCAAAGACGGGGTCAGTCGCGACTCCTGCACTATTGACGCTCGCTCCTAGTGCCTTCACACCCGAGTAATTCAACAGCCGACCGATACCGGTTCCGACGACGCCACCCAATACAAACAGTCCCGTGGCCGCCGGTGTGAGTGAGTCAAGCATCGTTTGAAAGCCATGAGTAACACCTGTCAACACCCAGAGCCCGACGGTTCCGAGCGTCACCAGCGCCAGCGTTGCGAGCAGTGGCGTCCCACCAGTCGTGAAGCCCCGTTTCGAGAGGACTGGCGACAATCCCCAAAAGACCGCCGTGAACAACCCAAACAGGACTGCGGTGCTTCTCATCGACTCACCGACCGTGTCAGCGCAAAGATAAACAGTCCAATGAGAAACGCACCTAAAAACGACTCGATAGCGGTCAACCACTGGAACAGCTCGGTAGTCGGCACCTCAGGCTGCCCGAAAATGAATGCAGTGAACACTTGAGTGCTGAATAACGTCCGTCGAGCAATTGGGGAGATACCGAGCGACGTTGGCTCCAACAGCAGCGAAAGTGCCGAGAACGCACCGATAGTAAGGACGGCGGTTGCGATAACTCGGGACGATGATTCGCCATAAACGGCCGTTACATCGAGCGTCTTGTTGGTTCCCCATGCGAGTCCGGCTTTGAGTCGAGATCGGAAACTTCCGGTCGAAATCCCGCTTCGATAGTCGCGCCGCCGGTTCCGCAGCTCGCGTTTGAAGAATTCGCCTGCGGCGTTTCGTGCTCCAACTTGATTCGCCCCGTTCTTCGCGGCGAGATACGTCACTTCGAGATCGGTCGGCGAAAGCGATGCTTCTGCAGGTGCCCCGTGCAATCGCCAATCTTCGGCCACAAGCAGTTCCCGATGCTCAGTGAAGCGGAACCCGTCGAACTCAGCCCGCACAATCCAGTACGGTGCCAGTGGTGATGTTGAGTCCGGTCCCGGCTCGAGTGTAACGTCCCCCAGCACCGTTTGCCTGAGATTGAATTGAACCGCTCCCGTCTCAGGTGGTGCTAATGTGCCGGTTCGAACCGTCGTTCCGGTGAGCTGGATCGTCGTCTCGCTCTCCTCGCCGGGGGCGATCGTCCCGGAGTCAATATGAGCGCGCTCGGCCAAGACAGTCCCTTTCACCACAGCCCCAGCGAGCACCAGCGTGTCAAGCTCACTGCCGCTGAATCCGGCACACCCCTCGATCATCGCTTCGCCTGAATCAGCCGACGAATCACAGCGGAGATCGTTCTCTGTTGCTGTGAGCCGAACAGTTCCAGCGACGACAGTCTCCCGGCAGTCAAGTTCATCGCCAAAGCTCGCATCGGTCGCATCAATGTTTCCGTCAATACTGGCGCTATGAAGGATGACGCTGTCTACGAACGTGCTGGATGAGAAATCAATCGTCCCCTCGACAACGGCATCCTCCAGTCGGAGTCGACCGTCGCAGTCTATTTCCTGACAATCGAAATTCCCGAGGCTTGCCTCGGTAAGCGTAAGAGATCCGGTCTGGGCACTTTTCAGGCTCAAGACATCCTCGCAGACGGCGTTAGTAAATTCTGCACTCTGTATCCTTGCCGTGTCGAACAAAGCGGCCGCATCAAATGTGACACGGGTGAAATCTGCTCGCGTGTTGAACTCTGTCTGTTGACCAAAGGCGACGGCGTCGCTGAACTGTGCGCCTGCAAACGTTGCGACATCGTTGAACGTGACCGCATTGAAATCTGCTTGGCTATTAAAGTGTGTGCCAGCAAAGCGAGCTTGGCGTTGGAAGTCAGCATCATCAAACCTCACTTCTCCTCGAAATGTCGTGTTCATGTCAAACCGCGCCTCGGACTGAAACTTGGCTCCAGAAAAGTCGACGATATCGTCGAATTCACCCCGACGAAATGAGATCACTTCGGCTGCAGTCAGGTCGACAGCGTTACACTCACCGTGGACTCGTAAGTGTTCGGCGAGTACCTGTCCGCGAAGCGTAGTACCAGTGATGCCGAGATCTCCGTGGATAATCGATTTATTCAGAAACAGCGGACAGTCAACCTCGCTCTCAGTGAGCGCCAGTATTCCGTCCACGTGGACCTCGTTGAGTCGACACTCGTCAGTGATTATAGTGTTATGAAGATCACAGACCATCTCGAACCGAGCACCGTCAGCGGTCACCGTTCCCATCTCCGCACCGGTACAAATGAACCGTTCCTCGATGCGAGCCTGGTCGAGGTGTAACTCCCCGATTGTGGCGTCAGTGAGTACCGCATCCCCGATAACCCGTGCGTGTGTCAGATCAACTTCGTCAAGCGTCGCACCTGCCAGATTGAATCCCTTCACCGTGCCGGTTCCGGCCGCGGCGATAGATACCTCAGCCTCCCGGAGGTCAAGTGGCTGGGTAGCTGCATCTATTGGAATCGTCTCCGCACAGGCACCAACTGCAGGAATCGTACCGTCATCACCACGCTCGGCAACATTGTTCAGAAAGTCTGTGAGGGCAGTTCGTGTGACCACTGTATTCGTATGGAACAAGCAGTATTCCCTGTCAGTAGCTGGATGGGGACACTCCCACTCCGTGAGGAGGTCCCCGTTGTGGGTGTAGCTGCATGTGGACGCCATTCTGACTAATATATTTGATAATGCCAGACAAATAATACGGTCGATTCCGTGGCCTGAGTCGGTTGTAACTGCAGTCTGATAGAACAAGTTACGCGTTGAAAATGGGGTATGACTGTGCTGATATGCTTCCTGCGTGGTCGCTGTGTGTCGGATAGCCCATCCGCACTATATCGATATTAGCTGGCTCGTAAACTGGAGCATCGTAAGCTACGTCTGCCTCCCCGCCGTGTGGTAACTGTGCTCGGCGATGCCCTTCGCCGGCTGGTACGAGTGGTCCCAGTCACGCTTTCCCGGTTCGATGCTGTTGACCGGGACCGGGCTGTCGAGGCAACGGACCTGGCTGCTCCGGTGATGGTCACGGGCGGCCTGCGGATCCTGTTGCGGCTCGCGGACTTTCTGATGGTCGGACTGGCGCTCGGCGACGCTGCGCTGGCCGGCCTCGAACTGGGGTTTCAGTACTACTTCGTGGGCTTTGGACTGGCGCTTGCGGTTTCCTCCGGCACGATCAGCGTCGTCTCTCGGCTCCAGGGGAGCGGACAGTCGGACCGGGCCGATCTAGCGGTCAAGCAGTCGCTGTGGCTTGCAGTCGTGATATCGCTGCCGCTGACTGCCGTCGCGTGGGTGTACCCGGCGGCGCTGCTAGACGTCCTCTCGAACGACCCGGCCGCGATCCAGTACGGGGCGACCTATCTCGCGATAGTCATGCTGTCGATGGTGCCGCGGTTCTGGAGTATGGTCGCCGCCCGCGCGCTCGCCGGCAGCGCCGACACGCGAACGCCGATGTACGTCCGGTTGCTGACGGTCCCGACCAACGTCGGTCTCAACGCCGTGTTGATATTCGGCCTCGGCCCGGTCCCGCTGCTTGGAATCGCGGGGGCCGCGTGGGGGACTGTCGCCGCGAACACGCTCGCCGCAGTCATCTTCTTCGGACTGCTTGCCTCCGGCCGGTACGCGACGGCGCTCCCGCTCGGCGGCACGCAGTTCGACCTCGGACTGCTCACCGAACTCGTTCGCGTCGCGCTGCCGCTGTCGGGCATGCGGCTCCTCCAGACGTTCGGCCGCTTCCCGTTCCTGTTCATCCTGGGCGTGCTCGGAACCCCGACACTCGCGGCCTACGCCATCGGCCGCCGGGTCATGCTGCTCGCGCTGATGCCGGCGTGGGGCTACGCGACCGCCGCGTCGACGCTGGTCGGACAGTCGCTGGGAGCCGGCGACCCGAAGGAAGCGACGGCATACGGCTGGCAATCGCTCGGCGTCGCGCTCGCCGTCCAGCTGTTCGTGGCACTGCTTCTCGTCGCCTTTGCCCGCCCCATCGTCGCCCTGTTCGGGACCGCCTACCCCGACCTGGCGGCGGCGTTCGTCCGCGTGTTCGGCCTGCTCGTCGCCGGCTTCTCCATCTCGCGGACAATGCGGGGCAGCCTTCGGGGTGCCGGCGACACTCGCTGGCCGCTGTACGGGACAGTACTTGGCGGCTACTGCTACCGGCTCCCGGTGGCCGCCCTCGCCCTCCCGACATCGTTCGTCGTGACAATTCCGGTTCTCGGCATCGCCGTCTCGCCGGGGCTCGGACTCGGGCTGCCGGCCATCTTCGCCGCGCTGGTCGGTGACTTCTACCTGAAAGCCGCGGTCAACGCGGGCCGGTTCTGGTCCGGTGGGTGGCGCGATGTCGCCCAGCGAGCGGGCGTCGGTGCGACTGACGACTGACGACGCTGGTCGTCTGCGGCCTGCCGCCGATGGCGTCACTCGACCTGTGCGACGGCTTCGACCTCGACGACGGCCTCGGGCGTCGCCAATCCGCTCACTTCGACCATCGTCGCGACGGGACGAACGTCGCCGAAGAACTCGCTGTGGGCCTCACCGACACGTTTCTGATCGTCAATGTCGGTGACGTACATCCGGGTCTGGACCACGTCCTCGATAGCGGCGTCAAGGGCTGTCAGTGCGTCCGCGACGATACCGAAGGCGTGTTTCGTCTGTTCGTATGAGTCACCCGGCGCGACGACATCGCCGTCGTCGTCTGTGGCAATAGTGCCGGCGACGCGGACGGTATTGCCAGTGCGTATCGCCCGCGAGTAGCCGACCTGCTGTTCCCAGGCAGTGCCCGTCGACGTGCGTTCGCGGCGCATACCGGACAATCGCTTCGGACCCCGAAAATCGTTTCTCAAGTTTTAATGTCTGGCCCGAGATACTCATTGGCATGAGCAAGGCTACAAAAATCGTTCTCGGAACAATCGGCGTGTCGGCACTACTGTCGGTCGGCATCATCATCAACCTCGTCCTGTTCTCGGCGTAGATGTTCACCAAGCGCTCACTGGCCGGCGAGCTGCCGGCCGTACGTGACGCCTACGCGCCGGAGGCGCTCGTACTGAACTGCGACCGCGATTTCGAGACGCTGGATCCCGCGGTCGCGGAGGAGCTCCTGCTGGTAACTGACAGCCTTGATCAGATTTCCTACGACGGTGCGTGGCTCCCGACCACAGCCCCCGAAGTACTACAGGAGTACATCGGCGGAGACCTGACTATCGGGATGCCGGGCGACGGCGGCGTTGCCTGGACTCACCAGACGGAACCCCCCTGCGTGTTTGTCAAGCCACGGCTGGAGACCTCGCCGGATGACTTCGTCTCGTTTCTCATCGCCGAGGCGCTTGTCGAGGTCAGCCTCGACGAACCCGAGCATTTTCTGGGCTTTTTCGGCGAGCATTATCCGGATTTCGTGACCGCCACAGAGGGCCACCTCGACGCAAACGCCCGGTACCAGCTCGCAGCAGCCCTTTACACGGCGTATCTGGGCCTGCAGACCCGCCCGGAGTTCGCCGACTGGGCCGACGACTACCCTGACCTGTACGCGGCGTGGGACGATGCCGGTGAGCGCCTGCAACCCCGCCTCGGAGACCTCCCGAGCGAGATCGCACAGGGCCAGACGGAGTTCCCCGCGGCCGCGGAGCTGGCCTGTAGCGGCGTCAAGCACGGGCTCGATCTGCCCGCGCCGTTTGCGGCCCTGGACACCGACGCCTATCTGGAGTACGGCGCTGACTACGCCGTCCAGTGGGCTGAGACGACGTTCGAGAAAATGGAGTAAGCCTGCTCCGTTACAGTGGTTCGGCAGGACGATTTACTCCGCTGTACTACAGCCGTTCCAGCACCGCGTCGGCGTCGTAGTTGAGCGTCAACTCCCGCGAGCGGCCCCGGCCTTCGACGTTGGTGTAGTCAGCGTCAATAATGTCAAGCTGGTCGAGTTTGTTGGTAATTTCGGAGTACCGGGTGTACCCCAGATCCGTCTGCTCGGAGAAGGCGTCGTAGATATCGCCGGCCTGCTGGCCGTCGTGGGCGGCGATGACCTTCACGAGCGCGGTTTCCGACTCCGACAGCTCCCGCAGCCGACGGGAGAGGTGGACGTATTTGGACTTGTCGTAGGCCGCCTCGACATCCTCGGCCTCGACCGAGCGGGAGGCCCGCATCTCGGCGTGCATACCGGCTCGGCGCAGAAGGTCAATGCCAACCCGGAGATCCCCGCCCTGCTCCTCGGTCAGTTCGGCGACGCGGTCAAGCACCGTGGGGCCGACAACATCCTCGTTGAACCCCCGTTCGACGCGCTCACCCAGGATGTCCGCGATTTCGGCCTGTCCGTAGGGGTTGAAATACACCTCCTCCGGGCGGAACACGGACTGGACGCGTGTATCGAGGGCGTCGATGACATCCAGTTCGAGGTCCGAGGAGATACAGATAACGCCGATTTTCGCGCCGGAGTGGGCTTCGTGGGCGCGCAACAGCGAGTACAGTGTGTCGCTGGCCTCGCTCTCGTAGAACAGGTAGTTCACGTCGTCGAGGGCGACGACGAGGACCTCGTCTTTCTCGACCAGTTTATCAGTTATCTGGGAGAACAGCTTCTTGAACGAAATTCCTGAGGACGGCGGCTCGTAGTCGAATATCTCGGCGAAGAGACGGGAGAAGACGGCATAGCGCGTTGAGTCCATCTGGCAGTTCACCCGGACGGTTTTGACGTCCGTCTGGGCGGTGAGTTCGTCGAACAGAATCTGGACAGCCGTCGTCTTCCCCGTTCCGGGCGGTCCGCGGGCGATGACGTTGAGCGGGCGCGACCCCCGGACGGCCGGCCGGAGCGCGTACTTCAGCGTCTCCATCTGGGTGTCCCGGTGTTTGAACGTCTCCGGGAGCCAGTCGATTTCGAAGACGTGTTCGTCCCGAAAGACGGACTCATCCCAGCCGAGCATCCGGTCCTCGGGGTCGTCGCTCATCACTTTCACCGAGCTTCGCGGCCCACTTAACCATTTGCCAAATGTGCGCCTCTGTATCTTTCAGAAATTAATATAATAGTTTTCCATACATAAGAAATTATTATCAATACCAGTAGCAGATAAATATATAGGAGTGTCAGTCACAGTTCATCATGGTATAGTCGTAGCGTGTGGTATTCCTCCTCTATATTGGCAAGAATTATATGTTGGAAATCAAGTTGATACAAGACATGGGGCCGATGTGTGAGGAGGGGGAGAGTAGTAATGTGCGCGAAACGGTTGCCACGCAATCATCTACTGAGGAGTTATATTGGGTGGTGTCTAAATCGCTCACCTCCGTATCAAGCTCCTGTAATGAATCCGTTGCAGAGATTAATCTGATTCAATATCTAAACGCCGGCAATGATGAAGGAACAATTGACAATGCTGATGAATACAGTTTTGACAGGCTTCAATCGTCACTCGAACGGTCGGTAGAAGACATTGAATTGGCAATTGCCGCTATCGAAGAACTCCAGAATCGGACAGAGAATCAAAGCTGATCAGGCAAAGCAGTATGCGGTTCGCGACAGGCCGAGGGTCATGCTCCCCAGATCACCCATCAGGGTCTCGGTTGCCACGCAATTCTGACTCAAGCAGTGCTTCAAAATCAGTGTCATCTTCGCCGTACGCGGCTTGGTTTTCAGCCGCGATCTTTCCCTTCGCTGTAATCTCGTAAAGACCGCTTTTCGGTGCTGGACCGACGGCTTTTACAAGTTCATAGTCCTTCAACACGGGCAATCGTGTATTGATGTATGCCCTGTCTCTGCCTAGCTCATAGGCGATGTTTACTGCGTTATTGCGCTTTCCATCCGAAAGGGATGCAAGAATCTCAAAGTCAGTTGGTGTAACCAGTTTCATGAGAGGGTTTACTCTTAACTTGTAATTTGCGCGTATTGGAGCATTATATTTTGTTATGTATTCGTTAAGTATATACTACCACTATATACTATACATGTAGGGGGTTCGATTTCGACAGTAGCTGACCATTCAATACGGGCTGTTGCTATGGCCATTACTGTCTCGTTACTCTACTTTGTAAGTTATTCCCTAATTTTGGCTGCCGGCAATAAATGGCTTCGAATATGAATCGTCCATAGCTGTGCAGTGCGAATTTTATTTGAGATAGTAGACAGTGCCTCGCTGTCGGGCTGTTATAACCCAGAACGAGTCACTTCTGGCAGATTGTCCCCACGGTAATACATCCCTCACTGGAATGACCGCTCAGGAGGGCGTATGAATTTATATATTAAATTATTTATACGGAATAAAATATCAATACACAAGACTGCTCGGTGTTCTGTTACCACAACCGTTAAGATAGTTGTGATATATGCTTTCACTATGTACCGATAGTATATGCTTACCCTACCAGACAGAGGGTGCTTATCAAACAGGAGAAAGGGCGGGGTATCGTTCGCAAGCTGATACGCGATCACGACACTACAAAACACAGACATAATCTATGACAGGAACCGCAGAGAAGTTGCGCGCGCTCTTCCTCACAGCGCTGATGGTCGTCTCCGTTTTCGGGGCGACTGTTGCGTTCACGGGAGCAGCCG
>JBDGPY010000080.1:0-13410 GCA_042219425.1 Haloarcula sp. | reverse complement strand
GATAAAGCTATGAACTCCAGTCATGTGAAAGTACTCACCGCTACAGATGAGCGATAAAGGATTAATACTTCACTGGTGTCGAGTTAATATATGGGCGTTGTAAGTATCTCGATGCCGGACGATTTGGAGGAGCGAATCGACACGTTCGCTGACGAACACGGGTACACCGGTCGCAGTGAGGTCGTGCGGGAAGCGGTTCGGAACCTGATGGACGAGTTCGAGGACAAGCGTCTGGAGGACCGTGAACTGATGGCCGTCGTCACAGTGCTGTTCGACTATGAGACGACGACCGTCGAAGAGAAGATGATGCACCTTCGACACGATCACGAATCCATCGTTGCATCGAATTTCCACAGCCACGTCGGTGACCGGTACTGTATGGAACTGTTCGTTCTGGAGGGGCAACTCGACGACATCTCCGCGTTCGTCGGCAAAGTCAGAGCTACGAAGGACACGCTGTCGATCGATTACTCGGTCCTGCCGGTCGACGACATAAACATGATCACATGAGACGGACGGGTAGCTGTCGCCGACGCCGGAAACATCTGCCGCGCACTGGGAGTCCACGAACCGCTTGAGCCCTTCAGTAGGCGTTTAAGTCGGGCCCGCGTAGCTGGCGGCGATGAAAGAATCTATTCTCGACACAGTCGGGTCCCCACTGGTCTCGGTTCGCGCGCCGGAGGGGGCAACGGTCGCGGCAAAGGTCGAGTCGTTTAATCCCGGCGGTTCTGCCAAGGACCGGCCGGCAAAGTACATGATCGCCGACGCTGAGCGCAACGGTTCGCTCGAACCAGGTGACACACTCGTCGAACCCACGAGCGGGAACACTGGAATCGGGATGGCGACGGTCGGGGCGACAAAGGGGTACGACGTTGTGCTGGTGATGCCGTCCTCAAAGTCGCCGGAACGCCGCCAGATAATGCAGGCGTACGGTGCGGACATCGAACTGGTCGAGGGCGACATCTCCGATGCGAAGGAGCGCGCAGACGAACTGTGTACCCGTGACGACTACGTCCAGTTACGGCAGTTCGAGAACTCTGCGAACCCGAGAGCGCACTACGAGACAACGGGCGAAGAGATACTTGATCAGGTGGGTGACCGGACAGTCGACGCGCTGGTTGCCGGCGTGGGAACCGGTGGAACGATCACTGGGACGGGTCGTCGGTTGCGGGAGGCGTTCCCCGAAATGGACATTGTCGCGGTTGAGCCAGCGGACAACGCCGTCCTCTCAGGAATGGAACCGGGCACTGGCGAAGACAGCTTCCAGGGGATGGGGCCGGGATTCGTCAGTGACAACCTCGACACCGACCTGCTGGACGACGTAGTGACAGTCGAACTCACAGACGCGGAAGAGGAGTGTCGGCGGCTCGCCCACGAGGAGGGGATTCTTGTCGGACAGTCCTCGGGCGCATCGAATCTTGCTGCGAGAGATGTGGCGGAGCAGCTCGTCGCGGACGGCGTGCAGGACCCTCTTGTCGTCACAGTCTACTGGGACAGCGGCGAGCGGTACATGTCGACGGGCATGTTCGACTGAGACCGCTTTCCGATCTCAACAGAGGTGGCTCTGAATCAGGCTCCGAACTCCGATTCGGTCACTCTGACGACGAGCGTATCGTCCACGTCCCGCAGGTCGTACTCCGGAATCGTCTCGCCAGTCCGTGTCAGTAACATCGGTTCGACGAGTCGTGGCGGGCCGTCGTCGAGGTCTGCTGTCGGTGTGTCAGCAGTTTCGGTAGCCGCGTCGTCGGCAGCGGCAACTTCCTCATTGGGGTTTACGACACCGTACACTTTGAGAAAGCGACCGGTGTCGTCGGGAGCGATGTGGTCGTCCCGGATCGCCGTTGCGAGATCCCGAGAGAGCCACTCCGTCTCGCTGATAGACGGATCGCGGACGAACGCGGCGTCGGCAAAGCGGACGAGATACCAGTTCAGATCGTTCAGGAGTGCCACTGCCGCCCCGAGGCTCACGGTGTCGACAGCGACAGTGTTCTCGAACGGTTCCTGCAGGTCGTAGGTGGCGAGCGCGTTCCGGGCGGTCTCGCGAGAGAGAAGTTCGTACTGGAGGTTCACGTCAGCGCTCCCGACGAGACAGACCTGCGTCATGGCTCAACCCTGGCCCGCCCCAGAGATTTAGCTTTCGATGGGGATGACGACGCGGTCCCGGGCACAGTCTTGGGCGCGTTCGAACAGGTCGTCCGGTTCGGCTGTTCGAACTGCTGCAAGCGAGGCGTTGGTTTCTGGGTGCGACGGCGCGACTCGGTTACAGCCGGTGTCGATGGTCGAGTCCTCGAAGGTGCCGATCTCCCGCGCGTGGTTGGTAATCGTGGCCTTGTCGACGGTAAGATTCGGCCGATGGACTGGGCGCGTGGTTGCAGGGTCCGTGACCGCAATGTTCGCACTGGTCTGGCTGGATTTCTGGCCGATGGCTTCCCCGGTGACGATGCCGACGGCGTCGCGGTCCCGAGCAACGGCTTCGGCGACGGCGAGCATGAACCGGCGGAGCACGAGCATCCGGAGCGGCCCCAGTTCGTTGGCGAGAGTGGCGACGATATCGCCGGCGTCGACAACGTTGAGGGAAAGGTCGTGGCCGGGCGCGTACGAGGCGAGAGTTGAGACGGTCGAGACTGCCCGCGCGCGGTGATCCTGGCCGCCGTAGTCCCCGAGATCGACGTAGACGGGAATCACGGGCGCGCCGCGTTTCATCACTTTCCAGGTGGCGACGGGGGAGTCGATCCCCCCGCTGACGAGGGCGACGACAGGCTGTTGCGTTCCAAGCGGAAGTCCGCCCGGCCCATCGCGCTTCTCACAGAAGACGTACGCCTCGTCTTTTCGACATTCGACAAACACCTCGAAATCCGGATCGTCGAGGTCGACTGTGGGGTCATCGCCGAGTTCTTCGATGGCTTCCCAGATGGCGGTGCCGCCGGCGGATTCGATGTCCGTACTGGAGAAGGGATGCGCCTCCGCTGGTCCGGCCCGGCGAGCGTCGACGGCAAAGGTACCGCCATTGTAGTGTTTCCGTGCAGTCGTAGCCAGCGCGTCCTCGATTGCGGACAGCGTCGGCTCGACGGTCGTGACTGCCGATGCGGAGGTAACGCCGAACGTGTCGGCCGCGGCCGCGGTCACGCCGTTGGGCTGGTCGGTGTGGACGAACAACCGGTTCCGGCACTGTTCGATATTCCCAGACAGGCCGCGAGCGTCGAGCATCGAACGGAGATTGTCCGCCAGTTGCTGTTCCATCTTCCGGCGGACTTGGTTGCTCTTGACGCCGAGTTCGCCGTGGCGGACGAGCACGCTGTCGGCGTCGGGCGGGTGCATGCCCGCGAGTTGACTGCCGGTGAGTAAAGGGGTGTCGCCTCGCGTCCTCAGAACGTCGAGAGGTTGCCTTCGATTACCTGCCGCGTGATGTCGGTAACGTCGGCCAGTTCGTCATCGATCACTGCCTGAATGTCGGCCTTGACGTCACCGACCGCGACCCCCTCTTCGGTGACAACTGTCGCATCCGCGACGTGGGGCTCGTCGATTGGTGACCCGATCTGCGAGAGCAGGCGCATCTGGACCTGCCGGATGCTGTCAACCTCGCTTGCGACTGACTGCGCGATTTCCGTCGAGAGGAGATTGTAGATCTTCCCGATGTGGTTGACGGGATTCTTTCCGGAGGTCGCCTCCATGCTCATCGGTCGGTTTGGCGTGATGAGCCCGTTGGCGCGGTTCCCGCGGCCGACGGAGCCGTCGTCGCCCTGCTCGGCGCTGGTCCCGGTCGTCGTGAGATAGATCGACTCGGCGTCGTAGTCGTCGGCCGTGTTGACGTGGACTGTCACGTCCCGGTCGGTGTACTCACTCGCGAGGTCGGAGACGAATGCACGGACGTCCGAAACAGCGGTTTTGTACGCTTCGAGGTCGGTGACGTGCTCGTCGACCATCGCGACGGCGACGGTAACATCGACGTGGTCGCCCTCGCGTTTGCCCATCACCTTCACGTCTTGGCCGATGACCGGATTGGACTCAGCATACTCGCCGGTCAGTTTGCGCTCTGTATTGAGCACAATCTGTTCGGTCTCCGTCAGTGGGGCGTGTCCGACGCCGTAACTGGTGTCGTTTGCCATCGGGACAGTTCCGTCCTCGCCGAAGACGCTCTGCAGGTCACCCGAGCCCTCGCCGAGTTGCACGTCGACGACAACGTCAGAGCCGAGGTCGAGATGGGGGAACTGCTCATCGAGGTAGTCACGTGCAGCCTGGAGGGCGATGCTCTCGGCAGGAATGCGCTCGCCGTCGTACTCTTTTGTTGCTCGGCCGACAACGAGGAGATAGATCGGTTCTAGCACTTCGCCGCCGCCGTAGGCAGGCGCAGCCGTGCCGGCGACGAGCTGTGTCTCGTCAGTGTTGTAGTGCAGGACTGTCCCAAACCGATCGAGATAGGTCTGTGCCAGCGCCCGCGACACTGTCTCCGCAACGCCGTCACAGATAGAGTCGGGGTGGCCGATTCCCTTGCGCTCTACGACTTCGATGTCCTGATCTTCGACGGCGAGCCCGCTCGCAGGCTGAACGTGGATATTCCGCTCGGTCATTACTTCAATGTTCGCTTGGCCCGCTTCTATAACTTACGGGAACAGACCTAGATATAATGATTACTGCTCTGCATCCTCGAGGAGCATTCCGAGATACGAGGTCCGTTCCTGGTTGTTCGGATCGAGGCCAAGGTCACGAAGTACTTCGTACGCACCTTCCCGAACCGGCTCGATATCCCCTTCGGTCTCCCGTTCGACTTCGACGAACTCGCCGACGTCGTCGACGGCATCGAGTGTGACGGCATACCCTCGGACCTGGTAGACACGCCGGTTTTTCCGGACTGTTGCTGCCGCGTCGAAGCCGAGGTGTTGGACGATGGCGTCGGCATCGTCGCCGTCTTCGACACCCGTTTCGAACTCCTCGCGGCTCTTCGACTCCGCTTCGAGCAGCGGCCCTTTGTAGGTTATCTTGGCTTCTGTTTCGCCCTTCCTCGTCTCCCGGCGAATCCGGAACGCTTCGTCCGTTTCCTCGAAATCCCGGTGTGGCGCGTTGTAGTACGTGTCCTCCTGAATGACCGTGTCGACCTGCTCGGCTCCGACCTCGTCGAGTCGCTCCGCGACGGCTTCGATGTCCGCTGGTACTTTCACCTCGACTTCGTACATACTGCTGGCGTCGGCCGGCGCGGTCAAAAACAGTCCCCTTCGACCGCGCCATTTACTGTGCCCGCCCTCTCGGGTAGTAGTATGGCTGGTCGCTACGAACCGATCGACTCCCCGGACGAAACGACCCTCTTCCCGTATCACGACCTGACTCCGCCGACGGTGGCAGCGGTCGCGCGCGCCCGGAAACGAGTCTGCCAGCATCTCCCTGAGACGCCCCTGGTCCGCAGTGATTCGCTCTCTGACGCCCTCGACGCGGACGTGCTGCTTAAGCGGGAGGATACGCTCCCGACCGGCGCGTTCAAGGTCCGCGGCGGGGTGAACCTCGTCGCCTCGCTCGACGAAGAGTTCCGCGAGTGCGGGCTGCTCGCCGCCAGCACGGGGAACCACGGCCAGTCCATCGCTTGGGCTGGGCGCGAGTTCGATGTGCCCGTCACTATCGGCGTTCCGAAGGACGCAAACGCCGGGAAGGTCGCCGCGCTGGAACAACTCGGCGCGGATGTCATCCAGTACGGGGACGACTACGACCAGGCCCGCGAACGCATCGAGGAGCTGGCCGCTGAACGCGACGCACGCTATGTCCACTCCGGCAACGAGCCGAAACTGATCGCTGGCGTCGGGACGGCTGGGCTCGAAATCCTCGACGACCGGCCCGATATCGACCGCGTGTTCTGTCCTGTCGGCGGCGGCTCTGCCGCTGCGGGGTACTGTCTCACGCTCGGAGCGATGGCCGATGCATCTATCACCGGCGTGCAGGCCGCGGGCGCACCGGCGATGTACCGCGCCTGGAACGAGGAGACACTGGACGCGCTCGACAGCGTCGACACCATCGCCGAAGGCGTCGCGACCCGGGTCCCGTTCGCGCTCCCTACGGGAATACTCCGCGACGGCCTCTCCGACTTCCGACTGGTATCTGAGGACGCTATCGCGGATGCCGTCGCTCGCTTATTTGAGACGGATCGCATCGTTATGGAGGGTGCGTGTGCGACAGCAGTCGCTGCAGCGCTACAGGCTGGCGACGAAATCCAAGGCGAGACCGTGGTACTCCCCGTCTCGGGCCGGAACATCGACCGCGAGAAGTTCGACCGACTACTGGCAGAGAGCGACTACTAGCTAGATCTCGCTGTCATCTGCCACGGTCGCCGGCCGGGAAACGTTGTCCTTAAGAGTGCCACGACTGACGAACAGGGTATGAGCAACGAGTCCGAGACCGAAGTCGATGACGAGACCGCAGACGAGGAAGAACCGCAGGAGGGACTGCAGAAAGGTGACGTCGTCAAGCTCGCCTACACCGCCCGCACCGTTGACGGTGGCCAGCTTGTCGACACGACTGACGAAGAGGTCGCCGAAGACGACGGCATCGACACCGAACAGCAGGAGTTCGGTCCGCGCACCATCGTGCTGGGCGAAAACCACATCTTCCCTGACGTCGAGCAGGACATCTACGGCAGCGAGGTCGGTGACGAGGGAACCGTAACCGTCGCGGCCGCGGACGCCTTCGGCGAGTACGACGAGGAAGAGGTCCGGACGGTTTCGAAGGACAAGATTCCCGAAGACGACCGCTACCCCGGCGCGCACGTCGACATCGAGGGCGAGCACGGCCACGTCGAAACCATCATCGGCGGCCGCGCGCGAGTCGACTTCAACCACCCGCTGGCCGGTGAGGACGTCGAGTACGAGTACGAGGTTCTCGAAGAGGTCACGGACCGTGAGGAGAAGGCCCAGGGCATCATCCAGATGATGCTCGACATGGAACTCGACGTGTGGTTCGATACTGACACCGTCGAGGAAGAACAGCTCGTCGAAAGCGAGGACGACGAAGACGAGGAGTCCGAGCCCGAGTACGAGACCGTCGAGGTCGAGAAAGAGACACTCTACATCGAGGCGACGCCACAGCTGACGATGAACCAGCAGTGGATGATGGGCAAACAGCAGATCGCCCAGCAGCTCACCCAGCTGCTCGACATCGACCGCATCATCGTGCAGGAAGAGATCGGTGGTGGCGGCATGGGCATGCCCGGCATGATGGGCGGCATGGGCGGTGCCGGCGGCGCTGACATCGAGGATGCGCTCGAAGACGCTGACGTGGACGCTGAGGAGATCGTCGAAGAGATCGAAGGCGCAGAAGAGTAAGCCACGCCGCGAGCGAAACGGCGGCTTTGTCGGACTGAGTGACATCAACTACCAATTTTCTACAGCAGAGAAATAGCGGCTGCGCCCGTGAGCAACGGTTATACGCTTGACGCGACATCACTACCCATGCGAGTGTCGCTGGTGTACCCGTCGGTGCTCGCGCTGCCGCCGGGGATCGCGTTGGGTGTCGGGACGTACGTGCTGACCGCAAGCGCCGTGCTCGGCTTTGCAGCGGGTATCGCTGCCGGTCTGGGACTGTTCCTGCTGATACTTGTCGGAACGGAGTTCGGATCGACTGACAGAGAGCCACAGCCAGATCGAGAGTAGCGGCTACGCGATGTCGCGGCTGGTGTCGATACTGACCTCTTCGACGAGGTTGAGTTTGATAATGTCGTTGGGGGCGCGCCCGCCGCGGAACTTCGGAATCGCAAGGCGGTTCTCGATCTCGTCACCCGTCGCCGTCGTGTCGAGCTGGAACACCACGTCGGCGAAGTGTTCGGTTGTATCGCGCAGCGGCGGCACGTCGCGCCCGTCCAGGCAGTGGACGATAGCGAGGCTCCCAGTGTTGACGATGTGGTTCTGCAGGTCGTTCATGAACGCGCGAAAGCGCGAGTGTGGCTCCTGTGCTTCTAACACGTCGAGCGGGTCGACGATGAGGTTCGAGGTCTCTGGCAGCGCCGAGACGAGCTTGCCGGCGTTGTCGAGCGGCGCTTCGCCAGAGATGTGTCGAACCGTCGGGTCGCCGGTGGTGGCCGGCGTCTGTTCGATACTCGCGACGACCGATTCGGCGGTCCGGTCTAGCGAGAGCCACAGGGTCCCGCGTGTGGCGGTGAGTTCATAGAGGAATAGCTCCGCCTGGCTGGCCGGCTGGGCAGAGAGTACGACGATACTCCCCGCAGGGATGCCACCGTCGAGCTTCCTGTCGAGGACATCGATACCTGTTCGCAACCGGTTGGCCATACCGTTGGGCTCTTACTAACCCATTAGATTAAGTATTCCGCTTACACAGGTAGCGAGGCGAATGCCCCTGACTTCAGGCAGGGGATGAAGCCGACAACTGGGAACCAGACTACGGTCGCAGCCACGGCTGGATATTGAATGCGGCGGAGAATATGCGAACGACGGGAACTCCGAATCCGACACAGGATAGGAGTAACGGCTGTTTGGCCAGCCAACGGTCCGCCTGTTCGACAAATCCACGGGCAGGGTACGCCCACAAGAACAGGTGGTATCGTGAACCTTAATATCCCAACCCAGCGGTGCGGTACCGTGGGATTCTCACGGCTTTACCCGTTGGAGGATGTCAATGAGGACGTTCACCATTGCTACGTACTTCGCTTCTGTTACGGTCGCGTCTAGCGGCGTCGATACCGATGGGATGTGAACGGTCCGGGAACACGACAGCAGCGCCGATGGGTCCACAGCGCCGTCACTTCCGACGAGTACCGTGAGGACGGGCGGGGCGTCGAGTTCGTGGGCCATCGCCGCTGTCTTGGCCGTATCGGTGAGGCTTTGCCTGTCAGGCGCGCTCACGAGTACGGTTCGGTCGGCTGCCCGGAGCGGCAGGGCGGCATCCGGCCCGGAACCAGCGGGACAATCGAGCAACACGGGCCGGTCACGCTGTGCTAACTTATCGACGACCCTCCCGAGAGCTGCGGCAGATGCACTGAGACAGGGCAGTATCTCGACGTCCTCGACACGGGACGCCCACTGGGCCTGCGTGGCCGGGTCGGTCGTCGGCTCGATATCGCTGATTCCAGTTGTCGGTTCGATGCCAGCGCGGTGATGCAGGTTCGGCATATCCCGGTCAGTGTCGACGACTAGTGGCCGCCTGGACATCGCTGCCAGCGCCTGTGCGAGTCCGAGTGCGGTCGTGGTCTTTCCACAGCCGCCCTTCCCACCAGCGATTGCGAGCATACCGGCCCTGGTCGCGCCCTTGCCCTTGAATCTCTGTGACAGCGTGCTGTCAACGACGTCCGATATCATGCAGAAGGAATTGCCTATCAGAGTCCGGTGGCTCCTACTCTTCGTTTTACTCATTAGCTATCTGACGTATCGACAGCTCTGGAAGCGCCCAGCTACCGCTTTTCGACGCTCCACGCTGTAGTCTCCATGTAACTATATGTGTGGTAGTCACACCCGCACCCATGAGGGTCCCTTCAAACAGCGCTATCCAGCTGTACAGCGTCCGGTCCCTCCCCGAGTCGCTCCCGGAAATTATCCGGCGCGTTGGAGCTGCGGGCTACGACGGCGTTGAGTTCGCACACCGATTTCACGACGCGGAGCCACGCTCTGTCGCTGATGCGCTCGATGACGCCGGTATCGAACCGGTCGCCGTCCATGCCGATCTCTCCGCTATCGAGGCCACAATCGCCGGTGACGCCGCCCTGCTCGACCGCTGTCGGACCGTCGACTGTGACAGGCTGATTGTCCCTCACCTCCCGTCCCGACAGCTCCGAACCCGGCGATCTGTCCGGGCACTCTCCCATCGCTTCAGTGACGTGGCTGACGGGCTGGCCGAGTACGATATACGGCTTGGTTTCCACAACGACCGGCGAACGCTCCGGCCACTGCTTCCCGATACGGCGGGGATGGTCATCGACGAAACACCACTCCCGGCGCGCCTCGGCGAGTACGGCCAGCGAGCACTGCACCGACTCGAATCGACCGAGCCAGATTCGATTCCGAGCGACACGCCGCTCTGGAACCTCATTGCTCGCACCGCGCCTGAGGACCTCCGGTTCGAACTCGAAGTCGCGGAGGTCCGTGCGGCCGGGTACGATCCGGCCGCTGTCTTGCCACTGTGTGCGGACCGGACTGAGATGATCCACCTCCGCGACGTGGCCTCCGCCGGTCGGCTCCGCGGCTACAAACATGCCCCGCACGGAGATGGAATAGTGGATATGGAGCGCGTTCTCGCTGCCGCGACCGACGCCGGCGTCGACTGGGTCGTCTACGAGAACGAACTCGACAGCGATCCGGCCTCGAAAATCGATGATGGGATAGCGCTGCTAGATCGACTGACCGTCGCCCAGCCACGCAGCGAGGCCACAGCTGCGAGCACGTAAGCGGTCGAGATACGACGTTAATACGGCCATAACAATACCAGTCCATCCGAACTCCTGGGTATGCACCTCCAGCACCAGCGCATCGACGACTCACCGCCGGCGAGCCGGATGGCGTTCTGTCTCACGACGGATCTCACCGGAAACGGCCGTCCGGATGTCGTCGTCGGTGCGCTTGGAGACAAGTACGAGGTAATCGTTCCGGTCGTTGACAAACCAGTCGATCTGCTGTCGGTGTTCGGGATGGGGGCGCTGGCACGACGGTTACAGACGAACGTCTTCTGGTACGAGAACCCGGGGTGGGAGCGCCACGACGTGGCTCGCGCGCCGGAGCTATCAGTCGGTGGCTCCCTCGGCGACGTGACCGGTAACGGGCGACCGGATCTGGTTGCCGGACAGAACATCCACCGCAACAAGCTCTGGTGGTTCGAAATCCCATCCGATCCGCGCAAGCAGTGGACACGGCGGCTCATCACCGACGACTTCGAGAAGTACCACGACACGGCTGTGGCTGACGTGGACGGTGACGGAGAAAACGAAATCGTCGGGCTGTCACAGGAGTCCCGGACCGTGTTCTACTACGATATCCCGGCCGATCCGACCCGGGAGCCGTGGCCGGTAGCGAACCGCCACATCGTCGCTGAGGACCTGAACGTCGAAGGCGTGGTCGTTGAAGACGTGGACGACGACGGTGCGGTCGAAATCGTCGCCGGACCGAATGTCTTCCACCGGACGGCCGACGGATGGGATCGGGAGCATATCGCCGAGGGCTGGAAGTGTACTCGCATCGCCATCGAGGATCTTGACGGTGACGGAGACCTGGAGATCGTCCTCGTGGAGGGCGACGAGCCGTATCTGGATGACCGACCGGCCCGACTGGGCGTGTTCGACCCACCCGAGTGGGACCTGACGCTGCTGCACGACGACCTCTCGAACCCACACAGCCTCGATGTGGCGGACTTCAGCGGCGACGGTACCCCCGACATCTTCGTCGCGGAGATGGGACTGGAAGACGGCCACGAACCACGGCAGTTCGTGTTCCAGAACGACGGGGCGGGGAATTTTGAGCAGAAACAACTGGACACTGGTATCCCGACTCACGAAGCGAAGGTGGTTGATCTCGACGGCGACGGGGTACCAGACATCGTCGGGAAAGCCTACACGGAACCGCGGGTCGACGTCTGGCAGCGCAGTCCCTGATGTGTGGTACTCGATTGTCTGTAACCTCTTGCTGAGCCCGTGCACGGCGTTCCTCCCGGGGCGGAATGTGATGCTGAGAACGAACGTCGCGTCCCCGTGTCGGGGGATTCAAGACCATCCAGAGCGCGGTTCTGAGTGAAATGCGGCACGACCACATCATCAGCGCGAAACAACTCTCGCGGGGCGACATCGAGACGGTGCTCGACCACGCGGCTGACATCGCGGCTGACCCGGGGGCGTTCGCGGACCGGCACAGCGACACGCTGCTTGGCTTGCTCTTTTTCGAGCCGAGTACCCGGACGAAAATGAGCTTCACGACGGCGATGAAACGCCTCGGCGGCGACATCGTCGATATGGGCTCTGTCGAGTCCTCCAGCGTGAAGAAGGGCGAGTCCCTGGCCGACACTGTCCGCGTCGTGGAGGGCTACACCGACGCGCTGGTCCTCCGGCACCCCATGGAGGGGTCCGCGAAGATGGCGAGCGAGTTTGTCGACGTGCCACTCGTCAACGCCGGTGACGGGGCCGGCCAGCACCCGACACAGACGCTGCTTGACCTCTACACGATCCGTGAGAACGCGGGGTTCGACGACCTGACCATCGGCATCATGGGCGACCTGAAGTACGGTCGGACGGTCCATTCGCTGGCCCACGCGCTCACGACTGTCGACGCCAGGCAGCACTTCATCAGCCCCGAATCGCTTCAGCTCCCACGGTCGGTTCGCTACGACCTCCACGAGTCCGGTGCAGGCATCCGTGAGCACACCGAGCTCGACGAGATTCTGCCGGAACTGGACGTGCTCTACGTGACACGCATCCAGGCCGAGCGGTTCCCCGACGAGAGCGAGTATCGGGAGGTCGCGGGCCAGTATCAGATCGATGCTGCCACGCTGGACGTGGCGAAAGACGACCTCACGGTGATGCACCCGCTCCCGCGCGTCGACGAAATCGCCCACGATGTCGACGAGACAACCCACGCGCAGTACTTCCAGCAGGCCCATAACGGTGTGCCGGTACGCATGGCCCTGCTTGACCTGATGCTCGGAGGTGACCGATGAGCGACAACGATCAGGAACTCCGTGTCTCGAAGATCCAAAACGGCACAGTTATCGACCACATCGCCGGCGGACAGGCGCTGAACGTCCTTGCGATCCTCGGCATCGATGGGACCAGCGGCGACTCGGTCTCCGTCGCGATGAACATGTCGTCGGACCGCCTTGGCCAGAAAGACGTGGTCAAGGTCGAGGGTCGCGAACTCTCCCAGAACGAGGTCGACGTGCTCTCGCTTATCGCTCCCGCGGCGACGATCAACATCATTCGCGACTACGAGGTCGTCGAGAAGCGTCGCGTCGAGCGCCCGTCGGTTGTCGAGGGCGTCCTCGAATGTCCGAACCGCAACTGCATCACCACGGAAGACGAACCCGTCGACTCGCGATTCGCTGTCGCCGACGACGGCGTCCGCTGTGAGTACTGTGATACGATCATCCGCGACGACCTGCCGGCACACATTCTCGCCGAGTAATACTGTCGGCTGTAAGCCATTGACGAATGTTGCCACCCCGGGGTGGCAAATCTCTTCACGTAGTTACAGCCAACAGTATCAGTCGGCTGTGTTCCCTCTCACCGCAGCCAGATGCTCGCGAACGAATCGAAGTAGTCCGCGCCGGTATCGACCAGCACGTGGTCTGCACCGAGGGCAGTGACCCGGTTGGACACTGAGTCGATATGGGCGTCGAGCCGCGACCGGTACGTCTCGGCCAGCGACCCGCTGAAGTAGGAGCGTTGCTTCTCGCCGCTCTCCGGGTCGGTGAACAGCACGTCCCCGACGACGCCCGGGTCCCGTTCCG
>JBDGPY010000131.1:0-13500 GCA_042219425.1 Haloarcula sp. | reverse complement strand
AAACGTGGGTCGTCGATTGCTGGAGTTTGGCTACCCCGACGTCATGGATGATAGGATATCGATTGACGGTCAGGTGTCGAAGTGGGGCAGAGATGCAGTAAGTGCGTGATTGTCGTGACTATCACTATCAAACGTCTGCGCGGGAGACCGTGTTAGAACATTCCTAACAACACACTCTCGGGATTGATACTTCGCCGAATTGACAGAATACAGTGTTCTCAGTCGTGTCAGTTACTGTTGGCTGTAACTACGTGAAGAGATTTGCCACCCCGCGGTGGCAAAATTCTTCAATGGCTTACAGCCGACAGTAAGTATCGTCTCACAGATAGTGGCTGGTTTGTTCCGTAGAAAACCGATGTTTCTGGAGGTAGGCACTGTACCAGATTGTTCCAGATTCCCATGTAGGTTCCCCACTGTCTCGTAATCTAACAACCTCGAAACCGATCTGAATTCCGCTTGTATCTATCTAGCAGTTCTCTATTTTAGCGTCTGTATAGGTATTATCCTCCTATCATATGTAAATGGTATGATGTTCCATGGAGCGGGTGAATAAGGTAACATGCGTATACTTATACTAGTATATGATGAAAAGATATAAACTACTTTTTACTTTTGTATACCTGACCCAACTGCTGCAGGTGTGAACAGAAGCGATCCAGATTCCCTTGATACTCTGTTATCTACGCCTGCTCTCCAATCACGAAACGCCCGAATCGTCGTTCCTGTTTTGTTCGCAGCTCTCACCGAATTCTACTTTTTCTGGACGATTACGCTCCGCTTCGAACGGCCGCCGATGACGCCTGACGCGGCGATATTCCAGCATCTCGGCTGGTACCTTACGCAGGGTGGCCGGCTATACGTCGATGCGTGGGAACCGAAGCTACCCCTGTCATACGAGACGACCGGTGCACTGGCGCTTCTGTCTGGTGGTGACATGTACCGATTACACTTGCTCAGCGTCCTCCTGATGATCGCCGCGGTGTGTGCTATTGTCGCGCTCGTTTCCGCGCTTGTTTACGGAATTACCGGTGACGATGTCGCATCGACGCTTGCGGGCCTATCACTATTCTTATTGCCGGGATTCGCCGTCCGACCGATGTACGGGTACAAGGCGAAGTACATGGTCGTACTCTGTGGGCTGTTAGCTATTTATCTGTATACGCGTGGCTATCCCGCTCTAAGCGGTATCGCCGCTGCGGCCAGTGTCGGCTACTGGCAGGCTGCGGCCATCTTCCCGATGATCGTCGTTGGGCTGGCGCTCCAGCAACGGGACACGCGTGCGCTCGTTCGGACTGTCGTCGGTGGTCTTGCGTTCACCGCCACCATGCTGTTGCCAGTGTTCGTTTTCTGGCACTCGTTTTCGGAGATGCTGGTCCAGGTAATTCTCGTCCCGTTCGCGAACGAGGAGTCCGCATCGCTTGTAACCCGGATCTTTGCTGGTGTCGTTCACTTCAAGTGGGCCTCACCGTTCGTCCTGCTCGGGGGCTACGGGATCGCTCGCGTTGCTCGGGACTGCTTCACCGGCAGGAACGATATAGTCGAACGCACGGAGTGGTGGATTCCAGTCGGTGCTGGCTGGTTCGCATATCTCGTCCTCTTCGTCGATTTCGAAACCGGCGGATACACTGACCTCATCCCCGGGCTCGCGTTCGTCGCTATTGGGGTCGGTATTGTTGTTGCATCCCTCCACGAACGGAGGCTCCAGCAGTTCCTCAGTGCCGCGCTCGCGGTAGTTATTCTCGTGAATGTCGCCTTCCTTGGGAGCGTCGGGCCTGTTTTTACCGCCGTTGAGACGCCGGATCCGGTACCGATGTCCGATCTTGAGATGAACCAACGGGCACAGGCGGTTGCCGATATCGAAGCCGTACCCGACGTTCGGTACATCTACTGGCAGAAGATCAAGCCGCCGACGTGTCACTACCGGCTGTCGTTGATGGAACTCCAGTGGTTAGAACAGACCCACGCCGTCGGCGACCGAAGTTGTCTTGACTTCGGAACTGCACGGGGCGCACTCTCGAACGGGTAGGTTCCCTGTTGGTTTCGTATGCGCGAGCCGCCTACGAATCCGATGACTCGAACTCGGAGAGTGAGGTCTGGGTCCCGTCAGTGTCGCCCGAAATGATGTAGGGGACGATGATCCGGAAGAACTGTGCGACCAGAACCAACAGGATTGGTCCCAGGAAGATACCGTAGAACCCGAAGGCTATCGGGCCAAGGATGTACGCGAACATCAACAGACCGATGTGAGTCAGATCACCGCTGACGTACGGGCGGATCATGAAATCGGGAATCGTGTCCACGACCACCAGCGTGATGACGAGGAACACGACGACGTAGGCCAGCGCAGCCGTCTGACCCGAGATAACCGCGGAGGCCGCGAGGAGCGCGGCTACCGGGACGTAGACGATTTTCATCCCAACGACGGGGATCAGGCTGCCGACGCCAGTCAGTGCCCCAACAAGCGGCGCGAACGGTATCTGTACCGAGTCTGGTGCAACCAGGTTGTACAGCGAAAACACGAGGATACCGATGATACCTGTTACCAGCGCGTTCAGGATGTTGCCGAACAGAATCGAGGAGAGTTCATCGTCGACTGCCGCTACGTACTCGCTGAGGACGCCTGACCCGTCGAAGGTGTCGAGAAACCAGCTGACGAGCCGCGGCCCGTCGGTGAGCAGGTAGTACGTCCCGGCAAACATGATGAACCCGTGCAGGAGAACCGTCGTGAGCAGACTCAACGAATCGAAGAGCGTCGAGGAGACTCGCCCGAGCCACGACTGCATTGTCTCGTTTCTGAGCAGGTCGAACAGTTCGGCCGGCCCCATCGACAGGAGGTCATCGACGCCGAGGCTCGCGAGTGGCTCGGGCAGTGATCCGCTCTGGAGGTCTTGAAGCGAGGAGAGATACATCGCACCCAGCCCACCCTCGCCGAAGAACTGCTGGAGCCCGGGGATGATAAGGACGAACGTATAGGAGAGCAGGAAAATAAACGGCAACAGGAAGAAGAAAATCGTTGTGGCCGCGTGGACCTGTCGCCGGTACGGGAGCGCGTGTTCCCAGATGGAATCGGGAAGCGGAAGAGACCCGAGTCGCCGATAGATGGGGCGACTCGCGTAGTACAGGAAGATAGTGAACACCAGCGTCGGGATAAACTGGGCGAGGACGTGCCCAACTACGAGGAGGAGTGCAGCGCCCGTGAGAGCCAGGAGGACGCGACGTCTAAGGGCGGTACTGTATTCCATATGTTTTATAGATAACATATAGGTAAAAAATAAATCCACCGGTAGATAGCGTTTTGAATCCCACGACGCTGGTCGGATGTGCGGCCCCGCTACAGTCCCTCGAACTGTGCAATAGCGTCTCGCCAGTGGTCAGGGATAGGGCATGAGGTCTCCGAATCACGGTCGTATGCGACGACGGTTGTCTCCCCGGTTGCGGCCACGTCGCCGTCGGCTTTGATTTCGTACTCGAAGGGGAAGCTCTTCTCGCCCAGTCGAGGGATACAGACAGAGACAGTGACGGTGTCGCGCATGTGGACCGGCCGTTGGTAGTCGATTTCGAGGTTTGCGATGACGATACCCGTTCCCGACTCAGTGCCGGACAGCAATTCTTCACCACTGCCGACCACGTCGTGGAGGTAATCGATGCGTGCCTCCTCGAAGTAGGTCGCGTACGTTGCGTTGTTGACGTGTCCGTAGGTGTCGATGTCCGCGTAGCGAACATCGACCTCGGTCGTGTACTCGAAGCTCACGCAAGCAACTCCGCGTGTTTCTCCCGGAGCTTCTCGATTTTCGGCGGAATGGTCATCTGGCAGTAGCTCTGGTTGGGGTTCTTCTCGAAGTAGTTCTGATGATACTCTTCGGCGGGGTAGAACGTCTCCAGTGGCTCCACTTCGGTGACGATGTCGCTGTCGTAGCCCGGTTCGATCTCTTCGATGAGTGCCTCCACCGTCTCACGCTGGGACTCGTTGTGGTAGAACACGGCCGAGCGGTACTGCGTGCCCACGTCATTTCCCTCCCGGTCCTTCGTTGTCGGATTGTGTGTGGTGAAAAACACCGCCAGGAGATCCTCGTAGCTCACCATGTCTGGGTCGTACGTGAGCTGCACGCACTCGGCGTGGCCCGTTTCCTCGCGACAGACGGCCTCATAGCTCGGGTCGGCGACGTGTCCACCAGCGTACCCCGAAACGATCTCGGTCACGCCATCGACCTGCTTGAACACCGATTCCGTACACCAGAAACAGCCACCCGCAAGGGTCGCTTGCTCAGTCATCACCCAACGTACGTGCCCGGTGTACAAAACTCACCGGCCCCGAGTCACCGATCCACGTCACCCATGATCGGGTCGAGGCTGCCAAGCGTCGCGACGAGGTCTGGGACGTACTCGCCGCGGACCATCTCGGGAAGCGTCTGGACGTGCGAAAAGGAGGGGCCGCGGATCTTGAACCGGGCGGGCGTCTCGGTCCCGTCCGAGCGGATATAGATGCCCAGTTCGCCCTTCGCAGACTCGACGGCGCGATAGATTTCGGCGTCCGGGTCGGGGCGGATCGTCCGTGGGACATTGGCCTGTATCTCGCGATCGCCCGCAGGCCAGTCTTCGAGCCGGTCGACGCATTGCTCGATTATCCTCGCGGACTCCTCAACCTCGCGCAGGCGGACCAGCAGGCGCGAGAAGTTGTCGCCGTCCGCCTCGGTGACGACGTTCCAGTCGAGTTCGTCGTAGTAGCCGTAGGGATCGTCGCGTCGGAGGTCGTAGTCAACGCCTGAAGCTCGCGCGACCGGGCCGGTACAGCCGTACGCTTTCGCGGTCTCAGCCGAGAGGTGACCGGTGTCGACTGTCCGTAACTGGATGATCTCGTTGCCCGTGAGCATGTCGTGGTACTCCGCCAGCTTGTGGGGGAGGTCGTCGAGGAACGAGCGGATCTTCTCGAAGAACTGCTCGCGTGGTTCCGGGAGGTCCCAGGCGACGCCACCGAGGCGGAGGTAATTGAACATCAGCCGCTGTCCGGTGAGGTCTTCGAGGATCTCCTGGACGAGTTCGCGATCCCGAATACCCCACTGGAAGACGGCGGTGAACTCCCCAATCACGTCCAGTGCGTAGGTGGCAACTGCGAGCATGTGTGAGAGGATTCGTGACAGTTCGCCACACATCGTTCGGATGACCTGTGCGTACTCCGGGACCTCGATGTCGGCCAGATCCTCGGCTGTACGGGCGTATGCCCATTCGTTCAGCAGTCCAGCCCCGCTCCAGTCCCAGCGGTCGGGGTAGGGCATGATCTGGTGGCGGTAGGTCTTGGACTGGCACATCTGCTCCTCGCAACGGTGGATATAGCCGATGTCAGGGTCGACGGCCGCCACCTGCTCGCCGTCAAGCTGGACGTTCAGGTGGAGCACGCCGTGAGTCGATGGGTGGTGTGGCCCCATGTTGATGTGCATGGTTTCGGGGCCCTTCCGGTGGTCTTCAAGCGGTCGCTCGTGCTCGCGAAAGGAGACAATCTGTGGCTGGTCCTGATTGTAGTCCTGACTCAGTGGGTGGCCCTGCCAGGTTTCGGGCAGCAGGATGCGCCGGAGATCTGGATGGTCGTCGTAGTCGATGCCGACCAGGTCGTAGGCCTCCCGTTCGTGCCAGTCGGCGGTCGGGTACACCGGTGCGGCCGACTCACTGCTCGGGGATTCCGTAGATGTCGGAACGACGACTGACAGTTCACGTGTCGGGTCGGCGTAGCTCCGCAGATGGTATATCGTCTCGAACAGGTCGGCGTACTCCTGGGCCGTCACACAGGCACAGTGATCAAGGCCAGCGTCAGTTCGGAGCGTCGAGAGGACTGTCTGTACTTCGTCTGCGCGGATAACCACGGCCGGGGCATTCTCGTGAGATTCGGTTGTCAGGACGTGGTCGGCAATCGGCTCGATCAGTGGATGGGTGTACTCCGCGCGGGGGGCTATCTGGGCCATCTCCGTGACCGTCTGTTCACCGTGCTGCTCCCTCTGGCTATCCCCTCACAGCCGAGGCGGATTTAAATACTCCTGACCAATAGCCGGTATGAAGTACGTCACGCTCTCGCTATGGATGGCCCCGGAGGTCCGCCATCCGATGCACCAGTTCGTCGTCGAACACGATGGCTACGAGGCGAGCTATCTCCTCCGTGGCAACGACGTGGGTTCCGACCTCCAGACGCTGCTGTTTCATGTTGATGGCTTCCCACCGGAGCCGTACCGAGCCGCACTGGAACAGGCTGATACCGTCGAGGAGTACGCCATCTCGTCGTGCCCCGACGAGACGTTCTACCTCTACGTGCAGGACTCGCCCACGGAAACCGGCCACGACCTCATCGACGCGCTAACCCGGACCGGGCTGGTCATCGTCTCGCCGGTAGCCTACTACGCTGATGAGACGGTCGGTCTCACGCTCGTCGGCCCGGGCAGGACAGTCCAGCAGGCACTCGACACGGTACCCGACAACATCTCCGTGGATGTCCGGGAGGTCGGCGAGTACGACAGCCGGCGACTTGACTCCGGGGCAGCGCTCACCGACCGGCAGTTCGAGGCCGTCGCCGCGGCTGTCGACTGCGGATACTACAGCGACCCCCGCGAGGGAAGCGTTGATGCGGTCGCCGACCGACTGGGCTGTGCGCCCGGGACCGCCGCTGAACACCTCCGGAAAGCCGAGGCCCGCGTGATGGCCGATCTGATCGACCAGCATGGGTCGCCAGCGTAGGCCGCGCCGCGTCAATCGCGGGTCGTCGCGACTGTCAGTCGTACTCTATACCCACCCACCACTCCCAAAAACCATAAACTCTGAGAGAGTGTTTGATGGGTGTAAGCTGATTGCCCGCGTGACCGCGGGGAGGAGGGTGAGCCCGCAATTCATATCGTACCCCGTTTCCAACACTGGGTATGTCACTTACCGATCTGGAGTGGCGCGTCGTCGGTGAAGAAACCCACTCTGGTCCGATGACGATGGCGCTGGAAGCGGTCGCCGCCGAAACCGCCGCCGCGGGCGGCCCAGCGACGGTCCGCGTGTACACCTGGCCCGATACTCTCTCACTCGGCTACAGGCAGGATCCCGATACCGTCGACTGGGCGTTCTGCGAGCGCGAGGATGTCGGTGTGACACGACGCCCGACTGGAGGCGGCGCGATCTATCACGACAGTGTGGCGGATATCTCTTATGGCATCATCGCGCCAGCTGACGCCGTTCCGGGTGACCTCATGGACTGCTACGAGCTGTTCTGCGAGCCGGTGCTCGACGCCTTCAAGCGCATGGGTGTCGACGCTTCGTTCGTCAACGACACCCGTGAGCCGGTCCATCAGCCGGCCTGTTACTTGCGGGAACTCCACCCAGCCCACGACATTGTCGGGCCGGACGGCCGTAAACTCAGCGGGAACGCCCAGTACCGACAGAAAGACGCCGTTATCCAGCATGGCTCGCTCTCCGTATCACTACGACCGGAGCGTCACTGCGGCTGCTTCACTGCCGATCCCGACTCCGCCCGGTTCCGCGAGCGAGTCGGGGCGATAGACGAGTACACCGATATCAAGCGGTCCGAGGCTGTCGAGACGCTCTGGTCGACGCTGACCGAGTGGGTCGACGCGACTGAGGGTGGCTGGTCGGATGACGAACTGGCCCGCGCACGCGAGCACGCGGACGAAAAGTATTCGTCCGACGAGTGGGTCCGTCGGTCGACCTGACGGGTCACTGGTCCAGCAACAGACAGTGGCGTCGAACACCACTCTCGGAAGAACTGTCCTGCTGGCTTCACCGTTCCAGCTGTCGGTGCTCACCGGTGGCGGCACATATCTCCCTCTGTCGAGCCGCAGCATGATTCCGCTTGCCCGTGAATGGGGCTAACTCCGGAACCTCTTTTGTCGGCCACCACCGACCCGTGTGCATGGTACAAGTCGGGGCACACACCTCTATCGCCGGTGGCGTGTACAACGCCGTCGAGGAGCAGGTCGAGTACAGCGGTAACTGCGGGCAGATCTTCTCTCACTCGCCGCAGGTCTGGCAAGACCCGAACATCAACGACGACGAGGCCGAGCAGTTCCGGTCACTCACAGCGGAGTATGATGTCGGTCCGTGGGTCATCCACTCGTCGTATCTGGTCAACCTCTGTACGCCCAAGGACGACCTCCGAGAGAAATCGCTCGACTCCATGCAGAAGGAGGTCGATGCCGCCGCAAAACTGGGTATCGAGTACGTCAACGTCCACCTCGGGGCCCACACCGGCGCTGGCGTCGACGGCGGCCTCGACAACGCGGCCAGCGTGCTGGACGACCTCGATATCCCGGACGGCGTCACCGTGTTGGTCGAGTCCGACGCCGGTAGCGGGACGAAACTTGGCGACCAGTTCGAGCATCTGGCGACGGTCCGTGAGCGAACCGACCAGGACATCGAGTTCTGTCTCGACACGGCCCACATGTTCGCCGCAGGCTACGATCTCTCGACGCCCGAGGCTGTCGACGAGACGCTTGCGGAGTTCGACGACATCGTCGGCGTTGAGGACCTCGCCTGTGTCCACCTCAACGACTCGAAACACGAGTGTGGCACGAACAAGGACGAACACGCCCACATCGGCGAGGGCCACATCGGCGAGGACGGCATGCGTGCGTTCGTCAACCACAACGCAATCGTCGACGTGCCTCTGGTGCTTGAGACACCGACCGAGAACGGCAAGAGCTTCGCCTGGAACATCGAACGCGTCAAAGAATTGCGGAACTGATCCAGTCGCTCAGACCCGTTACGCTGATTCGGTGTGATGCCGTCGAACTCGACCAGCCCGCTCCATCGTCGGTGACCACAAAGCCGTTCGGCCATCTGCACCCGAACCGCCACGTTCGGGCCGCCGTGTTCGATAGCGTTCCGGAACAGGTTCCCGAACAGCCGCCGGTGCTGTCTCGGGTCAGCACGCACGACGCCGTCGCCGCGCCTCCGTGGCCCGCCACCACCTTTTGCGGGGCCGTCCTTGAGACGACCTTGCACCTCCGGCACGGCTCAAAAGTGCAGCCCACCTGTAATGTCGTTTGACCGTCGACGGTATCGACGCGTACCCTGAGAACTACCTGTGACAGTGAGACTGGGATGGGACTGAGACAACAGCTCACGCCCCCTCGAATGTGTTTCTCTCGAAGGTATATTCATAATCGGACCGTCCATACTGTTAGAGACCGCGGTCCTTTTCAGGTTGACCCGACACTGACAGAACGTGCGCAGGTTCTCCGCCGACTACCTCGAAACCACTCGCAGGGGGATGTGGGGCGACTCCCGCGAGGCGCTCTCGGATCTGAACTTGGGCGAGTGCGAGCGCGTCCTCGACGTGGGTTGTGGGACCGGCGAACTGACCCAGGTCATCCGGGAGGAAACTGACGGAGCCGTAATCGGGCTCGACGCGGATACGGCTTTGTTGGCCGCCGCTGGCGATCCGGTTGCCTGCGGGGACGCCACGCGGCTCCCCTTTGCCGATGACTCCTTCGACCTGGTCGTCTGTCAGGCGTTACTCATCAATCTCTCCGACCCCGAGGCCGCGGTTCGGGAGTTCGCCCGCGTCGCAACGGACCGGGTGGCCGCCATCGAACCGAACAACGCTGCTGTCACCGTCGAATCGACCGTCGACGCCGAACCGATACTGGCTCGCCGGGCTCGACGGCTGTTCCTCGACGGCGTTCGGACAGACGTTACCCTCGGGAGCGATGCCGCCGACGTATTTCGAGACGCAGGACTGTCCGTCGTCTCGACGACGCGGTACGATCAGGAGCAGCACATCGAGCCACCGTATGACGACGCGGCGATGCAGGCGGCCCGGCGGAAAGCGACTGGAACCGGTCTGGCACACGACCGCGAGACGATCCTCAACGGCGAGACCACACCGACCGAATACGACGCGCTCCGAGAACGGTGGCGGGCGATGGGGCGCGATGTGATCGAGCAGATGCAGGACGAGGCGTACGAGCGCCGCGAGATGGTGCCGTTCTTCGTTACCGTCGGGGCGGTGTAGACGGACGGGCCGCGCTCGTCGGGATCAGCGGGCGGGGCGGGTCGCATCCAGCACTCGCCCGGCGAGTCGGTAACAGACGACGTCCACGAATCCGACGAGGAGTCCGATGACACCGCCGACCACAGCAGCGATGCCGATACTGATCAGGAACAGCGGGAGGAGCCCCGCGACTGCCCGGAGATTCACCGTCGCGAGAGACATGCCGTCGGCGAGTCCTGAGAGGGCAAGCGCAGCGGCGAGGCCGCTCAGGAAGACAATGCCGGCGACAGCCCCGGCGGCGAAGCCGTGGAGCGCGAGGGTCCCGAGTGGATCTGTCAGGCTCACCTGTGACTGAACCCACCGGGTTGCGAGGACGAACAACACCCAGAGGAAACAGAAGATGACCACGCCGACGAGCGTGTCCAGCCCTTGCAGTAGATCCGAGAGCGCTCCATCGAAATGGCCCGCCGTCACAGGCACGAGGACGAACAGTGCCAGGTCGAACGTCGCCAGCGTCCATGTTTCCAGCGAAACCAGCCGACCGTCGGCGACGGCCCGGGCCGCTCGGTCCGCGGTCTCGCCGGCTCCCGATGGCCGGTCCGCCTCTGGCTCACCCATGGGCGAGCACCTCCGCGAGGACCACGATGCCGAGCAGGAGGCCAGTCGTCGCGCCGTAGGCGTTCGAGAGGAGTCGGCGGAACGGGGCGGGCGAGGCCGGCCCGGTGACCGAGCGCGCATCAGTACCGGTGTCGCTCTCGACGGACGCCGCCTTGCGTGCGCGAACCACGACCATCGTCCGGACGGCCGAGCCACCGACGAGGCAGAGGACTAGCACCAGCTTCAGCGAGAAGACGCGCCCCCAGTCCGTCGACGGGCCCGGTGGGCCGAGCGCACCAAGGTTCCCAACGCCGGTGAGCACGAGGACGACGACTGCGGTCCAGAAGAGCCACTCGAACCGGGTGGCTGCGACGAGGCCAGTTACCGCGTTGATCCGATAGCCGTACCAGGTCGCCGCCGACCCACCGACCAGCACTGTCACCGCGAGGACGTGGAGGGTTCGTACCGCGAGCGAGAGGAGGGCGCTCATGGCCGGGGGTACTCGACGGGCGTCTATAGTACGTGGGGTCAGCCCGACTGCTCGATGGTCACTACGCCCTCGGTCGACGCGAAATTGTACCGCGTCGTGGGAGTGACGGTCAGGCTGACCACGCCGCTGTCGATGGCGTCCGGTCGCTCGAACCGAACGACCGTCGATCGGGCGGTGAAATCCTCCGTGTACACACAGGGCCGGGTGTAACAGCCGAAGGCGTGAATACCGTCCGCGGTCGCCTCGACCCGTTTCAGGTGGGGGACGATGGAGCCCGATCCCCAGCCAGTCTGGACGACGAGGACGGCATGCGTCTCGAAATCGGTCTCCGTGACGAGGTCGTACGCGTCCCCGCTGTCGGCGTTAAGACGGTCGGTGTGGGCCGCCTCGGTCAGCAGCGTCGCGTAAAGTTGCTCGTTGGTGTTGTCTGGAGCAAGCTCTAACCCCTCGTCAGCAAACAGCGTGCCCCGCGTCGACACCTGTTCGAACGACAGTGACGGTTCGGCCGACATGTTCGCACAGAGATACAGCGGATCACGGTCGCCCTCGCCGGAATCGTCGAACTCGCACTCGATGTCCGCGATGTCGTACGGAGGCGTATCGACGCGGTCCAAGTCGTCAGGTGTGTCGGTCGGGCTCCCGCCGTGGTCGCCAGGGGCCAGACAGCCGCCGAGCACGCCGGTGGTGATTCCGCCGACCAGTCTGAGCATCTCTCGTCGTGTCTGTTTCATACGACACTCTCGTTGTAGGATGGGTGTAGCCCTTCTGTTCGGTCAAAAATGCGTTGTAGCTGTGATTATCAGCCCCGCCGTGACGGTAGTTTCGGCTGTCAGCATGGTCGTGGTCGTCGCGGATGTGGGCGCCGGCAGGGCCTTCCGACGTGAACGGCTAGCACCCAGTAACGATCCCGTATGATGCCACCGTTCGTCCGACGCTGTCCGGCGTGTCGCCACCTGACCTGGAGCAGTCGGTTCGCCGCAGTCGACGAGGTCGGGTCGAACCGGGTCGCGTGTCCCGCCTGTGGTCACCAGTTCCCTGTCACCGACGCGCCGTGGCTGCAGTGAGTCGCCCGTGCCGTCCACTGCGCTCAGACCACGTCGCCCCGCACCGTTGCGCCCTCCTGCTGTGCCCGGTACTCCTTGACCGCGTCGGCGGCGTCGCTGGCTTCTTTCTCGTCCATTCCAAGCATCGACAGCGACTGTGGTAGCGTCGGGAAGACGAACTCGTTGTCCCGGAGTTTCTGGAAGGCGTCGGGGGAGCGCTCCCCGTCGACCCACAGGCAGGCCCCGCGGGGGTCCAGAATCTGCTCGTAGTCGTTGCGCATTTTCGCCCCCTTGAGCCGCTGGGTGACGTTATCCTCGAAGGAGGCGTTACACACTTCCAGGTGGACCGGCTCGTCGTCTTTCAGCAGATGGGCGGCCAGACACTTCTCGGGGGCGGCGTGGCCGCTGGCGTTCGCGCGGATGCACTCGGGGTGTTCGTCAGCCCAGTCGGCCCGGACGGTTTTGCCGACTCCGTCGACACCGTGACTGCGCTGGAACTCTTCGGCCCGTTCTGGCGCGTCCTTGAACAGGATATCCTTCGTGATGTACACGTCCAGCCGCTCGACCGGATTCAGCCCGAGCGCCACGTCGCCGTACACCCACACCTCCCGGACCGGAACCGGCATCGTCTCGTCCTCGACGGTGGCGACGATTTCTTCGACCCGCTCGACTGCTTCCGGACGGTCCATACTCATTGGGCTTCCTACCGGTTCGGCAGACTAAACGCTGACTTTCTGCAAGCCAAACGCTGATTACCATGTGCTGTCTGGCAACCGATATGTCTGACCTCCAGGCAAAGTTCCGGGACCTGGCGTCGTGGGCGGACGACTCTTCCCCGCTCTACGCCCACCTCTGCCGGAACGCCGCGACAGATCAGGATGTCCGTAACCTCGCAGCGACCGCTCCCGAGGGTCGCGAGGCACCGCACCTCCTGCTGGCTGCTGTCCATTATCTCCTTGAACGGAATCAAGACCACCGACTGGCCGCGTACTACCCTACCCTTGTCGCCGAGCCACGGGACCCCGATACGGACTGTTTCCCAGCATTTCGGGAGTTCTGTCTGAACCGGGCCGACGATATCCGCCCGCTCCTGCGGTCCCGTCGAACCCAGACGAACGCGGTGCGTCGTAGCGCAGTCCTGTATCCGGCCATTGCACGGGTAGCTTGCGACACCGAGGGGAAGCTCGCGCTGGTAGAACTCGGGCCAAGCGCCGGCCTGAACCTCCTGTTTGATCGCTACCGCTACGACTACGACGGCCGCGTGGTTGGCCACAGCGAGTCGCCGGTGACAATCAAGAGCACCGTGCGGAGCGGTGATCCGCCGTTGCCCGAATCGCCACCAGCGATTCACCTATGACTCCATGAGAAGCCTGCTACTGCTTGAGAGTGAATAAGGA
>JBDGPY010000017.1:0-13715 GCA_042219425.1 Haloarcula sp. | reverse complement strand
GGATAAAGCTATGAACTCCAGTCATGTGAAAGTACTCACCGCTACAGATGAGCGAAGACGGAAAACGAAGACGAGGCGTTACTGCGCTGTCGGCGACGTGTCGTCGCCCATCACCTGCTTGACCTGCAGGGCGGCGGAGGCGGCGATACCCTGCGCGAGGTCGTCTCGCTCGGCGTCCGAAATCCTGGCGCTCTCCGCATCTTCCGGTGTGTAATCGGCGCTGACGACCGATCCGACCGGCGGCTGGACCGCAATCGTGGCTCGCGGTCCCGTGGCGCTGTTGCTGATTTCCGAGCCGACGACGAACTCGCCGGGCAGCAGTTCGCGGGTTCGTGCGGCGACATTCGAAAGATCCTGGCGGAGTTCCTGACGCTGTTCCGAGGTCAGCGTCAACTCTTCGGTCTCCCCACCGAACGACGTATTGCCATACATGAACGTTCTTCGTCCTTTTGAGCGGGAGCACCAAAAGCTCGGTGGATCTAACACTTCTGGCCGGAACCCACAGAGTCCCCGATAGACCTACACGACGGGGTGGCTCTGGCCGTACGTCGCGATGACGACGGCGCTGGCGTACTCGGATTCCGGTGCGACCGACTCGACGTACACTTCTTCCTCGACGAACTCCCAGTCGCGGAGATCCCGACCGGCGGCCAGCCCCTCGCGGATTTCCATTCGGACTGCGTCCTCGCTGGTCCCGTCAACTTCGTAGAAGATTCCCGGGCCGTCCGCGCTCCGAGCCCAGCCGATTCCAGCGGCCACGCGTTCGCCCGGCGCGGCAGTCGCTGCGGACTGGACGACCTCTAGCGCTTCGCCTGGCGGTCCAAGGTCCGGCGCGCTTCCGACGATCTCGATGTCCGGTTCTGCGGGGATCACCGACGAGAGTGGGACGAGGTTGTAGTTGTGAACCCCTGCCTCGGCGAGCGCCGCGTCGTACGAAGCCAGCGAGGTCGGGCCGGTAGACGTCCCCCAGACGACCCGGATACGACTCATACTCCATAGTCGACGACTGGCGTGCTAAGGTGTTTCGTTTCGCTACGCCGGGACAAGCTTGTAACACAGCCCCGGCTGGTCCGGGTCGCCATCGGCTGCCCGTTCGGTGTAGTAGACCGCGTCGTCGGTGACAAGCGGCGCGCTCGACACGTGCCCGCGGTTGGCTGTGGTCCAGACCGCTTCGCCGGACCGGCGGTCCAGCGCATATAACCGTGTGTCGTAGGACCCGACGAGGAGATGCTCCCGGGTCGCGACGACGCTACCGATTATCCATCCGCCGGTGTCGTACCGCCACTGCTCCTCGCCGGTGTCGAGGTCGATTGCGTACACCCGGCTGTCGTGGCTCCCGACGTAGACGGTGCCGTCGTGGACTGCCGGCGCACACATCACGTCGGCATCGGTCTCGAAAGTCCACCGTTCCGAGCCGTCGGTCACGTCGATAGCGGTGACCGTCTCGGCCCATGATGGGACAACGGCCACCCCATCGGCAACTGCGATGGGCGCTTTCACCTCCCCGCCGGTGTCGTAGCGCCAGACCTGCGAAAGCTCCGGGAACGACCACGCGTAACAGTAGCCGTCGTTCGATCCGAACAGGAGACGGCCGCGCTCGCGGTCCAGCGTGACCGTCGAGTGTGGGTGGTCGGCTGGCCGGCTGTCGCGCCACTGGATATCCCCGGTCGCGGCATTGACGGCTGCCACGCTCCCGCTCGGAGCGGTGTGCTCGACGGCGACGTACAGCGTCCCGTTGTAGTACGTCGGACTCGCGCCGATTGCGTCCCCCAGCTCTGTCCGCCAGCGACGCTGCCCGGTTTCGAGGTCCAACGCTGACAGCGCGCCGTCGTAGGTCCCGATGTACGCCGTCCCGTTGGCAACGGCGGGCGTGCCATGACTCCCTCGCGTCGCCTGCGTAATCTTCGTCGTCCACTGGATCTCGCCGTCGGTCGAGATGGCTCGCACGCGACCGGTGTCATCGGCCAGAATCAAGTCACCCGTGGGTGCCAGTACCGGACTTCCCTTCGCGGCGGTGTGGTCACCGCGATTCGTCGGGAGTGACCACGCTCGCTTGACGGTGTCCGGGAGTGAAACGTCTAGATACCCCTGATTCAGGAGGCCGGAGCGGAACTGCGCGGCGGCGTTTTCGTCCAGCGCCGTCGATGCGAGCGGATTGAACTCCGACTGACACCCTGCGAGTGTCCCAGCCACCGCTCCCGTGAGCGTCGTCAGGAACGCTCGCCGTGTCTCCCCGCGCTCTGTCACGAGCGCCGATACCGCGCGGGACGGCTTAAACGAACTGGCGAGCCGGCTATGGTTGCCGGTCGGGACTTCCGGCTTCGAACCGAGCTATGGATGGGTACTACACGCAGCCTGTGTTCCGAATATGCACGACTCGGTGAACGGACCGTTCAAAGACTGCGCAAATTCAGATTTGTGAACGCATTCGATCACACAGGGTGATCGGGTAAATTATGTAAAATGAAATACTAGAGGGTAGATTAGGAGATAAAATAAGATTTTAGCAAGTATAAGCACCTCTAAGAGTCTCGGTAAATACATTACGAGAAAGAACACCATTTTCGATTATCCCCATAATTTATAATCCATGGCTGTCTCGTGAGCGATTGCATGCAGAAGAATGCCAAACCCACTCGTCGAACGTTCATCAAAAGTGCCGGTGTTGTCGGAACGGTCGCGCTCGCTGGCTGCAGTGGCGACTCGAGTACCGAGGACAACTCTGGCGACACCGACAGTTCGGACGGGGCCGGAACAGCGACTGGAAGCGGCTCGGAGTCACTCGCGGATAAACTGGTGTTTTACAACGCCGGCTCACTCGAGTTCGACCCCGGGACGGAAGCCAACATCGAGCGATTTGAGGAGGAGACGGGTATCACCGTTGAGGTCAATGAGGTGCCGTGGAGCAACCTCAAGACCAGTCTGACGACGATCTGGCGAAACGAGGACAGTACCGTCGACGCGTTCAACGGCCCGACCTGGTGGTTGGCTGACTTCGTCAGTTCGGACTGGCTCGAACCGATCGGCCTCGGCAACGACCACATGGGCAAGTTCCCCGACTCGCTGGTTGACCTCGTGCAGTTCGACGGGCAGACGTATATGGCCCCCGAGTTCGGGAAGTGGGGCAGTTACCTCTACGACCAGCAGTACCTGAACGAACAGGGCTTCGATGCGCCGCCGGACACGTGGGACGAGGTGCTGAGCCAGGGTGAACAGCTATCCCAGGGCGACAAGGCTGGCTTCGCGTTCACGTGGGCCGACAAGTCCGTGTTCAGCTTCAAGCAGTACCTCTACCAGGCCGGTGGTCGGCTGTTCAACGACAGCTATGAGCCCGTATTCGTCGATGAAGGAATGGAAGTCCTTGAGTTCTTCAGCGAACTCCGGGAGCGTGGCATCATGCCCGACGGGATATCCAGCCTCGGCGAGGGCGGCGTCGGCGACAACTTCATCGCCGGCCAGTACGCGACCGTCGAATCCTGGACACCACTCGGGTCACGCGCGATTGACGAGTGGGAGGAAGGCCGGATCGGCAGTGCCAAGCCACCGAAAGGCCCGGAGAGTCGGGCCACGTTCCAGGATACGAACGGCATCAGCGTTTCGGCGTTCTCCGAGCGGAAGGGCGCGGCAAAGAAGTTCGCCCGCTTCATGACGACGCGGGAGTCGTCCAAGAATAACATGCTCGTCGAGGGGAACCCCGCTGTCGTCCCCGACGTGTACGACGACGACGAGATTCAGGACCAGTACCCCTCCTGGCTGCTTGAGGACATGCGATTCAACCTGAAGAACGCGAAAAGCGAGACGTACATGGCACAGCCCCAGGTCGACGACTACCTGAATGAGCAGCTCACCCCGGCGCTCCTCGGTAACAAGGAGCCTGAGGCGGCGCTCAATGACGCCTACAACAACATCGAACGTCTCTACCAGGATATCGGCCTTCTCTGATCGGTACGGTCCAGGATCTATACACTATGTCAACCGAAAAGAACCCACTGCGTCGCAAACTCGACAAGCTGTTCGTCCCGTTAACTGTCGGGCCGACACTCCTGTGGATTGCCGCAATAATCGTCTATCCGACTGCAAAGCTGCTTCTCAGCAGCGCCCAGTTTCGAAACCCGGTGACAAATGAGATGAAGTTTGTCGGTCTTCGGAACTTTCAGCGGCTGATCCTTGCACGCGAGGGGGGCGACGCTGCGCTGGGAATATTCAATCCCAGTTTCGTCTCGTTTACCACGAACACCGCCATCTACGTCGGTTGCAGCGTCACTATCTCGTTCCTTCTCGGCCTCGGCATCGCGCTACTGCTAGATAAGGATCTAAAAGGACGAGGCTGGTTCCGGACCGCCGTCATCGTCCCTTGGATTCTCCCCTACGTGATGAGCGGACTCATGTGGCGCTGGATGTTCCAGTCAGATTTCGGGGCGATCAACGGTGCGCTCCAGCGGCTCGGAGTCATTTCCGGGAACATTCCGTTCCTCTCGGACGGCGCACTCGCCATGATGGCGCTGATAATCGCTGACGTCTGGGTGTTCACACCCTTTATCATCATCATCTTGCTTGCGGGCCTGCAGAACGTCCCCGAGCAACTGTATGACGCCGCCGAAGTCGACGGGGCCAGCCGATGGTCTCGCTTCTGGAACGTTACGTATCCGTTCTTGAAACCCTCGATACTGGTCGCACTGACGATTCGCATCATCTTCGACATCCGGGCACTGGATCTGGTCTGGGTGATGACCCAGGGCGGCCCCGGAAAGTCGACTGAAGTGTGGGCATCCTGGCTGTACCGGACCGCACAGGTGTTCAACGAGCCCGGCTCCGGCGCTGCACTTGGGGTCGTCCTGCTGGCCGTGACCTTCGCCATCGTGGCCAGTCTGTACAAGATATTCGGCGAGTCACCCTACGAAGCATGAGTACGAAGAAATCACCGCTGAACCGACTGCGCCGGTCTCTGGGCCTGGAGACAGGGAACGAGTGGCCCTCTGTCGCTCGCGAGCGACTGCTGGCTTACGCACTGCTTGGTGTGTACGTCTTGGTCATCTGGTTCCCGATCTACTACATCTTCATCACGAGTCTCAAGCCGACGAGTGAAGTGTTGTCGCTCCCGATCACGTTCCTTCCCCAGAACCCGACGGCCCAGAACTACGTAGACATCTTCACGAATCGGCCGTTCGACAACTACACGATCAACAGCATGATCGTGGCGACGACGACGACGCTCATCTGTATCACGCTCGGGACGGTCACGGGTTACAGTTTCTCCCGGTTCGATTTTATCGGGAACAAGTCGCTGCTGCTGTCGATCGTCGGTGCGCGGATGATACCCCCCATCGCGCTCATCGTTCCGTTCTTCCAGATCATGTCGAACCCGCCACTTATCGGCGGCTTCACCGGGAGTCTGTACGATACGCGTCTCGCACTTATCCTCACATACACGTTCTTCAATCTCCCGTTTGCGGTGTGGATTATGAAGAACTACTTCGATGGAATCCCCGAATCGTTAGATGAACAGGCCCGGATCGACGGGTGCTCCCGCTGGGAGGCCTTCGTCAAGATCATCCTGCCGATGGCCAAGCCGGGGATCGCGGCCACCGCAATCCTCGCGTTTATCTTCTCGTGGAACGAGTTCGTCTTCGCGCTTGTTCTCACGTCCTCAGAGCAGGCTCAGACGCTGCCCATTGCTGTCTCGCTGTTCGTGGCTGACGACTTCGTGGACTGGGCACATCTCGCTGCCGGCGGCATGATCGCTGCACTGCCTGGTATCCTGTTCGGGCTGTTCTTCCAGCAGTACATCGTGAGCGGACTCACACAAGGAGCTGTCAAGGAGTAATAACTATGGCACACGTAGAACTCACCAACCTAGTAAAGGAATTCGACGACGTTACCGCAGTTGACGGCATTTCACTGGACATCCCTGACGAGAGCTTCACCGTGCTTGTCGGTCCATCGGGATGTGGAAAGACCACGACCCTGCGCCTCATTGCGGGGCTCGAACGAGCAACGGACGGTGACATCCGTATCGGCGAGGATGTTGTCAACGACAGTCGCGCGTACGAACGAGACATCGCAATGGTGTTCCAGAACTACGCGCTCTACCCGCACAAAACGGTCCGCGACAACATGCGGTTCGGACTGGAGCAACACGACACGGCCGAGGACATCATCACTGAGCGGGTACAGGAGACCGCGGAGCTGTTACAGATCGAGGAGTTGCTGGATCGTCGGCCATCGGAACTGTCCGGCGGACAGCAACAGCGGGTGGCACTGGGTCGGGCAATCGTCCGAGATCCGGCGGTGTTCCTGATGGACGAACCGCTGTCGAACCTCGATGCGAAGCTCCGCGTCCAGATGCGTGCTGAACTGAACAAACTGCACGACGAACTCTCGACGACGACCGTCTATGTCACCCACGATCAGGTGGAAGCGATGACACTGGCGGACCAGATTGCAGTCATGGACAACGGGCAGATACAGCAGGTCGGCGAGCCGACACACGTGTACTCGAACCCGCGAAACATGTTTGTCGCCGGCTTCCTCGGGTCGCCGAGTATGAACTTCCTCGAAGGCATCCTCGAAGAAACGTCTGCTGGCAAGTTCGAACTGGATCTCGGCGGCGACACCCACAACGTGCCCGACGAGTTCACCGATGCGCTCCGCTCATATCTCGATGACCGTGTCGTGCTCGGCATCCGTCCCGAGAACATCTCGCTCAACCAGGATGGCGTCCCGGCGAACGTTCACCCGGCAACGGTACAGGTGGTCGAACCACAGGGCGAAAAGACCGTGCTTGAACTCGAACTCGACACGGGCCAGAGCATCAAAGCCGCAGTCGATCCCGACACGACGGTCGAGATGGGCGACAGCGTGAACCTCCGGTTTGACAGGGACTCGCTCCAGTATTTCGACCCGGAATCCGGTGAATCGTTGACCTACGACACGAAAATCGAACGGCAGGCAACTATCTGAGGATGGAGACAGACAGGATGACGGCACCTACCCTGGTCGTGTTTGGACTCGCGGTCGTACTGTCAGGTATCGCGGTGTTCAATTACGTACAGGGGAGCTACGGCGGTGCAATCGTCAGCAGTCTCGGGACAGTCATTGCGACGCTGTTCGGTGTCCTTGGACAATAGTGCATGGGGAGAACTTTTCATGAATGTATCCCGTATGGATGATATACCACTGAAAACCATCGACAAATCTCAAAACCGCAAGACGGCGGGACCAGCCCCGGGAGTGGGGTCGATTTTACAGAGGGTGATTATGAAACCGAGAACTAACACATACATCAGTCGCGGACCTGACTCAGGTACCGGGATCCGGGTCTTCCGATATCGCACTGCAACTGAACATGATACCTGATGAACGACGGAAGGAAATCGTTCGACAGGTGAACAAGTCGGATCGCGTCACGGTCGAAGAGCTTACCGAGGAATTCGGTGTCTCCGATGCGACGATTCGGCGCGACCTCGCGTCACTCGCTGAGGACGGGCTCATCGAACGATTCCACGGCGGCGCGCTCCCTGCATCCGAGACGGGAGCGAACGGCTCCGCACCGACGGATAGTATCGACAACCCCAGTGGGAAGCGGGCAATAGCCGAACGAGCTGTGGCGGAACTGAGCGACGGCGACGCCGTCTTCTTCGATACCGGGCCGACGACGCGGGAGGTAGCGAAGGTCATTCCGGACGAGGTGTCGCTGCTTGTCGCGACGAACTCCCCCGAAAGCGCGTTCGAGCTCCGGGAGACCTGCGGTGAGGTCAAAGTGGTCGGCGACTCACTCCGCCAGACCTCGGATGCGCTTGTCGGTCCCAGTGCCGAGTCGTATCTCCGAAAGACGAACTTCGATATCGTGTTCCTCGAAACGGATGCGGTCCAGAGCGACGGTGGGCTCTCCGTCTCTAATGAGGACGAAGCCCGGATCAAGACCCTGCTCTGTGAAGGCGGTCGTCACGTCATTCTGGTCGCTGACGGGAGCAAACTAGAGAGTCAGAGCTTCCGCGAGTTTGCGACGGTAGAGGACATTGATATGTTCATCACGGACGTACCGTTGAGCGACGAAATGCGGACCGCGTTCGATCAGGCCAACGTACAGGTCGTCGATAACCTGCTCCCGGTCCCGTAGAGTCACTCCCGGATACGAGAACTCGTTTCGGCTCGGTCTACGCGAACGCAACCGGCATCCCGCTCGCGTCGCTATCCTCGTCGATCTTCTCCAGCGCGTCGTGGAGGTCAGTCTGCTGGACCGTTGTCCGGCCGTCCCGGATGGCAAACATCCCGGCTTCGGTCGCCAGCGAGGCCAGCTCCGCGCCGGAGAGGCCGTCGGTTTCGATGGCAAAGGCCTCGAGGTCCACGCCATCGGCGAGATTCATTTCCTGCGTGTGGATTTCGAGAATCCGCTCGCGGCCGATCTGGTCGGGATTTGGCACCTCAATAAGGCGGTCGAAGCGGCCGGGGCGGAGGATAGCGCGGTCGAGCATATCGAAGCGGTTCGTCGCTGCGATGATGCGGATCTCGCCGCGCTCGTCGAAGCCGTCCATCTCCGAGAGCAGTTGCATCATCGTCCGCTGGACCTCGGCGTCACCGGAGGTCTTTGACTCTGTTCGCTTCGACGCGATAGCGTCGATCTCGTCGATGAAGATGATAGCCGGTTCGCGCTCGGAAGCGAGTTCGAACAGGTCACGGACGAGTCGCGCGCCTTCGCCGATGAACTTCCGGACCAGTTCGGAGCCGGCCATTTTGATAAAGGTGGCGTCGGTCTCGTTAGCGACAGCCTTCGCCAGCATCGTCTTCCCGGTCCCGGGCGGGCCATGCAGCAGGACGCCGCTTGGCGGTTCAATGCCGACTTCGCGGAACTGGTCGGCGTTGACAAGCGGCTCCTCGACAGCTTCCCTGACCTCGCGGATCTGCTCTTCGAGGCCGCCGATGTCATCGTAGGTCACATCTGGCGACCCGTCGACCTGCATCGCCTGTGCGCGGGCGTCGGTCTCGGGGTCGAGAATCTGCTTGACGCCGAAAGAATCGTTGATAGCGACCCGGTCGCCGGCTTCAAGACTGTTCCGGATCGAGGGTGACACCTCCGTCAGCACCTCCTGGTTGTTGCCGTGTTGCTTGACGACGACGCCGTCGTCAGTCAGTTCCTCGGCCGTCGCGATGTACAGTGAGGAGGTTTTGAGTGTCTCGTTTTCCCGTTCGAGGTGGTCAACCTCGTTCGTGAGGTCGGACTGCCGATCACGGGCGGTGTCCAGTTGCTCGTTGAGCTGTCTGTTGACGTGAACGATCTCTTTGAAATGGTCCCGGAGAGCCTCGAGACGCTCGTCGGGCGTCATTTCTGGATCGAGTTCCAATCGAGGTCGTTCCGGAAGCGAAGGACTGCGCGACATTTGGTTGAGCAATACTATACGGTTGAGACACAAAGTGCCTTCGGGTCACGGGGGTGAGAAACAGTGACGTATAGAGCTGACGGACCGTCACCGCTGGTCGGACGCCTACAGCAGCGTCGCGAACTCGTCAAGGTAGTCGCTGTACGTCGACAGCGCGGCGTCAACGGGATCCGGGCTGGCCATGTCAACGCCGGCATCCCGGAGCAGCTCTAGCGGGTACTGCCGTGACCCGCTTCGGAGGAAGTCGATATATCTCTGGGCGGCGGGCTCGCCCTCGTCGAGGATGCTGTCAACGAGCGCGACGGCCGCCGAGATGCCGGTCGCGTACTGGTAGACGTAGAACGCGCGGTAGAAGTGCGGGATTCGCATCCACTCGCGGGCGATGCGGTCGTCTAGCACCGCCGGCTCGTAGTAGTCGCCTTTCAGGTCGCGGTAGAGATCGTCCAGTCGGTCAGGCGTCAGCGGCTCGCCGGCCTCGGACATCTCGTGGGTCCGGTGTTCGAACTCGGCGAACATCGTCTGCCGATACAGCGTTGAGCGGAACCGTTCGAGGTACTCGTTGAGGATGTGGCGACGCAGGCGTTCGTCCTCGACAGTGTCGAGCAGGTGGTGTGTCAGCAGCGTCTCGTTGACCGTCGAGGCGACCTCGGCGACGAAGATCTCATAGCCCGAGTAGACAAAGGGCTGCTCCTCGCTGGTGTACTCCGAATGCATCGAGTGACCGAGTTCGTGGGCCAGCGTGTACATCGATTCCACATCGTCCTGGTAGTTCATCAGGATGAACGGCTGGGAGTCGTAGGTGCCACCGGAGTACGCGCCGGACTGCTTGTTTTCGGTCTCGTACACGTCAACCCACCGGGAGTCAAGTCCTTCGGCGAGACGCGACTGGTAGTCCTCGCCCAGCGGTGCGACGGCTTCGGTGACGTACTCGCAGGCCTGTTTGTACTCGATTTCGGGTGATTCCTCCTGGACGAGCGGAACGTAGAGGTCCCACATCTGGAGGTCATCAGCGCCAATGGACTGGCGCTTGAGGTCGGCGTGGCGATGAAGCGTATCGAGGTTGTCGTTGACGGTGTCGACGAGTGTATCGTACACCTCAACCGGGACGTTCGGGCCGTCAAGCGCCGCTTCACGGGCGGTGTCGTAGTCCCGTGCGTTAGCTATTTTCACGTCGGTCTTGACGGCGTTCTTGTAGGCTGTCCCGACCGTGTTCCGGACGGTTTCCCACTCGTCGTAGAAGGCCTCGTACACCCGCTTTCGGAACTCGCGGTCGGGATGTTTCTGTAGCGTCGTGAAGTTGTTGAGCGTAATCGGCTGCTGCTCGCCGTCGGGATCCTCGACGGTCGGGAACTCCATGTCGGCGTTGGCCAGCATGTTGTACACCTCGCCGGGCGCGCCGGTGATCTCGCCGAGTTCGGCGAGCAGGTTCTCGACCTCGGCCGAGCGGGTATGCTCTTTCATCCGGAGCACATCGTCGAAGTAGTGCTCGTAGGGTTCCAGCTCCGGCTCATCGTCGATCAGCGCCTCGATGTCGTCGTAGTCCAGGTCCTGCAGTTCGGGGTCGAGGAACGAGGCCGCAGAACTCGCTTCCGACGACAGTGACTGCGAGCGGGCGGTCAGTGCCTGGTACGTGTCGTCTGTCGTGTCCTCGTCCCGGCGCATTCGGGCGTAGGCGGCGACGTTCGACACCGTCCGCATCAGTTCTTCGTATGTCTCTAGCGTCTCTAGCAGAGTGGCGGCGTCCTCGGTGGCCCGCCCCTCGTAGGCGGCCAGATCCTCGATCAGTTCCTCCGCCTCCTCGTAGGCGGCTTCCCAGTCCTCGTCGTTGGCGTAGAGGGATTCGAGGTCCCACTTGTACGCCTCGTCAATGTCGCTCCGTACGGGTACCGAACTCATAGGCCGCTCTTGGGACGGGGCCGAAGTAAGCCTTGGTTTCAGCGGCGCTCAAGTATCGTCGCGACGGCAGCGTTCCCGAACCCGCCGACATTGCAGGCCAGACCCACGTCGGCGTTGACCTGTCGCGGCCCGGCGGCGTCGGTCAGTTGTTCGTAGAGTTCGACGGCCTGCGCGACGCCGGAGGCCCCGATGGGGTGGCCCTTCGACTTGAGACCGCCAGAGGTGTTGACCGGCAGGCGGCCGTCGCGGGCGATGGACCCGTCTTCGGCGAGCCGCCAGGCCCGGCCCCGGTCGGCGATGCCCAGCGCCTCCAGTTGCAGGAACTCAAGGATCGTGAACATGTCGTGGAGTTCGACCACATCGAGGTCTTCGGGATCGTATTCGGCGGTTTCGTAGGCCCGCTTGGCCGCCGTCGAGACAGCGCTCATCGTCGTCAGGTCCGTGCGCTCGTGGACAACCTGACACCCGGTCGCGCCCGCGACGCCGGCGACGAGAACGTAGTCGTCGGTCAGTTTCTGGGCCCGCTCCTCGGTCGTGAAAAGCAGCGCCGCGCTCCCGTCGGAGATGGGACAGAAGTCGTACAGCCTCAGCGGGTCAGCGATCACGGGCGATGAGAGAGCGCGTTCGACGGTTAGCTCGGACTGGAAGTGCGCGTTCGGGTTATCGAGGCCGTTCCGGTGGTTCTTCACGGCGACGCGCGCCAGCGACTTGCGGGGGGCGTCGAACCGCTCTAGGTAGTGCCGGGCGGTCAATCCCGCGAAGGCTGGAATGGTCACCCCGTGCTTGTACTCTACGGGATGCGTAATCGCGGACACGACATCGGACGTGACCGGTGTCGAGAGATGGGTCATCTTCTCGCCGCCGACCAGCAGCGATAGATCGCTCTCACCCGATGCAACTGAGCGCCACGCCGCGGCGATGCCCGCCCCACCGGCTGCCGATGTCTGTTCGATACCTGTGGCGTAGGCGCTCCCGAGTCCAAGGTCGTCTTTCAGCGCGTTCACTAGCCCCGCCTTCGACTCGTAGGCTCCGCCGGACTCCGAGAGATAGAGATGCTCGACGGATGCGGGATGGACGCCGGCGTCGTTGAGGCACTGCGTGCCGGCCGCCGCAAGCAGCGAGCGGAGCCGCGGCTCGCGAACGCCGAACTTCGACATCGACGCGCCCACGACCGCGACGGTCACACCCTGGTGGTAACACGCCGTCAACATCTCTCTTTCGGTCGGTTGACGAAACCGCTGTGCCCGCTCGCACGCTGTGCTACGGTTCCAGCAGGACCTTCCCCCGTGTCTGCCGGTTCTCGACGTGCTCGTGAGCGGCGGCTACGTCATCCAAGTCGAACACCCGGTCGATCTGGACGGCCACTTCATCCGCTGCCAGTGCCGACAGGACCGGCTCGAATGCGCCGAACATTCGCTCGCGGTCGTGGTCGGCGGCGTGGCCGAGGTGGTAGCCGATAACACTGTGATTCCCAAAGATGAGCCGGGGCGTCGAGACGCGCGGAATCTCGCCGCTGGCGAGACCGTAGGTGACGACGCGGCCGCCGGGCGCGAGCGCATCGAGGCTCGCGGCGAAGGCGTCGCCGCCGACGCCGTCCAGTACGAGGTCGACGCCTGTCCCGTCCGTCGTAGCGTTCACAGCGGCCGTCAGGTCTTGACCGGCGTAGTCGATAGTTTCGTCGGCACCCAGGTCACGGGCGAACGACCGTTTCTCGGCGGTGCTTGCCGCCCCGAGGACAGTCGCGTCCGTTTGCGTCGTGGCCAACTGGACCGCGGCGGAGCCGACGCCGCCGGCCGCCGCAAGCACGAGAACGGTTTCGGCGTCGTCGAGTCCGCCCCACTCGAACAGCGTGTTATGTGCGGTCAGCCACTGTATCGGGACGCTGGCGGCCTCCTGTAGCGAGAGTGCGTCGGGGACACGCCGAACGCGTCCCGCGTCGGCGATGACTGACTCCGCGTACCCGCCCCGCGGGACGTACGCCATGACCCGGTCCCCCTGTTCGAGATCGACCCCGTCGCCGGTCGCATCGACGCGGCCTGCGACCTCGATGCCGGGCGTGTACGGCGGCGACGGCCCGCCCGGATACGTGCCCCGGCGTTTGGCGATATCGGCGAAGTTGACGCCGGCCGCGGCCACGTGAACCCGGACTGCTCCAGCCCCCGGTTCAGGGCGCGGCCGTGTTGTGGTGGTCAGGACGGACCTGTCGCCGTACTCCGTGACGTGGACGGATCGCATACGAAACCGATGCGTCGCTCCGGGCAAAACCACTGTGGAATAGTGTCTCGCGATAGGGAAGATACTACAGCCCGTCTCGAACGCGATCGGTGATCCGCGCGGCTGCACGGGCCTTCGTGTGCCGCTTCTCGAAAACCGCCCGTGCTTCCGCAGCGGCCTCCTCGTCCCGGCTGAACGACACGCTCGGATAGCTCACGTCGGTCAGTA
>JBDGPY010000090.1:0-13943 GCA_042219425.1 Haloarcula sp. | reverse complement strand
CAAGCGGTGGCGATGGTGATGACACTGACACAAGCGGTGGCGATGGTGATGACACTGACACAAGCGGTGGTGACGGTGGCGCTATTGAACCCGAGGATAGCGATGGTGACGAGGCAACCGATGAGCAAGTGACGGCGACACAGCCTGCGTATCTCAGTCCGGAAGAGACGCTGGGTGGGTTCCTTGTCCGGACGATACTGCTGCTCACTGGCTTCGTCGCCACCGGTGCCGGGACGTTCACAGTGGTGCGTCACGGCCTGCAACATATCAGTCCCAGCGAGTAACTACTCATGTCTCAGGCACGCAACATTCGAACAAACGAACATGAGCGGGGGTTCCTCCAGGACGCGCTCAGTGAAGCGCGTCGCTTCGATCTCGCACTGATTGCCGCCGTCCCTGTGCTTTTGCTAGCAGTGTATGCCCTCCCCCAGTCACGGCTGGAGGGGCTGGTGTTCAACACGACAGCGCCGTCGCTCGTCACCGCCTACGCGTCCCATTTCGTCCACCTAGACGGGTTCCACCTCCTTGGGAACCTGGTGGTGTATTTACCGGTCGTGGGGATTGCGTACCTGCTCTGTATCCTGAGCCACCGGCGACAACTGTTCCGGGTCACGTTTGTCATACTGCTCGTCGCCTTCCCGATAGCGCTGTCAGCGATGCAGCTCATATTCCCGCGTGACCGGCTCATATTCGGCTTTTCGGGAATTAACGCTGGCTTCGTCGGTCTGGCATGTTTCGCGCTTGCAGGCTATATCAGTGTGAACATTTCACAGCGTGCTGACGAGCGGTACGCCCCTGTTCTGTTTTTTGTTGCCGCGGGACTGATCACGCTGATCTCGCTGCCGGCGCGGGCATACCGGTTCGAGATCAGTACGGCCTCGCTCGCGCTTGCCGTCGTTTACCTCGGGTTCGCCATCTCCCAGAAAGGGATGCCGACGGTAGCAGACCTTCGGGCGGCAACGGACCGACCCGGGTACTTCGAGGCCGCCGGCGCTGGCTTCGGACTGCTCGTCGGCTACCCGTTTGTGGCGTTTCAGGATGTGGTTGTTCCCGGGAGTGGCGTGCTCGACGTCTATATCCACTTGCTTGGGTTCAGCCTCGCGTTTATTATCGTGTTCGCGTACGTGTTCGTGGTTGCAACAGAAGAGGCGTCTTGAGCGCTACACACGGGTCGAACCCGGTCACGCTGGCTTCGAGGGGCGGATACCGGTCCAGTAGTCGGAGCAGAGACAGCGTGTCGGTTCACCAGGGTCCAGACAGGGTGCTGTCCTATCAAACTCTGTCTTCAGGGGATGCGAAGTTCCTGGAACTCCTGTCCGAGTCGATAGTGGTTGTTACGTTACCGAGCGTTTCAGGCCGAGCAGTACTGATTTATATTCCGGTAGTCTACGTGCCGTAGCGATACACTGGTATGCTCCGATCGTACGTAGTGAAGGGGCTGACAATCGTTGGATTCGTGTTGGTTCTGACGCTCATTGTGGGTTCGCTGATCGGACAGCCAGTGCTTTTGAGCTTCGTCGTGTCCGGGAGCATGTCGCCAACAATCCAGGAAGGTGATGGCTTCGTTGCGATTCCGGACCAGGTCGCAGGCGACATTGAAGAGGGTGACGTCGTCGTTTTCGAGTCCAGAGAAATTCAGGGCGGCGAACTGACGACGCACCGAGTTGTCGGCCAGACCAATAGAGGGTATATCACGCGGGGCGATGCAAACCCTTTCACAGATCAGGATGGGTCCGAACCCCCGGTGACTGAAAGCCAGATCGTTGCGGTCGCCTGGCAACCCGGGGGACAGGTGGTTACGATCCCGCATCTCGGCACAGCCATTCTTGCTGGCCGTGTGGTTGTCTCTAACATTCTGACTGCGGTTACCACCGTTCTCGGGGTCGAGCAGGCGGCCGAGTCCTGGCAGGCAGGATCAGTCCTGCTCGTCACCGGCCTGATACTGTTTGCCATAAGTATCGGCAGCGGGTTCCTGAATGGCTCGTCGCGTGAACGAGCGCGCTCACGTGGACAGGACACCTTCGACCCGCGATACGCCGCGCTCTTTCTGACCGCAATTATCATTGTTCCAGCCAACGCCGCAATGGTGGTTCCGAACTCGACCCACCAGATCCCTGCAGGCGAAATCGCAACCGGGAACGGCGTTGCCCCCGGTGAACCGGTCGAGGCCACGCTCGTAGCGAACAACGAGGACGCGCTGGTGACAATGCTCGTTGTGTTCAATGCGTCCGGTGGGACAACGGTGGAAGACCGGTGGCTCGATGTTCCGGGCGGTGAGACAGACTCGACGAAACTGTATACGCCTGCACCACCGCGAGGGGAAAGCAAGGTGGTAACCGTCTCTGAGCACCGCTATATTGTCCTGCTTCCACCCGCTGTTATCGTCGCGATGCACGAGATCCACCCACTGGTGGCGCTGGGTGTGATCAACGCGGCGCTCACCGTGGCAGTACTGGCATTCGTTGTCGGATTGCTCGGAACGAGCAAGCGACGTGTTCGTGATACCGACCGGGACCTGCCACTGTATCTCCGGCTAAAGCGCAGACTGTTGTAACCTGCCGTCGTAGTCGTGCGCGGATCGCCAGCGCAGACGCATGGAAAGGGACTTATCCGGTGGGCGGCCACGGAGAGGTAATGAGCCTGTCCGACGCAGACCACGAAGTCGTGGTCGAGGAAATCGGTCGGGAGCCGACACGGGCGGAGGCCGCTCTCTTCGAGAACCTCTGGAGCGAACACTGTGCGTATCGCTCCTCTCGCCCCCTCCTGTCGGCGTTCGACTCCGAAGGCGACCAGGTCGTCATCGGCCCTGGAGACGACGCTGCTGTCGTCTCCCTGCCGACCCATGACGACGGTGACGAGATGTACATCACGATGGGCGTCGAGTCCCACAACCACCCGTCCTACGTGGACCCGTTCGACGGCGCAGCGACTGGCGTGGGCGGCATCGTCCGCGACACGCTCTCGATGGGTGCCTACCCAATCGCACTGGCCGACTCACTGTACTTCGGTGACTTCGAGCGCGAACACTCCCGTTATCTCTTCGAGGGTGTCGTCGAGGGCATCTCCCATTACGGGAACTGTATCGGCGTCCCAACCGTCGCCGGCAGCGTCGCCTTCCACGACGACTACAAGGGGAACCCACTGGTCAACGTCTCCTGTATCGGCCTGCTGGAGCCTGAGCGTACCATCACCGCCGAGGCCCAGGAGCCGGGCAACAAGCTCGTTCTCGTCGGCAACGCGACAGGGCGGGACGGACTTGGCGGGGCCTCCTTCGCAAGCGAAGACCTCGCCGAAGACGCCGAAACGGAGGACCGACCCGCTGTTCAGGTCGGCGACCCGTATTCCGAGAAACTCCTCGTCGAGTGCAACGAGGCGCTGCTGGACGAGGATCTCGTCGAGTCGGCTCGCGACCTCGGGGCCGCGGGACTTGGCGGCGCATCGTCCGAACTCGTCGCGAAGGGCGGCCTTGGTGCCCGCATCGAACTCGACCGCGTCCACGAGCGCGAGCCGAACATGAACGCCATGGAGTACCTGCTTGCCGAGAGCCAGGAGCGGATGGTGTACGAGGTTGCGCCGGAGAACGTCGACCGCGTGGCTGAACTCGCCGAACGGTTCGACCTCGGCTGTTCGGTCATCGGTGAACTCACTGAAGCGGGAACAAATTACGTCTGCACGTTCGAGGGCGAGACGGTCGTTGACGTCAATGCAGAGTTCCTTGGCGACGGCGCACCGATGAATGACCTGCCCAGCGAAGCGCCGCCGGAGCCAGAGCGCGACCTGCCGAGTGTCTCGCTCGACACGGCATTCGATCGCATCGTCAGCAGCCCGAACTGCGCCTCGAAACGATGGGTGTACCGCCAGTACGACCACGAGGTCCAGGTACGCACGAGCGTGTTGCCCGGCGACGACGCCGCCCTCCTGGCTATCCGAGAGGCCGGGACGGGACTGGCGTTTTCTGCCGGTGCGGACCCCAACTGGACCGATGCCGCACCGTATGATGGGGCTCGTGCCGTCGCGCTGGAGAACGCGACAAACGTCGCGGCCAAAGGGGCGACCCCTCACGCGGCCGTTGACTGTCTCAATGGTGGCAACCCGGAGAAACCGGACGTCTACGGCGGCTTCAAGGGAATCGTCGACGGGCTGGCGGACATGTGCAGCGCCCTCGACGTCCCGGTCGTCGGTGGGAACGTTTCGCTGTACAACGACTCCCAGGACGGCCCGATTCCGCCCACGCCGACACTCGCGCTCGTGGGTGTCAAGGAGGGGTACGACGCCCCGCCGATATCGCTCACCGGTGAGGGGGCGCTGGTCGTCGTCGGTGACCTCGCACTTGCGGGCGAGGCCGATCCGCGACTCGGCGGCTCCGAGTACACCGCCCAGTTCGGCGGTACTGACGGGTTCCCGGAACTTCCGTACGATGCCCCGTCGCTCATCGAGACCGTCGCGGACGTTGCCGACGCGGAGCACGTCCTCGCCAGCCACGACGTGAGCCATGGCGGCCTCGCCGTAGCGCTCGCAGAGATGGTCCACGAGGACGCCGGTGCGTCGGTCAACATCCAGACGGATGACCGAGAGACTGGCAAGCAACACCTGTTCAACGAACAACCCGGCCGTGTCGTGTTCGAGACGTCCGACCCGGCGGCGGTGCGCGAAGCCTTCGACGGTGTTGCCCCAGTGACGGAACTGGGTGAAGCCGATGACTCGAACCGCCTGGATATCGCCGTCGACGACGAGCAGTTGCAGTATGACGCCGCTGAGATCGGTGACCTTCGCTCGGTCATCGAGGACGAACTGGCCTGATTACCAGCAGAACTCGAACTTCGCGCCGCCCGTCTCGCTCTCGGTGACCGCGACCGACCAGCCATGAGCCTCGGCGATGCTCTGGACGATAGAAAGGCCGAATCCCGTACCGTCCGAGACCGTCGAGTAGCCGTGTTCGAACACCCGTCTGCGGTCCTCTGCAGGGATACCAGGGCCGTCGTCGGCGACGGAGAAGCCGTTCTGTCCGCTCGGCCCGGCGTCGGAGACGACGACGCGGCTGTCCGCGCCAGCGTGTTCGATATTGTTCCGATAGAGGTTCTCGAACAGCTGCTGTAGGCGGTCGGGGTCCGCCTTGACGGCCACGTCGGTTTCGACTGTGAGCGTCGCCTCGGTGGTTTCGACCTGTTGCCAGGCATCGGTTGCGACTGTTGCGAGATCGACCGTCGTCGTTTCACCGACGACCCGGCCCTGCCGAGCGAGGTTCAACAGGTCGTCGAGGAGCCGAGACATCCGCTCGTGGGCGTCTGTGATCGCTTCGAGCCCGTTGCGGACCGACTCGTCTTCGACGGTGTCGAGCAGCAACTCGGTGCGGCCGGACGCGACGCTCAACGGATTTCGAAGATCGTGGCTGACGATACTGACGAACTCATCGAGCCGTTCGTTCTGGTGTTTCAGCTGCTGTTCGCGGCGCTTGCGCTCGGTGATGTCGGTGTATATTCCGTACCCCTCTATCTCGCTGCTGTCACGGGTGACGATAATGCTCCGAAACAGGTACGTCCGGACTTCGCCAGACGCGGTTTCCCGGTTGACTTCCTGCTCGGACTGGCCGGTTTGCTCCCACCAGTCCGCCTCGATGGTCGTGGGGTCCGCCTCGGGTGGCGCAAGAAGCGTTCGAAGCTCCGTCCCGACCGCGTCAGCCTGGTCGTAGCCAAAGGTCTCCACGAACGCTTCATTGATCGATTTGACATATGGTTCTCGCTGGTCGAACCCAACGACGACGGCTGGATTGGGGATGTTCTCTAGCAGGGCGTCAAACTGTTCCTGTGCCGCCAGCTGCACGCGGATCTCACTCGCGACGAGCGCGATGTACCCCTCGTGACTGTGCTGGATAACGTCACAGATATCTCGCGCGTCCGTGTCAGTTATCACCGTGCCGTCGTTGATACCCAGGTCAGCCATCGCGGCGTCGACGATAGTCGACGCTTTCTCGACCCCCACTGTCTCCGCAAACTTCGAAACGAGCGTTGTTCGTTCCATCTGTTACTCCGGCAGTGCGAAGAGAACAGTAGTCGTGTTGTGAAAGCCACTGAGCTGTCCATCCTGCATACACAGTTCGCCATACGTCTCAAATCCGGCAAATGGGGCCGACAGATTCTCTGCCATGCCATTGATGGCGTCGGAGAACGCGTCCTGCAGAATGATCTCGCGGCAGGCACAGTCGTAGACGAACGCGCCAGCAAGGCCGCCCTCGCTCATAGCTAGCGCGTCGGCGGCAGCCCGTCTGGCAGACGCGGTCTGTTCCTCTTTGGTCCCGTACATCACGCGGAGCACGGTTCCCTCGGGAACATCGACAGCAAACCGCAGTGCGCCCGTCTCTTCGACAGCGATGCGGGGCCATCGTATCTTGTAGTCCTCGCCCTGATCGATACCGAACCCGTAGGTCGCCATCAGCCTGTACAGCTTGTCTGAATCGACCCCCAGATCATCGACTGATATGTCAAGTGTCTCGGCGACAGAGTTACGGACGGCGTCTTTCCACACCTCGAACGCCGGTTTACCGCCGAGCTCGTGGACCACATTCCCCGAAACGTCTGTCACCTCCCACGGCTGTGAGATCGGTTCGTGGCCGTGGTCGACAGTGATGATCGGTCGTTTCGTGCCGGAAATCAGTGTGAGAACAAGTGCGTCCTCCGCGACCGTCTCACCGCAGAACACCGGAGCCGACGCCATCCGTAGGTTATCAGAGGCCGCACCGCCTGCGAACTCGACGTACGGGCCAAGCCGTCGCTGGATCGCCAGCGACAGCTGCTCGCCGACGCCCGAAAGCCCGTCGTGGAGCGCGATAGCGGACTGATATGGCTGTTCGACATCGTCGGGGAGACCGCGTGCAGCATCTCTGACAGTCCCCTGGACGTTCTTGCTGAGGCCGGTAGCAATGGCCGTATCGAACTGAAACGAGTCGCTGGTGACGAGCGAGACGGCGACGCCAGCATCCGTCGTTTGCTCCTCGGTGAATGTTCCAGACGCCGTACAGCCAACGACAGCCGTCCCGTCGTCGACAACCTCATTGACGGCCGCCAGAACGGCTTTGGAGTCGAGTGTCGCGTCGGCGAACACCTGACAGAAATCCACTCGCTCAGCGCTCAGGCGCTCGTGAGCGGCCGTGGTCGCCTCTCGGCCAGCACGGCGACCAGCGGTCGCTGTCGACGTTCCCGTTGCAACCAACGTGCTAGCTTCTGGCTGAGGCGACATAGTACAACAGATATTCACGTGGGAACTTATATACTCTTCCGAAATCTGACAGCAAACTGGCCAGCGCTGGACGCGTTCGCTTACGATTGCCTGTTCAGGCCAGAGCCAGCGCGATGCCAAACGTCAGAACTAGACCGGCCAGCAACACGGCGAACCCGGTTCCGACCTGCGACATCGTGAACCCGCTCTGTGGGGCCGTTGACCGAAGCGGCGGCTCTCGATTCGGGAGATCGACGTGTTCGGGGTCGTAGTCCGGTCGGTCCGCCTCATGGTGGTCATCTGCCATACACGGGGGTTTACGGGGGGCATACGTGTAGCTGTCGGATTTCCGCGACACGCACTCCGTACTTGCACCAGCCGAAACCGTCAAACGGTGCTGTGACGAATCAACGCGTATCTAATGACGCTCACGAAACGCATCATCCCCTGCATCGACGTGGATGTCGACGAGAACGGGGACGCGGCAGTCTACACGGGAGTCAACTTCGAGGATCTGAAGTACACCGGTGATCCGGTGGAGATGGCCAAAGCGTACAACGAGTCCGGGGCCGACGAGTTCGTCTTTCTGGACATCACCGCCTCTGCGGAGGGACGAGAGACGATGCTCGACACCGTCTCTGCGGTCGCCGACGAGGTGTTCATCCCACTGACTGTTGGCGGGGGCATCCGTACCCGCGACGACATCAAGGAGACGCTACGGGCCGGCGCAGACAAGGTTTCTATCAACTCTGGTGCCATCGCTGAGCCGGATCTCATTGACGTGGGCGCGGCGGCCTTTGGCAGCCAGTGCATCGTCATCTCCGTCGACGCTCGTCGGCGCTTCGACGACGAGGGCGAGCACTACACCGAGGTTGATGGCGAGTCCTGCTGGTTCGAATGTACGGTCAAGGGTGGTCGGGAGGGAACCGGTCTGGATGTCGTCGAGTGGGCCACCGAGGCCGAAGAACGCGGTGCGGGCGAACTGTTTGTCAACTCTATCGACGCAGACGGAACGAAAGACGGCTACGACATCCCGCTGATGCAGGCTGTCTGTGACACCGTCTCGACGCCGGTGATTGCGTCTTCCGGATGTGGCGGCCCGGAAGACATGGAGGAGGTGTTCGTCGACGCCGGCGCAGACGCCGGCCTCGCCGCTTCGATTTTCCACTTCGGCGAGTACTCTATCGCTGAAACCAAGGAGTATCTGGACGACAAGGGGATTCCCGTTCGACTGTAGTCCGCTCCCTTCGGGAACGAGCGTGCTTCGATGAGTCGGTTCGCAGGCAAGAATCTGCGGAGACGCTACCGTTTTTCCTGACAGCGACCGGTGTGGTATCTGCCCCGCTATCGGTCAGGTTTTACCCTCACAACACGGAGATAATACAATGAAATGGCGGTGTGAGTGGTGCGGCAAGCCCCACGAAGAAGACGACCCCCCGTGTGACAATTGCGGCCACGGCGAGTTCGAGAAGGCGGTCACACAGGTCAGCCACGAGGTCGTCGAAGGAGGTCCCAGATGGGTCTGTCTGAACTGCGGGCGGCAACACCAGAAGAACTCCCCGCCGTGTAAGCGCTGTGGGGGGAGTAATTTCGAGCGGCGGACGGGCCCACCTGAAGAGGACCCACTCGACGAGATTAACACCGGCTGGCTGGATGTCCTGGAGACCAAATATATCATCGGATATGCCGCCGTCGCGCTGTTGCTCGGCCTCATCGTCGCCGTAGCCATCGGCGGCGTGAGCCTCCCCGGCATCGGGAGCGAAGCGCCAACTGGTCCGCCTCCGATTCCGGATGCGGCCGGGAGCGACGAAACCGCCGGCCAGCTCTCGATTGCCGAGGTCGAGGACAGTTACGTCGACGTGTACAATGTCCGTCGGGAAGGGGTCGGCGGCGGGACGGTCTCGCGGAACGCGACATCGGACGACGCCGCGGCCTACTACAACAAGGGACGCGTGGAGACACGGTACAGCAACGCAGAACCACCCACGCGGGAGGGAGTCTCCCGCTTCTCACTCCCCTGTGACCGCCCGGCGGTAGTCAGCTTCGAAGTAGCCTACGACCGGATTCCGGAGTCAACTGACCGGTTCCAGAACGAGTCCGCGCTCGCAACGGTCCTCGTGGACAATTACATCAGCCGCGGCAACCCCCTGCGGCCCGCGGAAGACGGAACGATTGGTGTCGATATCCACGTCGGCCTGGACGGCCGCGTGTTCGTCACACATGTGCTCTGCTGAAAACAGACGTTACGTTGCGGCTTCGAAGGCGTCGGTGAAGCTGTCGGCCTTCTCGATGATGTGGTCTGTGCCGTCTTCCAGCGCGTCGAGCGCGTCGACCCCCTCCTCCGTTTTGATAGTCAGCACCGGGTCGGTCTGGCCACCGGACTGCTCCGGGTTCACGTCGTAGGTTGCCGCCGTGACGCCGTTAGTCTCCAGCAGCGCTCCTTTGATGACGTTCATGAACGTGTGGTCCTCACCGGCGATCTCGATAGAGAGTTCCGTGTCAGATTTGTCGATAACGCGAAGGTCCATACCCAACGGTTGGTTGCCTCCGACCCATCAACGCTTCGCTTCCAACCCAGTGTTTGCCGCTCTGTCTCCTGTGTGAGTGGCGTATGGTCGGTGGCAGCGATACATATCGCCCCGTTCGCTCGGTAACACACCTCACCGGAACGGACGTTCTACAGGCGGAGCAGGCCGAGTGCTCGGGGTCGTACGGAAGACGCTGTCTTCCGTGATATGCGTGGGACTACGTCCCACGGACCATGCGAACGGGCTCGATGCGCCCGTTCGCAGATGACGAGACGCTTCGCGTCTCGAACCACTTGACCCCGGGGGTGAAGGCCGTACGCTCTTGTCACAACCCCCGCTACGGCGGTGAGACGGGTGTTGTCGGGCGGGGTGGAGCCACCGACCCTCACAGACTCCGGGCGTTCGGGTGTGAATTCCAGCCGACCCATCTCGGGGAATTAAATTCGCCTGCGACGGCACGGCCCGTTTTGGGACGTGCGGTCAAGACGGTGAAGCCGCGGGGCTTGTCCCCGCGGTACTTCACCGTCTCTAACGCTGGCTCAGACGAGCGCGTAGACCATCAGAAGGAAGAAGTAAATGAGTACAAGCGCACCCAGTGCCTGGAGTCGAAACGTCGAAAGGGCCTCTTCCTCGTCTTCGTGAGCCGCTCGGAAGGCTTCAACCTCCTCCTCATCGAGTTCATTCGGATGGGCCAGCCCACGATGGAGTGCAAGCCAAGACTCACGGGCGAACGGACGGCCGCAGTACGAACAGTCGTAGGCTGTCGCGTCGGGCGGGACATCGTAGTCGTCGCCGTCGGCTCTGCCGGTCGATACCTGGTTTCCATCTGTCGCGGCTGTCGTGTCAGTCATAGGTGTGGGAGTGTCACCTCCGGCTGGGAGACGACCCAGAGGCTCGTCATCGTGTAGAACACCATGACGGCGATGAAGGGGTACTGCGACCGAATCGCCTGTAGGCGTGCCGGAAACAGGTCATACGCGGCGGTATGGGCCACCCAGATGGCGATAAGGTGGCCGACGATGACCGATGCAAGGGCGATGCCGCCAAACCAGTCTGGAAGCTCGTAGACCGGGACCATCGCAGGGCTCGACAGGGGCGAAGCGACGGCGACCGCTAGCGACGGCGCGAGCACGAGGAAGTACCCGAGGTAGTGCGCGAAGTGGTAGCCAACGGCGATAGCTATCAGTGGTGGCGCGAACCGCTGGGCGAGTGTCGACGGTGCGAGATAGGTCTCAGCGGTGTCGCGGGAGCGTCTGACGGCCAGCCGATACACACCAAGAAAGCCGACGAACCCGAGGACAAGTACGACCGGATACAGCAGGTGTGGCGGAACACCAGCGTCAACGATGGGTGTCGTCAGGTCGCGCCACACGGGCGTTGTGACGAGTCCATCGTAGGTGGTGACCCAGAGCAGCGCGACGACGAACGCAACCTCGTCCGGCCCGTCGACAAGCCGTGTCGTCGAGAGGTCCATCCCGGGAAGCCGGAGTTTGAGGCCGTCGTCGCCACGACCGATTGGTGCGAACCGACCGTAGTAGCGGAACACGTGTTCCACGGGGTCGGCACGGGTGAACCATGCCTCCCGACCGAACACGGCCGCGCCAGCGAGCGTTAGCACGGAGTAGCCGACGACGACCGACGCGAGCAGTCGCGGCTCGTCGGCCAGTGGGCTGACGACTTCGACCCACACCAGTGTGAGCAGACCGCCGACGGCCGGCCACGCGCCGAATCGGTCAGGGTAGGGACGGTCAAGCGTCGGCAGTAGTCCGGCAAGTGTTTTGAAGGGATTGAGCGTCGCCCAGGCGTTGCCCACGAGATACGTGGTCATCGCCAGGCCGGCCCACCAGCCGACCCAGACCAGCAGTATCGCGAGATTGGTCCCGGCAGTTGTCGGGCCGAAAAACCCGATGACGAGAATTGCGGCGAGACCGACGAGACCAACGAGTTGCCCGGCCAGCCGCAGGGCCCGGTTGCCACCGCTGATCAGCGGCCGTCCCCAGCCGTGGGTGCGTTCGATAAATGTTCGGTCGGTTACAAAGGAGGCGAGCAGGAACGACGCGCCGACGGCTGCCCCGCCAGTGCTCAGAAATAGCCACGTCGGTATCGTGAGTGAGTCTCGGCCGCCGCCCGCGAGGCTACCCCCGTGGGCACTCGCCGTCCCAGTTGCGGCCAGCCACCCCAGCCCACACACCACCAGCGCGACCGTACGACGCCTCACGGGTGTCATCGTCGGCAGTTAGACCTTCGCCCCCGTGTACCTTCCGGGATGTCGTCGGTTCGTCCGCGCGGATGCCGGGAAGTGGTACAATCCGCACTGAATTGGATGGGCTTTTAGTATTCCGTTCGCAAGGGCCCTGTATGAGTGTCTCCGATGAACACGCGGACGACGGGCACGGGGAGCACCACCTCCCGGCGACGGAGGACTGGCCCCACGGATTCGGCGAGGCCAGCTGGTGGCCGTTCGTAACGGCGATCGGTGGCTCAGGTATCTACATTAGCGCGGCCCTGCTCGTCCTCTCAATGGGCGAGAACGCACTGGTCAGCCAGACCGTCGGAGCTGGGGCGATGGCTGGCAGCGTCGGGCTCTTCCTCGTCGGTATCTACGGCTGGCTCTATCACGCCTTCGTCTCCGACTTCTGGGAGCGCGGGACCGACTACCACTCCGACATGACGCTGAAGTTCGCGATGCTGTTGTTCCTCGGGAGCGAGATCGCTACCTTCGGCGCTGGGTTCGTCTACTACTTCATCGTGCGTGGCGGCGAGGTCTGGCGACAGGCGGCTGTGCCCGAGGTGTTTGGCTCGCTCGTCATCATCAACACGCTGATCCTGATAGCTAGTTCCATCACGCTCCACTACAGTCACATTGCACTCCGGAACGGCAACCGGGGTCGGTTCCTCCAGCTGCTGGCAGCGACGCTGTTGCTGGGTGTCGTCTTCATTGGCGGCCAAGTGATCGAGTACTACGAGTTCATCGTCCACGAGGGCTTCACGATCGGTGGAGGTATCTACGGATCCGCGTTCTACGGCCTGACAGGGCTTCACGGTCTCCACGTCACGATGGGCGCAGTGTTGCTGGGTATCGTCTTCGTCCGCGCCTACTACGGCCAGTACTCGGCTGAGCGACACACCTCCGTCTCGACGGCGTCGATGTACTGGCACTTCGTCGACATCGTCTGGATTTTCCTCGTCGTCGTCCTCTACATGGGCGCGAATCTCGTCTGAACAGCCGACGAACTTTCCTCGCCCGACCTCGTTACGCCGCTATGTCCCAGCTAGACGTCAGCGGGCGCTTCGACGTCCACGAGTACCGCCACGGGCTCAAACTGCTGAAGGAGGACCGCGAAACGATGACGCTAGCGAACCGCAACGAGTTCGCTTGCCCTGCCTGTGGCAAGGCGTTCGACACGCTGCTGGTCAGCGAAAAACGAACCAACACGTTCGGGAAACCAGATTCGCCGTTCTGTCTGGTCCGAACCGACGACCAACTGCTGGTCCTGACACACTGACTCGGTTTCGGCTCGGTTGACAAGACTTATCATGACCGGTCAGAACCGGTCAGATATGAAGCAGTATGTCCCCGCGATTGGTCTCGCAGTCCTCGTCGTCCTGTCCGGCTGTATGGCTGCGACCGTTGACGCGACGGTCGCCGCCGATGGCACAGTTTCGGAGTACGACCTGACACTCGAGATGTCGCCGACGGTGTACGACGGCCTCCAGAGCCAGGCCCAGCAGGAGGGATACGACTCGGTTGAATCGTATCTGCTTGCCGACGTCAACGTTAGTCGGATGGAGAACTACACGTACGAGCAGGGCCTGACGGGCGAGAACGTCACGCTTTCCCTGACGTTCACAGACTGGTCCCCTGGCCCGGAAAGCGACGTGTCGACAACTGTCAGCGACGGCAACGTCACATACGAGGATCGGACCTTCCTCACTGCTGACGAGGACGCTGACGCCACGCTCGGTGATGGTGTCGCCGTCGAGTACAGCCTGACGATGCCCGCCGACATCACGTCGTCAAACGCCGACCTCGTTCGAAACGACACCGCTGTCTGGGAGTACGCGGCTGACGAACCAGTCGAAGAGCCAATCCGTGCGACCAGTCCCGCTCCGTCGTCAACCTTCGGTCCTGGCATGGGTATCCCCGTCGCAGTCGTGGCGCTGCTTGCGGCTGCACTGCTGGCCCGCCGGGACTGAGCTAGT
>JBDGPY010000046.1:0-13996 GCA_042219425.1 Haloarcula sp. | reverse complement strand
CGGTATGGTCGGCCTACCGGGACTAGAGACGCTTGTACGGCTGTTCGGTCCCTTTCTCATCCCTGCGACGCTGTTTGTTCTGGGTGCAATCGGCTATCTGTTCCTCTGGTTGCTGACGCGGCGTCGACGCGAGACGTACACTGACGACGTGTGACCGAGCCGACGCTGATACTGTCGGCTGTAAGTCTATGAAGAACTTTGCCACCTCGGAGTGACAAATATCTCCACGAAGTTACAGCCAACAGTATGACGACCTGTGATTCACAAAACCTATTGGAATCACTAATCTTTTGAGTTAGACTAGTCTAAACCATTGCATGCTGAGTGCGAAGATGGAGGATTATCTCAAGGCTATCTATCGACTCGAACGAGACGGGGATCCTCCGATTGCGACCTCTACTATCGCCGAGACACTGGATGTCACGTCGCCGACAGTGACCAGTATGGTCGAGAAACTGGCTGATCGTGGGCTGGTAGAACGCGAGAAGTACAAGGGCGTGACGACGACGCCGGAGGGTGAGACGATTGCGCTGGAGATCATCCGTCACCACCGCCTGCTTGAGACGTTTCTGACGGAGCAACTGGGGTACGACTGGGCCGAAGTCCACGAGGAGGCCGAGGTGCTCGAACATCACATCAGCGAAGAGTTCGAGCGCCGGGTCGCGGCCGTGCTCGACGAACCGGAGGTCGACCCTCACGGCGATCCGATTCCAAGCGACTCGCTGGACCCCCTCGAAGACGTGTCCACGACGGCACTGTCTGAACACGGCGAAGGGGGCCACCTCGAAGTCGTTCGGGTCCGTGATCGTGACCCCGAAGAACTCACCTATCTCGCCGACGCTGGCATCACGCCGGGGACAGTCCTGACAATCGAGGAAGTCGCCCCGATCGGGATGGTGACAGTCCAGTTAGAGAGCGGGACAGCCGTGTCAATCCCGGACCACATCGCTGACGCGATTCACGTTCGACCGCCGGAAACCGAGCAGTCCGAAGACGGAGTGAGCCAGGCGTGAGCAACGTGACGTGGCTGACGGTCGTCGCGATAGCTGCTGGTGCGCAGCTAGCTGTCCTGCCCGGCGAGAAGGTCCAGCTCATCATTGCCGGCCTCTCGACGCGTTTCAATCCGTTTCTGGTCGTGGGCGCTGCGGGAACGGCCTTCGCTGGCTGGACGGCGCTGGAAATCTGGTTCGGCTCCGTGGTGACCGGCCTGTTACCCGGAATCGTACTTGATAGCCTCACTGCGTTCATGTTTTTCGTGTTTGCGATACTGCTGGTCCGCACCGCGCCAGCGTCCGTCGACGAGGACCGCAAGCCGTCGACCAGTTCCATCACCGACGGCGGCCAACTCGACGTTCAGGTCCCGTTCGTCGACTGGCAGGTCCCAAACAGGCTCGGCGGCTTCCTGCCAATATTCGCGATGATGGCATTCGGGGAGTTCGGCGACAAGACCCAGCTCATCACCATTACGCTCGCCGCCCAGTACAGTGCTTACCAGAGCGCTATCTGGACGGGGGAAATGCTCGCTATCATCCCGGTGAGCCTCGCCAACGCGCTGTTCTTCCATCACTTTTCGCACCGCTTCGACGTGCGGAAGGCCCACTTTGCGGGCGCGGGACTGTTCCTGTTTTTCGCCGCTGATTTCGCCCTGAGCGTGACGATAGGATTCTCGCTGTGGGAGACGTTGGTGTCGTCGTTGTCCCATCTGATGACGGCGTAGGCGGTTTCCTCGGTTACTTGCTCTCTATCGTACCGATTTCCGGCGTCGCGTTAGTTTCCATCGCATCCTGCACTTTCCCAGCGAACACAGTACAGACGTAAATGCCGACGGCCACAAGGACGATCACACCGCCAGCCGTCGCGCCACCGTAGTACGACAGGCCGATCCCGAGAATGACGGCGAGTTCGGCCAGGATGATAGAGACAAGCAGTGACTCGGAGAAGCTCCGGGACACCTGTGTCGCCCCGGCGACCGGAACGACGAGCATCGCCGCGACGAGGATAACGCCCATGATCTGCATCGCGCCAACGACGACCAGCGCTGTCAGCATGACCATGATTCGGTTGTACCAGTCAACCGGAAAGCCGGCGACGGCGGCGGCAGTCTCGTCGAACGTGACGTACAGCAGCTGGTTTCGGGTGAGCCCGACGGTGGCGACGATACAGGTGAACAGGACGAGCATGATGGCTGCGTTTTCGGCCGACACTGTCGAGAGGTTCCCGAACAGGTACTGGTTGATACCCACTGCGAGTCCGCCAGCGTTGAGGCTGATGAGCACTGTCCCCAGCGCGAAACCCGTCGACAGGACGATAGCCATTGAGACGTCGTTGTACGCGTCGGTCGCTTCAGAGATGAGTTCGATGAGCAGGGCTGCGATGACCGCGACGACCACAGCGGTGAGATACGGCGAGACGCCGAACTCGAAGACGCTGTTCAGAAAGAGCCCGACAGCGACCCCGGCGAAGGCCGTGTGAGCCAGCGCGTCACCGATAAGCGCAAGCTGTCGATGGACCAGGAACGTCCCGATGAGTGGCGCGATCACCCCGATACAGAGCCCGACGAACAACGCCCGGTACATGAACGTGTATTCCGGGTTGATGACGTCGAGACCGGTCAGATAGTAGAGTTGCCGCAGTAGCCAGTACCAGCCCTCCAAGACGACAAGGAGGGAGTCGTACACGGCTTCACCGATTGTGAGCGGCGCTACGCTGGTAGTGGCCACCTCGGTGATACCCACAACCGGTACCACATCTGCGGGTAGCATTCCACCAAGAACCGTCAGAACGGCGAGGAAGTCGGAAAGCATCAGTCTGCCCCCGCCGTCATTCCGGCACTCGCCCCGAAGGCCCGGGCCAGTGCTTCGCTATCGGTGAACTCGTCGGTCGGTCCATCGAAATATATCTCTCGGTTGAGACAGACGACGCGCTCGGCGTGTTCGGTCACCGCTCGCAGATCATGTTCGATGAGCAAAACGGTGATCCCGTCGGCGTTCAGCGACGCGAGCAGGTCGTAGAAGGCGTCGACAGATTCGGCGTCGACGCCGACGGTCGGCTCGTCGAGCACGAGCAGATCGGCGTCTCCAGCCAGCGCTCTGGCAATAAACGCTCGCTGGCGCTGCCCGCCCGAAAGCTGGGTTATCCGCCGGTCAGCGAAGGCGGTCATGCCGACTGTTTCCAGTGCCTGGTCAACGGCGCGCCAGTCGTCGCCGGACAGTCGGCCGAACCCGACGTGGGGGAACCGCCCCATCTTGACGACCTCGCGAACCGTGATCGGCATGTCCTTGCTCGCGCTGGCGTGCTGAGCGACGTAGCCGATCCGCGTCCCGTCATCGTATGTGGTGGCCGGGTTCCCGAACAGCTGTGCGACCCCACTGTCCGGTTTGAGCAGACCGAGCATCAACTGCATGAGTGTGGATTTGCCGGAGCCGTTCGGACCAACGATAGCGACGTACTCGCCGTCAGTGATACTGAGCGAGATGTCCTCGACAACCGGTGTTGCTGTGTACCCGAAATCCACACCGTCGAGATGGATGACCGTCTCATCGGATCCAGTATCGGCTGTCGATTCTTCGGCTTGCGCCACCGCCGGCTGCGTGTTCCGTGCTGTCATCTTACTCGAAGTTCTGCCACGTCTCATTCCAGCCGTCGGGGCCGACCTCATTGGGCGACTTGTTCCCAAGAACGACCTCGAACGTTGGCATGTTGATGCGGTACGCGATCTCTTCGTAGCCCCAGTTGTTTTCGACCCACTTCTCCCGGACGCCGGCGTAGGGTGTCACCGGGTAGTAGGCCTCAACCGGGGTTTCTGCGATCAACTGCTTTGCGGGTTTGCGCGTCTCGAAGACGCCGGCACCGATATACTGGATGTCGTTGTCCTCGATGACCTGCTTCGCTTCGGTGATATCCGACGGCTTCACGTCACCGCTGGCAGCCAGGTTGACGACAAGGGGTCGCATCTCGACGCCGTACCGTGACCCGATATACTGGAAGGCGTTGTGAGCCGCAAGCTGTACGATCTTCCGTTCGGCGGCGTCGAAGATTGCCCGGTAATCCTCGTCAATCTGCTGGAGGACGTCCGATTTGTACGTCGCTGCGTTCTCTCGCAACGTCTCTTCGTTGTCAGGTGCGAGCGCGACCAGCCCCTCGGTGATGTTGTCGACAGACTGTTTCGCCCGCTGTGGATCCAGCCAGAAGTGGGGATCCCTGGCTCTGTCCTGTCCGACGCCTTCCTCGTCGCGGTCGAGGCTCGCCGCGAGCGATTCGAGTTCGATGCCCTCGCGGACGTTGATGCGTTCCGTGTCGACGTTGTCGTCTTCGAGCGTCTGAATCGCCCGGTCCGCCCACGGCTGGAAATCCGGGCCGACGTGGATGAACGCATCGGCCTCGATAATCTCCCGCGTAATGCTTGCATCCGGTTCCCAGCCATGGCCGTGCAGTCCCGTCGGAATGAGGTTCTTGACCGTGATCGGCGTCTCCCGCGCAACCTTGCGCGCGAAGTCGTAGAAACTAAAGAAAGACGCAACTGCGACTGGACCGTCCGCGTTACTTTTACTCTTATCAGAGTCCGCTTCCGTCCCACTCCCAGTCAGACAGCCGGCCAGACCGGTCGCGAGCAGCCCTGTTCCGGCACTGAGTGCTTGTCTGCGGGTGAGCCCATGCAACGAGTCGTCATTTTGTTCGACAGTCATTATGCATGAGTTGCTATCGCAGAACCATATAATAGTTTATATCTAACTGAATATTTAGATGGGTCTAATTCATCTGCTGGCCGGGATCGCCGCTTCGGACAGGGCAGAGACATGGGCGGGCACAACACATAAATCGGCGGTCGAAGTTGATCCGATATGCCCGGGCTCGACGACACTGACCACGAGATTCTCCGACTCCTGCTTGAGGACGCCAGACGTCCCTACAGGGACATCGCCGAGCAAGTGGACCTCTCGCCGCCTGCAGTCTCCGACCGCGTCGACCGGCTCACCGAAATGGGACTACTCCGTGGGTTTACCATCGATATCGACCGCTCGCTGCTACAGGCCGGTGTCCCGGTCCTGATCGAAATCGATGCTCAGCCGGGTCGAGCCGCCGATATTGCTGCGGCGGTCACCGACGCTGACGCCGTCGAACGGGTGTACCGGACTGCGGGTGGCCGAGTAGTTCTGGCGGCGACCGTCCCGCAGTCCGACGCCAGCGAACTGCTCGCCGAACACGTCGACCTCGACGACGTAGACCACTATGAGGTCCGGTTAGTCGCGGACAGCGAGTGGACTGCCGGCCTGGGAGCAGCGGAGTTCGCGCCCGACTGCGCGGAGTGCGGTAACACCGTCGACGAGGAAGGTGAGCAACGCACGCTCGACGGCGAGCGGTACTACTTCTGTTGTGGCTCCTGTGCGGAGCGCTTCGTCGAGCAGTACGAGTCGCTGAAGGACGCAGCCTGAACTGTGGCTTCACCTTTGGAATTATAACCTATCGCTGTTTTGAGTTTAGACCCGATCCCAATAGGCGAGTATAACATTCGAACCAAAGGGACAAACCGCATGAATGTGGGGGGCGTACAATAATACAAGATGAGTAACCGGACAACCCGGCTCGAACTGACGGGAATGAGCTGTGCCAACTGCGCGAGCACGATCGAGGAGTCGGTGAGCCGACTGGACGGGATCGCGTCCGTCGACGCGAACTACGCCACTGACGAAGGGAGCGTCGAGTACGACCCGGGTGTGGTGTCGCTGGCCGACATCGTGGCCGCTGTCCGGGACGCCGGCTACGGCGTGGCGACGGAAACAGCGACCATCGGAATCACCGACATGTCCTGTGCGAACTGTGCAGAAACCAACGAGGACGCGCTTGAAGAGACCGTGGGCGTCATCGAGGCCAGTGTGAACTTCGCCACCGACGAAGCACAGGTCACGTACAACCCGGCCGACGTGTCACACGAGGACCTCTACGACGCGATCGAGTCGGCGGGCTACACGCCTGTGAAGAAAGATGGAAGTGGCGGAGATGCTGGCGTTGGCTCCGATAGTAAACAGTCGGGCGCTGACCGCCGCGCCGCTGTGCGTGACGAGGAAACACGTAGACAGCTCCGACTCACGCTGTTCGGGGCAGCGTTCTCGTTCCCGCTGCTGGTGTTCATGGCTGACCACCTGTTTTCACTGGGTCTTGTCGGCGAGACGGTTTTCGGGATCCCGCAGGGCTGGGTTGCTTTTGCACTCGCGACGCCGGTTCAGATTCTTCTGGGCAAGCCGTTCTACGAGAACTCCTACACAGCGCTGGTCAACAACCGTCGGGCCAATATGGACGTGCTCATCGCGCTGGGTTCTTCGACGGCGTACGTCTACTCAGTGGCCGCGCTGGTAAGCCTCATCGCGAGCACGGGGCTGTACTTCGATACGGCCGCACTGATTCTCGTGTTCATCACGCTCGGGAACTATCTTGAGGCCCGCTCGAAGAGCCAGGCCGGGGCAGCCATCCAGGAACTTCTGGAGATGGAGGCCGACACGGCGACGGTCGTCCGAGACGACGGCAGCGAGGCGGAAATCCCCATCGACGAAGTGGAAACCGAGGACCGGCTGAAGATCCGACCCGGCGAGAAAATCCCGACTGATGGGGTCGTCGTGGACGGCGGTTCGGCCGTTGACGAATCGATGGTGACTGGTGAGTCCGTCCCAGTCGAGAAAACCGAAGGCGATGAAGTGATCGGCTCAACGGTGAACCAGAACGGCGTCCTCGAAGTCAGGGCGACGAAGGTCGGGTCGGAGACGGCAATCCAGCAGATCGCCGAACGCGTTCGGCAGGCCCAGTCCCGTCAGCCGGACATCCAGAACATCGCCGACCGCATCTCGGCGTACTTCGTCCCGGCAGTCATCGCTAACGCTGTCCTCTGGGCGGTGCTGTGGGCGGTCGCGCCGGAGACGCTGGCGGCTGTCGTCGACGCACTCCCGCTGTGGGGGCTGGCTGTAGGCGGCCCGACCGGCGTCGGTATCTCTGAATTCGCCGTCGTCGTGTTCGCTTCTGCCGTGCTCATCGCCTGCCCCTGTGCGCTAGGGCTGGCGACGCCCGCCGCGACGATGGTCGGGACGGCAATCGGTGCGCGAAACGGCGTCCTGTTCAAGGGCGGTGACGTGCTCGAACGCGTCCACGAGGTCGACACTGTCGTCTTCGACAAGACGGGGACACTGACGAAAGGCGAGATGGAACTGACCGACGTGGAAGTGGTCGGGACGGCCGCGGATGGGGGGACGCTCAGGACAGACCACGACCACTCAGAGGAGTTCGTGCTTGAAGTGGCCGCGAGCGCCGAATACGCCAGCGAGCACCCACTGGCCGAGGCCATCGTCGAGGGCGCACGCGAGCGCGGTATCGACATTGCTGACCCCGTGGAGTTCGAGAACGTTCCCGGACAGGGCGTGAAAGCCAGGACGAACCACGGTCGCGTCCTCGTCGGTAACCGGAAACTGCTGTCGGAGGCCGGCGTCGATATCAGCCCCGCTACGGACCGGATGGACGCCCTTGAACGCGAGGGCAAGACGGCGATGCTAGTGGCACTGGCTGACGACGCTGGTGAGAGGATCGATGATACCCCTGACTACCGGCTTATCGGCATCGTCGCTGACGCTGACACAGTCAAAGAGTCCTCGAAAGCAGCCGTCAGCGGCCTTCGAGAGCGCGGGCTTGACGTCTGGCTCATCACCGGCGACAACGAGCGGACGGCCCGAGCCGTCGCCGAGGACGTGGGCATCGACCCCGGGAACGTCATGGCCGACGTGCTTCCCGAGGACAAGGCTGACGCCATCGACGACAGCCAGTCCGGCGGTGACCAGGCGATGATGGTCGGCGACGGCGTTAACGACGCACCGGCGCTGGCGGCCGCGAGCGTCGGCTGTGCAATCGGTTCCGGGACGGATGTGGCAATCGAGGCCGGCGACGTGACGCTGCTTCGCGACGATCCGGCGGACGTGGTGAAGTCCATTCGAATCTCCGAGGCCACACTCCGGAAGATCAAGCAGAACCTCTTCTGGGCGCTGGGGTACAACACGGTGATGATTCCACTGGCCTCGCTGGGGCTGCTCCAGCCGGTGCTGGCTGCCGCCGCGATGGCCGCCTCCTCGGTGTCGGTGCTTGCCAACAGCCTCGCCTTCCGGAAGTACACGCCGGATACGGAGTATCGGCTACTGGGCATCCTCCGCCGCTGAGTGACCGTCTTCAGCAGACTCATTTGTCGGCAGTCCTGAGTTGCTAGCAGTGACTGCTGAGGAGCGGGTCGCCGGTAAGACGGATGAACAGACAGTGTCACGGCCGGGTGGGCTCGGCGTCAGACTCCGCGCGCTTTGGCGGGCACTCGTCATTGTCTGGCAGTTCGTCCCGCTGCTGTGGCAGTGGGGCCGGGACCGGAAGCGCTTTCTCCTGTTCGGTCGGTCCCGCTCGGTTTCTCCGGAAACACGGACGCGACGGGCACGCTACCTGAAGGACACCTTCGTCGACCTCGGGCCGGCGTTCATCAAGCTCGGACAGATGCTGTCGACCCGCCCCGACGCACTGCCACGGGCGTACGTCGACGTGCTCACGGAACTACAGGACAACGTCCCACCGGACTCGTGGGCAGCTATCGAACCAATCATCGAACGAGAACTGGACGGTGATGTCGACATACTGTTCGAGGACTTCGACACTACAGCGATATCTGGGGCGTCGCTGGGCCAGGTGTACGAAGCGTCGGTCGACGGCCAGCGGGTCGCCGTGAAGGTGCTCCGACCGAACATCAGGATGCGCGTGGAGTCTGATCTGCGGGTCCTGTCGACGTTACTGCCGGTGCTCACCCACGGCGCAGACCCGGGTCAGGCGTTCACACTGGAGAACCTCACCGAGGAGTTCGCGTCGACGGTCCGGCGGGAGATGGACTACGACCACGAGGCACGGATGCTGGCGGAAATCGGCGGCAACTTCGCGGCCGACGACGATATCGCGGTCCCGGATGTCATCGAGAGCTACTCGACAGACCGTGTTCTGACGATGACGTACGTCGAGGGTGTGAAGATAGACGACGTGGAGCAACTGGATGAGCTCGACATTGACCGGCCGGTGCTCGTCCGTCGACTGGAAGAGGTGTACATCCAGATGATCGTCGAGGACGGGATCTTCCATGCTGACCCGCACCCGGGAAACCTGGCGGTCCAGTCCGATGGGACGATCGTCTTCTATGACTTCGGGATGACTGGCTATCTCGGGCTACAGACGCAGGAACAGTTGCTCGATTTTTATGTCGGCCTGGCGGCCGACGACGTGGACCGCGTGATGGACACCTTCGTCGCGATGGGCGCGCTGGACCCGATGGCTGATCGAGACGTGATGCGGGAAGCCTTTGACATCGTTATCGAGCAGTTCCGCGGCGAGGACATCAACGAGTATCGTATCGAGCAACTGGTCGGCCAGTTCGAGACGCAACTGTACGAGTTCCCGATGCGGCTACCACAGGATTTGGCGCTGGTTGTCCGTGTAACCACGGTACTTGAAGGAGTCTGTCGCACGCTAGATCCCGAGTTCGACTTCATCGAAATCATCTCCGAGTACGTCATGGAGCAGGGCGCTACGGACGACATCAGAGACAGGGTGCAAACGGAGGTCCAAGAGACGGTGACGTCGACGGCTCGGTCGCTGGTGCGTACAGCACCGAAAGCCGAGACCGTGCTCGACAGGGCCGAGCGCGAGGAACTGCTCATGCAGGTAGTGCTGGAAGACAGCGGCGGGCTGACCCGGGCCCTCGCGCGGCGACTGATACTCGGTTTTCTCGCTAGCGCCACTATTCCGCTTGCCGCGTACCTCTATACGACTGCCGGCGTCGAACCGGCGATGGTCGCCATGGGTGGGACGATGACCTTTCTCGGGATACTTGGCTGGTCGTTCCGTCGACGCCGCGGGCCAGCATTGTCAACGCCGCAGTTCACCCGCCACGAGATGCGGAGCCGTCAGGCGGCCGAGTCGACGGAGCTAAACGAGTAACTGGGTCGCTTTCACACCATCGCACAGACTCAAAGCTCGCCCGAGTCCGCCATCGAACGGATGTCTGCAGCCCGTTCGCGTATCTCCGCAAGCGCTTCGTCACTCCTGTTGTCGACGTGGCTGTACATCAGCCCCATCCGGTGATTCGATCGGAGGGTGTCCTCGTTGCGGTCCAAAAAGTCCCAGTACAGGGCGTTGAACGGGCATGCACTGTCACCCGTTGTCTTAGTCTTGTAGTACGGACACGCCGAGCAGTGGTCGCTCATCTTGTCGATGTAATTGGCCGACGAAGCGTAGGGTTTCGTCGCGAACACACCCGCGCCGTACAGTCCCATCTCGACGACGTTCGGGGTTGTCACCCAGTGGAAGGCGTCAACGTAGCCGGCGTGGAACCACCGGTTCAGCTGGGCCGGTTCAACGCCGTAGATGAGCCCGAAATTGGCGAGGAGCATCAGTCGTTCAATGTGGTGTGAGTAACCCCGCTCTCGAACGCCGTCAACCGCGTCTGAGAGACACGCCATGTCGGTGTCGCCGTTCCAGTAGAACTCTGGGAGATCCTCTCCTGCGCCAAGTTGGTTCGCCGAAGCCAGTTCGGGCATCTCCCGGCGGTAGACGTGTCGGAGGAACTCACGCCAGCCCAGCACCTGTCGGACGAACCCCTCGACGCTGTTTAGCGGGGCTGTGCCGTCCTCGTAGGCGGCAATCGCCCGCTCGATGATCTCATCAGGTCCCAGCAGGCCGAGATTGAGCGACGTGGAGAGCAGGCTGTGGCTCATCGCCCATTCGCCTTTCAGCATCGCGTCCTGATACGGCCCGAACTCTGCAAGTCGGTTCGTCACGAAGTGGTCCAGTGCTTTGACGGCCTGCTGGCGGGTGACGGGCCAGCGGAACGGCTCCGGGTCGGCCCAGTCGCCACCGTAGGGGCGGTCATCGTAGCTCCCCTCGAACGTCGTATCGACCCACTCGATAACTGCCTCGGTCACGTCGTCTGGCTCGAACGTCGGGGGCTCCGGCGGCGTCCAGTCATCCGGTGGGGTCTCCCGGTTCTGGTTGTCGTAGTTCCAGTCCCCGCCGACGGGATCGCCGTCGTCCATCAGATACCCCGTCTCTCGGCGCATGAACCGGTAGAAATCCTCGTGGCGGTAGCGACCGTCAGTTTCCCACTCGTCGAACTGGACCGGTGCACAGAGGAACCGTTCGTCAGGAACGAACTCCACGGTTCCCCCAGCCTCAATCACTAGCGATTCGAGCCGTTCTTGAGCGGCGTCGGTCTGTGGCCTGTGCGTCACGAGCGTGTCGTCAGAGTGGGCCTCAAAGTGTGCCGCGAGCCCGCTCTCGAAGTCTTCTGCTTGCCGGTAGTGGACTGTCCGCCCCTCGTCTCGGAGGTCGTCCCTGAAGTGCCGCATCGCACTGAACAACAGGATCAGCTTGTGCGGATGATAGGGTAGTTTGCGAGCGACGGATCTTGCCTCTATCAAGAGCACTGACTCTTCCGGCCGTCGAGCAACTGGCCCGCATCGCCAAACGAGATGATCCCCGCGAAGCCATACGGTCATCTGCGAACGGACACTCCCATTATATGAATTGATGGGTGCTATCTGTATCAAGGTCGGTCCGAACTGTGTCGGTATCGTATCCGCGACTGGCTGTTGATGAGTGGCTGAGACCTCCATTATTGTTACTCGCCAAACGACAGAAACGACTTCCTTATGAGTGCACAGTCATAACTTTAAATGTATGTCAGACGACCTCGACAGACGGACGTTCATCCGTACCACTGCGGCCGTTTCGGGCGCTGGACTTCTCGCTGGCTGTGGCGGCTCCGGCGGCGATGGTGCCTCGGATGGTGAAGACGAGGAGACGGAGACAACCGAAGAGAGCGAGATGGACACCACCGAAAGCGGTGGCGGGATGGACACCGTTGAGGCGTCAAGCGAGGTAGCGGAGTACGTCGGTGACTCCTCGAACTTCGACGGCTCCGTCGACGTAATGACGGACCAGGACGAGGTGACCATCGCGGTCGGAGCCGAGGGCAACGGCGGCGCGTTCGCGTTCGCCCCGCCTGCGGTGAAAGTCTCGACTGGGACGACCGTCGTCTGGGAGTGGACCGGCAAAGGCGGTGGACACAACGTCAAGTCCGATGGCGACGGCCCGCTGGACTCCGGGTCGGCCGTTTCCGAGGCAGAGACCACCTACGAGTACACCTTCGAGGAATCCGGGACCTACCTCTACAAATGTGTCCCGCACGTGAGCCTCGGCATGAAGGGCGCGGTCGTCGTCGAGTAACTTGACAGCCGGCAGTGGGTTTTTTTATTCCGACACCAGCGTGGAGCGGCTGGTGACGTACAACGAGTACGCGATGACAGCGAATCCGACGGCGGTGAGCCCGTTCTCGAATATCAGGGCGGCGTCGGTATGCAGTCCGAACAGCTGGTCGGCGACGCCGGCGACGAGCGACCCGACAGTGATGGTCGCGAAGCCAAGCGCCAGGTACGTGAGTCCGTTCGACCGCGTCTTCAGTGCGGCCTGGGCGGCGAAGTACGTGATGAGTCCCCCAAGTAGTACCGTCGCTGTCTTGAACGCGATGACGATGAGTGGGATATCTCCGTTCATAGTTCCTCGCTGACGCGTGACCACAGCATGGCGAGCCGGTTGCTCGGTGACTCATCGGCCGGCAAGACATCGACATCGAACGAGCCATCGGTGTCGACCCCAACGAACACACCACCACAGTCGCGGACGTACACCGTTGTGTGGTGCCCGTCGGCCCGTACCTCCGTCTCCTCTGCAACCAGCTCAGCCTCGCTTAGTTGTTCGAGTTTCCGGTACGTGCTGGTCTGTGGCAGGTCACAGACTGACGCTACCTCTTTGGCTGGCAGTGGCTCGTCAAGTACCCTGAGGATGTCACGGCAGTCAGGGTCGGCGAGGGCTTCGAACAGCGCCTGTGATTCGGCCGCGTCGTTGTGTGCCACGGGGGACCTCCTGGAGCGGGTTCAGGGCCGTGCTGTAGTCAGTTCTGATCCGATATGACGGCGAAGCGATGTGAATCCTTCGGGATACTGTTACCCCGGAGTCCGGTGATCCCCTCGATTCGTGACGCACTCCATGTCGATAATATAAAACACCGTCGAGTAAAGGGCACCTGTTCATTTCCAAAATCTGGAAAGGAGGCACCCCCTTTTCTACTACAGGCTGGCAACAGCTAACATGCTATGCGACAGTCCTCCAGCCGCCGACAGTTCCTCGCAGGCACAGGGTTGACAGCGCTCGCCGTTACCGCTGGCTGTCTCTCATCAGGCAGCCCCAGCCAAGCAGCGGGAGCCAGCAACGAAAACGCGACGGCGACGGATACAGAAACAGCAACGCCTGAATCGACACCCGAGTCACTTGACGACTGGCTTGACGACGCCAACGGCTACGACGGCGAGCCCCGCAGGTACGGACCTGAGTCCCGACCAACAGTCATGGTTGGCGAGGAGATAGACAGTGGACTGGCGTTCAGCCCATCAGCCATCGAAGTCCCACCGATGACAACAGTCCGATGGGACTGGACTGGGAACGGCGGTCAACAGAACGTGGTCGCCTTAGACGGCACCTTTGACAGCGGCCGGACGAACGCCCAGCCCGGAACGGGGTATCACTACTTCTTCGAGGAGACCGGTGAGTACCGCTACGTCTCCGAACCCCACCGCGACGATGGCATGAAAGGTGCGGTTATTGTGAAAGAGCCACCGACTTCAGGCAATTCAACTGTCGACGAGTGGCTCGAACCGGCGAGTAACTTTGACGGCACCATTACCGACCGCACCGACACTGACACCGCCACCGTTACTGTCGGTGCAGAGGGCAACCGCGGGGAGTTCGCGTTCGAACCACCAGCGCTGAAGATTTCGACCGGAACGACCGTCCGCTGGGACTGGACCGGCCACGGTGGCCCACACAACGTCGTTTCTAAAGGAGAGACAGCGCGAGTTCCCCGCCCCACCGTGGGCGGGGGTGAAGC
>JBDGPY010000081.1:0-14059 GCA_042219425.1 Haloarcula sp. | reverse complement strand
TAATAAATGTCTTCTGGGCCCATCCTTCGGCAGCAAGATTGTATTCTGCGGGCGGTAAATGCGACTCACGGACGAAATTCTCGATGGGTGTGTCGCGAGCAGCTCAGACCCGACCAGTACAGGAACCGGGGGCATATGCTCTTGCGGGCGGATTCGAACCGGAGCCAGACGTGCTCACTACGTTGCGCGCGACTGGCAGGAATCGAATCCACATAGCCCATCCGCTCCTCACGTCCGTTCGTCGCAGGATGGGTCCGGGCGGATTCGAACCACCGGCCTCGGCCTTGTAAAGGCCACGTCATAACCAACTAGACCACGGACCCGCATTCCATCGTTTTCCATCGGCATGAATAACCTTTTCTCTCTCGGCCAGCAGTGAGCACCGACAGTATTACCCACACCCTCCCCGTCAGAACTGATATGCAGCGCCATGGCGCGGCTGTTCTCGGTCTCGCCGGACTCCTCGTCGTAGCTGCCGTGGTGCTTCAGACCGGGCTCTGGATAGATGTTCTAGGTACCGGCGAGTACGAGGTGGGTACAGTGACGGTGCGGGAGGGGACGGAGACGACCGCGACGCCGGCTGTGACACAGACAGCAACGAGTGGTTCGGACCCAGCGACCACCGTCGCGGTACGTGAGAACGCCGGCCAACCGCTCGGCACAATCGAGGTCCGCATCGCACAGACGCTCAGCCAACACTACGTCGGGTTGAGCGAGACGGAGTCGCTCGGGCGCAACGAGGGGATGCTGTTCGTCCACGAGGAAGAAGACGTACACACCTACGTCATGCGAAACATGTCGTTCCCGCTCGACATCATCTTCGTCGATGCTGACGGGACCATCACGACCATCTACCACGCACCCGTCCCACCAGAGGGGACCAGCGACAGCGAGCTGAAGCGGTACGAAGGCCGGGGCAAGTACGTTCTTGAAGTGAACCGCGGATGGACAAACCGTACCGGCGTCGAGGTCGGTGACAGGGTCGAACTCCCGGCGGAAGTCACGTAGCCCGACGGTCTTTTGCGGGTTCGGCCCCTGAATTCGACAATGGATATCGACGCGGGTTCGGACGAAGACGTGTTCGAAGACGCACGGGAACGCGTCGACCGGCCGATGGTTCGACTCTTCACCGCATACGGTCGCGGCCAGTGGCCTGCTTTCATCACCGGCCTGTTCAGTTCGATCGTGGCCCGTATGCTGGATCTTCTGCCGCCCATCCTCCTGGCGCTGGCTATCGACACTATCTTCCTCCAGGAGGCTGAGTACGGCCTCTTTCTGGTTCCGGACGCCTGGATTCCCGACGGGCAGGGGCTGCAACTCTGGCTCACGGCTGGCATCATCGCCGCGTCGTTCGGTTTCGGGGCTGTCTTCCACTGGAGTCGGAACTGGGGGTGGAACAAGTTTGCTCAGCACGTCCAGCACGCTGTCCGGACGGACACCTACGAGACGATGCAGCGGCTGAACATGGACTTCTTTGCCGACAAGCAGACCGGCGAGATGATGTCGGTGCTGTCAAACGACGTGAATCGGCTGGAGAAGTTCCTCAACGACGGGCTAAACTCCGCCTCGCGGATGATAATCATGGTCGTCGGCATTGCCACGTATCTGTTCTACATGAACTGGCAACTGGCTCTGGTGGCGCTGTTGCCCGTCCCGATCATCGCTGTGTTTACCAAGCGGTTCATCGAGGCCATCCAGCCCAAATACGCAGAGGTTCGGTCGACAGTCGGCAAACTCAACTCCAGACTGGAAAACAACCTCAGCGGCATCCAGATCATCAAGACCGCAAACACCGAGCCGTACGAGGCCGACCGGGTCGAGGACACGTCGGCGGACTACCTCGACGCCAACTGGGACGCCATTGAGACGCGAATCACCTTCTTCCCCGGGCTCAGGCTGGTCTCTGGCATCGGGTTCGTCGTCACCTTCGTCGTCGGTGGCCTGATGGTTACCGGCCAGGCCCCCGGACCGCTGACGGCGAGCCTCAGCCGCGGGCAGTTCGTCGCGTTCATCATCTACACCCAGCGGTTCGTCTGGCCGATGGCCCAGTTCGGGCAGATTATTAACATGTACCAGCGGGCCTACGCCTCCGCCGAGCGCGTCTTCGGGCTGATGGACACGCCCGGGCGTCTGGACGAAGCCGACGACGCCCCGCCGCTTGACGTAACCGAGGGGAGAGTCGAGTACGAGGATGTCTCGTTCGGCTACGACGACGATCCGGTCCTTTCGGACATCTCCTTCGAGGCGGCTGGCGGCCAGACAGTGGCGCTGGTGGGCCCGACGGGGGCCGGCAAATCCACTGTCCTGAAGCTCCTGTTGCGGATGTACGATGTGGACGACGGTACAGTCCGGATCGACGGACAGGACGTCCGAGACGTCCAGATCCAGAGCATCCGACAGTCCATCGGCTACGTCAGCCAGGAAACGTTTCTTTTCTACGGCACCGTCCGGGAAAACATCGCGTACGGTTCGTTCGACGCTACCGACGAGGAAATCGTCGCGGCAGCGAAAGCGGCGGAAGCCCATCAATTCATTCAGAACCTTCCTGACGAGTACGACACGATGGTCGGCGAGCGCGGTGTGAAACTCTCCGGTGGCCAGCGCCAGCGCATCGCCATCGCTCGCGCGATGGTGAAAGAACCGGACATCCTCGTGCTCGATGAGGCGACCAGCGACGTGGACACGGAAACTGAGATGCTCATTCAGCGGTCGCTCGATGGACTGACGGCTGACCGGACCACCTTCGCCATCGCCCACCGGCTCTCGACGATCAAAGACGCTGACCGGATTCTGGTGCTGGAAGACGGACAGGTCGTCGAACGGGGAACCCATGACGAATTGCTTGCGGCCGATGGCCTCTATGCCAACCTCTGGGCGGTCCAGGCCGGTGAAATCGACGAGCTACCCGAGGAGTTCGTGGAGCGGGCGATTCAGCGGCGGGCGCGGACGGACGCCGACGACTGATAGCTGTGGGTAGGCTGAACTGACACCAACGATTATTACGTAGTGTCATGTAATGATATCACATGACAACCGCGTATCTTGTGAGCTCAGCACTTATGGCTGTGTTCGCGATAGCGGTGGTAGCATGGATGGTTCGCGGGTACGGCTGGTATCAGTACAGCCCGCGGGCGTCGGCGAGCAGCTGGTCCCCGGCGGTTGACCGCGAGAGCCGGGTCAAGACGATACCCGACCAGCCGATGGTCTGGGTCGCCGCATTCGCGCTGCTGGTCGTCGGCCTCCTCGTCGGCGTCGTTGCGTCCATCTCCGGCCCTGTCGAGACACAGGCAATAGCCGGGCTGGTGGTCGCCGCCGTCGGCGGTGCGATCCTCTGTGGCTATCTGCTGTACGGCGTGTACCTGTCGGCGACCCGCCGGGGTCACCCCCGCTCGCTGGCGGTCGCCGAGTCGGCCACTGTTGCTGGCGTGCTCTTCCTTATTGCGGTCAGTCTCCAACTACTGGCCTGACTCTCCCGTTGTATGAAGTGTCGCGAACGGTAACCAGGGAGCCAGAAAGCCCCTTTTCATACTGTTGGCTGTAACTACGTGAAGAGATTTGCCACCCCGGGGTGGCAAAATTCGCCACTGGCTTACAGCCGACAGTATCAGTCCTGAAGCGGCGGCTGGTCGAACGTCGTCTGACAATCCTGACAGACAGCGACCGGCTGTACTGCCTCACCGAGAGTCATCTGTAGATTTTCATTCCCACAGGCGGGACAGGCGGCCGGTAGCCGGATATCGTCGGTTTCGCGTGGCGCTCCCAGGGCGAGAACGACGAGGTTGGTGTCGCTGTCGTTCCGGCCCGTGTGAAACTCACCGCGGTCGAAACTGACAGCCTCGCCGGCGGTGACAGTCTCGGACCCCGCCATCGTTTCGATACTCATCTCACCGGCCAGTACCAGGTACACCTCTTCCTGGTCCATATGGCTGTGCAGGCCGCCGGGGAGTCCGTCACCGGGGGCCACACGGTAGTGGTTGATAGCCATCTCGGATGTCCCGAGGGGGTCCGAGAGGTCGCGCCGGTCGCTGTCTTCGTCATACGGATCCCGGGCGTCCGTCTCGATGGACACACGTTCCATACGTGCTCCTGTCATCCGAACTGAAAAATAGCTTCCCGAGGCCGTTACAGTATCGAGTAGGCCGCCGCGCCAGTCAGCGCGAGCGCGGCGACGGTGCCGCCCACCACCAGATAGGTGACGGAACGCGGTTCCCAGCGCAGATGCTGGTAGTACGCAGCGACGCCGACAGCTTTGGCGACAGACAGCACCAGTATGAGCACGAAGGCGGTCCAGTACACGCTGTCGACAAGGCCGGCGAACTCGACGAGAGCCTGCGCGGTTGCGAACACGAACAACACGACGTATATGACGGTGTAGCCTTTCCAGTCCATTGTTCTAGAGGATGTAAAACAGCGGGAACAGGAACAGCCAGACGATGTCGACGAAGTGCCAGTACAGGCCGAAGTACTCGATGGCCCTGTCATCGCCCTGGTAGGCCCCGTTCCAGGCCCTGACGGTCATGTACGCACAGATGATGAGCCCGATGGTGACGTGAGCGCCGTGGAGCCCCGTCGTCAGGTAGAACGTCGACGACGCGATGTTCGTCGAGAGGTTCCAGCCGTTCGGGAACGTCTCTGTGCTGATGTGGAACAGGTGGTTCCACTCGATACCTTTGTTGATGAGGAAGCCGACCCCGAGTGCGAACGTCCCAGCGAGTGCGGCGACGGTCCCGCGCTTGCTCTCACGCTCGGCGGCGACCATCGCCAGCACGACGAAGAAACTCGACGTGAGCAACAGGTACGTGTTGATGAGGCCGGGCATCGTCACGTGTTCGGCGGGGATGAGGTCGTGGTGCCAGGCCGTCCAGCCGTAGGCGACTCGAACGAAGGCGTAGGAGCCGATGAACGCCCCAAACAGGACGATGTCACTGGCGAGGAACGTCCACATCCCGAGTTTCATCTTCTCGACGCTCTCGTAGGGCCACCGTTCGGCGATAGCCCTCTCCGGCGCGTGGAACGGCTCGCGGGTCATCCCGACCAGCGAGCCGAACGTTGTCAGGCCGCCGACAGTTGCCAGCGTCAGGTAGATTACGCTCCCCGTTCGCACGCCCGACAGCCCGAGGAACGTGATGAACCCGCCGAGGCCAATGAGGAACGGCCAGAAACTGGCGTGGCTGGCGTGTTCCTCGCCGCTGACCTCGTGGGCGGGCTCCATTGCGGTCGCTGTCGCCGCAGCTCTGGCTGTCACTGCGCCGCCGTCAGCCGCAGCGTGGCCGTGCGCCGCGCTACCGGTCCGCTCCGCGACCGTCTCGTCGTCGAGGAACTCCAGTTTGCCCGTGGCGTAGCTCGGCACGCCCGGGAAGTTCTCCAGTGGCGGCGGCGAGGAGACGGCCCACTCGGCGGAGGTAGCATACGCCCACGGATTCGGCCCTACGTCCTCCCCCCGCCAGAGGCTCACGAAGAGGTTGTAGAACATGATGAGGAAGCTCGCCCCAAGGATGAACCCGCCAACGGTCGCCATCGAGTGCCAGATCTGCAGGCCATCCGAGTAGACGAACACCCGACGTGGGGTTTCCCAGGCGATGAACATCGGGAAGTACAGCAGGTTGAACCCGAGGAAGTAGACGCCGAACTGGATCTTCCCCAGCGTCTCGTTGTACATCTTCCCTGTTATCTTCGGATACCAGTAATAGAGGCCGCCAAACAGCGCCGTCGCGCCCGATACCATCACGTAGTGGAAGTGCGCGACGACCCAGTAGGTCCCCCGAAACTGGTAGTCCAGCACGATTGCGCCGAGGAACACGCCGGTAATACCACCAATGATGAACAGGATAAGCGCGCCCAGTGCGAAGAGGAACGGCGTCGTGAACCGGACTCGTCCCTTCGCCATCGTGTAGATGAGCGAGAACACCATCAGGTCGAACGGCAGTGATATCCCGATGGTCGTCGCCATGAAGATGGTCTTGATGGGGAGGTTGATGCCAGTCAGGAACATGTGATGCATCCAGACGACGAAGCTCTGGAGCGCCACCAGCACCATCGAGATAATGAACCACTTGCGGCCGACGAGACGGCGGCCGGTGAACGTCTGGAAGCACTCGGCCATCACACCGAGGGCGGGGAAGAAGACGATGTACACCTCCGGATGGCCGAAGAACCAGAACAGGTGCGCCCACAGCAGCGACGCACCCGGGTTGTCGGCGTCGGTGGCCATCGTCGTGCCGTCGATAGAGTACTGGAAGTAGGTCGTCCCGAGGATGTGGTCGGAGGAAAGTATCATCAGCGCGGCCAGCAAGGCGGCAAAGGCGAACAACATCATCCAGACGGTGAGGTTGATCGACAGCGAGAAGATGGGAATGTCTCGCATCCGCAGCCCCTCTGCTCGCATGCGGTACATCGTCGTCAGGAAGTTCACTGACCCCAGCGTCACCGCGGCGGTGAACATGATAAGCGCCAGCACGACCGAGGTCGCACCCAGCCCCTCACCGGGGATGTATGCCGGTGTGTTCAACGGGGCATACATCGTCCACCCGCCTGCGAACGTAGCTCCCTGGAAAAACGAGACGCCAAGTAGGATGCCCGAGAACAGGTACAGCCAGTACGACAGGGCGTTCAACCGGGGGAAGGCGAGGTCATCGGCCCCGATCTGCAGCGGCACGATGTAGTTGGCAAAGCCGAAGGCAAAGGGAGAGATGAACCAGAACACCATCAGCAGGCCGTGGGTCGACACCGCCTGGTTGTACCCCATCGACCCCAGCAGGTCAGCGCCGGAGGTGATCAGTTCGAGGCGGAACAGGAGCGCGAGGACGCCGCCAAAGACGAGGAAGAACAGCGCGGTGATGAGATAGAGGACGCCGATGTCCTTGTGGTTGGTCGTGAGGAACCACCGACTGACCGAGGATTTCGGCGGCAGGCCGTGTTCGTGGTCCTGGCTCATGCCGGGGCACCTCCGACAGCGGCTGGCTCGATATAGTGGTCACTGCCGCCGGTTTCGTTCCCGGGGGTCTCAGTTTCGGTGGACCCCTCAGTCTCCTCGTACCAGGCTTCGTACTCGTCCTGTGGCATCACGATCACCTCTGTCGTCATCAGCGAGTGGCCGCTGCCACACAGTTCGTAGCACTTGGCGGTGTACGTTCCCGTCTCGTTGGCGGTGAACCAGGCTGACGTGTACTGGCCCGGGACGGCGTCCGCTTTGGCCCGTAACTCGGGGATACCGAAGTTGTGGAACACGTCCCTCGATGTCACCCGTAATCTGACCACCCGATCCTGTGGCACCCGGAGCGTGTTGGTCGTGTGGCCGTTCGGGTAGACGAAGTCCCAGCCAAAGCGGTAGCCCTCCACGTCGATTTCGAGCGCCTCCTCCTGAGCCGGGTCGGGTCCCTCTTCGATGTACAGCAGTTGTGAGTACGTCCATGCGATGAGTGAGACGACGATGATAGCGCTGATGCTGAACGAGTAGAACACCTTCCGGCCGCCCGCCCCACCACTCGGCATCTCACCCATCTCGGGCCGCTCAACCTTGTCTGCGTACGGGTCTGAATCACTCCCGTCGTCGCGGTATTTGAGCGCATGGTACATTGTGTACGCCACGACGACCACCCCGACCGCTGTTCCCAGCAGGAGAAACACATCGAAAATCTGGTCGAACACCGCGCTTGGTGCCCTGATATCGCCACCATGCAAGGGAAACACAGCCGCGTCACTTGGTAACATTAACTTCCCCATTTCCCTCATGGTTATTCATACCGTGTATTAGGTATTATGGACAGATTGTTTACATACTGGGGCAGGGACCCTAACGTGTGCGGGAACTTTTTTACCCGGTGGTATGTTACATCACACCATGGAAGATACGTCTCCCAGCGTTGATGACCCACCGATAAACGACGACAGTCTCACAGAAGTCGAAGAGTTCGACAGTCTCGCGGGAATCCTGGCCGACGGCGTCGTCGGCGCTGCCGGCGGACTGGTCGGGACAGCGATGATGTCAGTCGTCTTCCTCATCGCACAGTCGCTGGGCGCGTTCAGTTTCGGGGACTTCGCTATCCTCACCGAGCTTGTCGGCCTGACTGGCTACGTCCCGGAGGTGCTATTTGGCTTCTTCATCTTCCTCGGCGGCGGGATGTTTCCGTGGCCGCTGCTGTTTGCCTCGCTGAAGGCGTACCTCCCGGGCCAGTCCGATCACATCAGCGGAGCCTTCTTCGGTGGCGCTATGTGGACCGGGTTCGTGCTCGCCTTCTACACCGGCCAGTCCGGGCTCACGCTGGTGCTGTATGCGGTGCTGACGCTCGTTGCCCACGTCGTCTACGGCATCGGTCTGGGTGCGGTCTTCAACTACTTCTCGACCCGGCCGGACTCTATTGTCTGATACGGACGGTCGGCCGTCTGTGACCTCCTCACTTGTCATTCTCTCCGCAGCGGTGAGCATCGTCGCACGGTGGATCGTGGACAGGACCTGTAATCGAACCGTGTGCTCTCTTCTTTCGTACTCGTCATCCAGCCGTTCTGAGCGGTCGAGGGACCCACTTATCGAGCCATTGCCGTACTGGACGTGCTGTGTGTCGCTCGGGATGATTTCCCTGACCGTACCAGGTCGGTATCGACGATGCTGTGGTAGCGACCGGCCCCGCTGGTCACTTCTCCCACCGTCTCGATGGTGACACCCTCCGCTATGGCCCGCCACTGTACTGACGGACTGGCGAGGCTTCCATCATCGACCGGGACCGCAAACGATCCGCTGGTATCCGCCCGACGCCGTTCCTGTACTCGCCGGTGGCTGTTTCTGTCTCGGCTGGCATCTCGTTCGTATCAGCCTCTGGGTTGGCGTCCCCGCGCCCCACCGGTCTGCTTCTCGCTACAGCCAGCGAGCCCGGTCACCGCGACTGTCGAAACGCCACAGATGACCGTCCGGCGCGTAATGCTTTCGGCCATGTTGCGTCTGTATCCGACTCCAGCGCCGAGTTCAACGAGAACAGGTCGGCTGGAACCCGCAGGCCGGGGAGAAGAACTGCTGGACGACGCAAGCGATGCGCTGGCGGCAGTGTTCGAGCGTATCGCAACCCGCGTCGTAAATCGGGGAGTCCTGCGTTCAGGCTTCGGCTTCTGCTTCGCCGTCGCCGTCCGCCTCCGCGTCTGTACTATCTTCGTCCTCGAACTCCTCTAGCGTACTGCGCAGTTGTGGAATCGTCGCCGTGAGGTCCCCGACCTGCTCGCGGGCCTCCTCAACGTCGTCAATAAGTTCCGTAATCGTCTCGATTTCCTCGGCGAGGTCGTCGGCGTCCTCGAAGGCATCGGCCCGTTCGCCCATCGTGTACCACTTTTTGGCGTCCCGGAGGTGATCCTCGGCGTCGCCCACGTCAAGTGCCGTCTTGAGCGCGTTGAGGACGCCGAGCGTGTTGTCGGCCTCCACGTCCCAGACAGCATCTGCTTCGGGGAGCGCGTTTCGTGCCTTCTCTAGCGACTCTTCGACATCCGTCCGCATCTCGTTTGCCGCCTCACCGAACAGTTCGTCGTCGTCCAGACTTGACTGACTCATACACAGTAGTTAACACGGTGTATGGTTAAAAGCCCGCCTGAAAGTGAAAGTGAAACCGCAGGACGTGACGGACCAGCGACGTCCGAAACCGAAAAAGGATTGTGACTTACTCAGGCCGGATACCCGAGCGAACTTCCGGTATCGGATCGAGGTCGGCGTCGATATCGCCCATGACGAGCATCGCGTAGTACCGCAGGAAGGTCGTCAGAGGCACCTGAATCAGCACACCCACAACGGTGAAGACTAGAAGCCCAAGCACACCGATACTACCCGCCGCGACTAACCCAGCAGTCCCTTGCAGCACGAGATACAGCACAACTGCGACGAGTCCGAACGGTATTCCGATAACAATGAACGAGATAATGGCAAGGATCGCACCGACGATCCCGACGCCGATCTGCAGGATGAACGAGAAAAACAGGTAGGCGAGATACTGCTTGGGTGCGCCCGTCATCGAGCCCCAGAGTCGTTTCCACCCGGAAATGACCCCGTCGTCGTCTGCGGTCATCAGCGGGACGACGAACACTGTCGTGAATCCCGATACGATGCCGTTTATGACAGCGAGGAACGCGAACCCGACAATAATACCCCCCATTGAGGTGAAGACAGCCGATGCAGTGATGTTCGCGGCTTCGCCGCCCAGGACGAGGAAGAAGATGGCCATGACCACGGCCACGATGAGTATGAGCCAGATAATCGATAGGGCGACGCGGAACAGGAGTAGCTGTATGCCGTTCCCGACATGGGTGCTGAAATAGCGTCGGACATGTATCTCCCGGTCGATGAGCGACTGGGTCAGGACGAACTCCATGAAATTGCTCAGGATACCATACCCGAGTATCAGCAGGAGAATGAGGCCGATCACGGCAAATACCAAGGCCCCGGCTCCGGCGAGCACCTCCTCGGGAGCACCCGGTGGCACACCAGGTTCGGAGACCTGCGCAACGACGTCCGCTGGCAGGGCTGCAACCGTTTCCAGCGGGGCGGTCAACTGGAACTCGCTTCCCGGCCCGCCGGGGCCACCATTGCCGGCGAAATCGCCGAGATTGCTCAATGACTGTACGTTGCTCAGTCCGCTGCCACCACCACCGATGAAGAACACGACGAACGCCAGTCGGAGCCATATCCTCTTCCTGAACGGGAACAGGAACGATTTCGTCGCGTCAATTGCGTCATCAATATCGTCGACCGCATGGAGGGCCATATCACAGGTATCACAGTCTCATCTGGTAAAATTTTCGGGAGTGCGTCAGTGATTCAGGATCCCATCTGGCAATTCACTCACGCACTGCGTCGACCTGCATCAGCGGGTAGCCGTCCGCCATCGCCATGCTCGTCTCGACCGTGACGCCCTCGTACTCGATGCGCATTTCGACATCGATGAATCGGCCGGTGAGCTCCGTGTAGTCCGCCCCCGCCTCGGCGATAGCGTTCTGCAGTGCCTCCGTTCGGACGCTGACAGTAACCGCCTCACAGAAGGGCTGGTTCTCGATTGCGTCCTCCATCGCTGTCGCGAGCGAGTCGGCGCTGTCTGGGCTGATCGGCGTCCCAGCAAACTGATGATACAGCGACCCGAACTTGATGCCCGCCTCGAAACACGCCTCCTGTGGGATTGTCGGATCCATACAATTGGGTCGGCTGGGCGACACAAAAGCGAACCGCAAGCTACCTATTGGGGGCGACGTATCGTCTCATACGAATGGACGACCCGGTTCTGCTCACTGGCGCTGGCGGTGCTGTCGGGGCCGCCATCCTCGAAGGTCTCGAGGACGCGTACGAGTGGAAACTCATGTTCCACAGCCCACCCGCCGAGGAGCCTGATCACGAGTACCTCGTCGGGGACGTAGCCAGCGAGGGCGACGTAGCCGCAGCGATGGACGGTGTCGGTGCCGTCATCCACCTGGCTGGCGACCCTCGGCCGGAAGCTCCCTGGGGCTCCGTCCTCGAAAACAACATTGACGGAACCCAGAAGATGTACGAGGCCGCTGTCGCCGAAGGTGTCGAGACGTTCGTCTTCGCTTCCTCGAACCACGCCGTCGGCTCCTTCGAAACGGACGAGCGTACCCCCGAGATGTACCGCCGCGACGACCAGTATCGCCTCGACGGGACAGAACTCCCTCGTCCCGGCAACCTCTACGGTGTCTCGAAGGCCACCGGCGAAGTGCTGGGCCGATACTACCACGACAAATATGGACTGTCCGTCTGCAACATCCGCATCGGCAACCTCACGCGGGGCCACCCGCCCATTGACTACGAGCGTGGCCAGGCCATGTGGCTCTCTTACCGTGACTGCGCCCATATCCACGAGTGCGCGCTGGAGGCCGACTACGAGTACGAGATCGTCTACGGCATCTCCGACAACGACCGGAAGTACTACTCTATCGAGCGTGCCAGGGAAGTCCTCGGATACAACCCACAGGACAACTCCGCGCATTTCGATGGTGAGGAGCGCGTCGGAGAACCGGAGTCGTAAGCGCCCCGCCGTTGCCCGTCACTCCGGGTCGCCGAACAGGCCCCGAACGTCGTCGTCTTTCTGTTGCTCTAGCTCCACGTGATCTCGGAGCCGCTGGTACACGACCGGACGCTGGTCGCGCTCGCGGACGAACGAAAACAGCATCCCGACGAACTGCGACCCGCCGACGGTATCGACCTCATTGCGTGCGTACGCGACGGCCGCTTCGATGACCGCCTCGTCGTAGCGGCCGGCCTCCGCCAGTACCCGGGCGGCGACAGCTGTCGCATCGAAGTCGAGGTCGTCGTATCGGACGGGCTCACCCTCATGCGTCAGCACCGGCGGGTCGCCGCGTGCGGCGTGGTGTGGGTCCGCCGCCGTCGCGGCGAGGAACGACCGCACGTCACTCAGTGCTACGCCCCGGTAGGGGTCTGGTAAGTCACCGAGGTACTCAGTTGCGCTCTCGGCCAGACCGCGCGCGCCGGACCAGTTCTCTTCTCTGGCGTGGTACACTACCGCCGTGAACTGGATGAGGCCGTGCAGGAACCGCTCGTCGTCGCCGTCGTCAAGATTCAGCCAGTGCTCCTCCCACGCGTCGTGGGCGGCATGGTATCGACCTGCGTTATAGACAGCGATTCCAGCCCGGAGCTGCGCGCGCATACCGTCGATTCGGTTCGGGGCCTGAAAACCGCACCGGCGCTTTTCCTCTCTTTCCTGTTCGCCGTCGTTTGATGGTCCACGTTGCACACTGTGTTGCGCTCCAGCAGCAGCGATACCTCGCTGTCGCTCGGCGGTTTGCTTCGAGCGAATGAGTCCGGACGGAGATTTGCACTCGCCGAGCAATGCTTGCTTCGTTGCGCGTTCCTCGTCTGCTCATACATCTTTTTTGCCACCGCTGTGGAACTTCGACCATGTCACAAGTTACCACTATTGTCGCGGTACTTCTCGTTGTACTCTCGCTCGTCGCCATCCCAATCGCGAGTGCCCACACGAACTACGTCTCGGCCGATCCCCAGCATTCTGTTGACGGAACAATCACGGCCGAACTGGTCTACACGCTCTCCGATTCGTGGCTGGTCGTCCACAGGGATGACAACGGGTCAGTTGGTGAACCGACCGGACACACGCTGGTCAGGGCTGCTGGCGGGTTCAAGACGAACAAGAGTGTCTCGGTCAATCACTCAGTCTGGCGCAACTGGTCGGGAACGCAGATGGTCCATCTCGTCTTGCACAACGCAGACGGTGACGGTCAGTTTGATCCTGCCGACGACCCGATCCTGACGACAGGTGGCGACCCAGTCTCGTCAAGGATTGCCGTCGAACGTAGCGACAAGCGCGCTACCATCGGTGCTGAAGGCTTCTCACCGGCGACCACGAACGGAACAGTCACTATTCGGACCGTCCAAGTCCCGACTGATAGCCTGGTCGTGCTCCACAAAGACTCAGCGAACAGCACGGCCGTCGGCGAGATATCACTTGCCGAAGGAACCCATCACAATACGACCATTACACTCGACGACCCCTTCTATCGCTCACAGAACGACCGGTTCCGCATGACTGCCGTGCTGTACCGTGATGATGGCGACGGAGCCTTCGAGAGCGGTGACTCCCCGATCCGGGCCGGTGACGAACTCGTTGCGACGACTATTCACCTGACACCGAGCGACACGTCGACGCCGACTCCAACACCATCTGAGACCCAGACTGATGACGGGCACGACCACGATCACGGCACGGCGACGAGTGAGAGCGCGACACCCACGACCAGCAGCGGCGACGCCCTCGAACAGACACAAACCAATACGACAACAGATACGACTGGCCCTGGATTCGGAATCGTGCTCTCCGTTATCGCGATCAGCATTGGGCTCCTGCTGTGGCGGCGACAGGAGCGCTGACTCGAATCGTAATCCCGTGATGGCGCGGGGATAACTCACCCGAACCTGTGTTCTTGGCTTTCGTCATGCTCTGTCTCCATTGGTCAGAGACGGAGAAAACCGCCATACGGCGAAGGAACAATCACGTCCGGACGGAGATTTGAACTCCGGTCCCTGGCTCCGCAAGCCAAGAGGATA
>JBDGPY010000068.1:0-14087 GCA_042219425.1 Haloarcula sp. | reverse complement strand
AGCCCCTGCCTCAAGGAGCCGCCGAAGGCGGCGAGTAGGCAGGGGTAGTTCACTGAGCGTAGATTGTTAACACAAACCTATATATTGCATCCAGTTGATTGCTCATGCGAGAGTTAGCTACGGAGATGCCACCGAACGTTCTGATGCTCGGCTGGGGGTTCCCACCGAACATTACCGGCGGACTTGATACCGCTATCGGTGAGCTGTTCGAACAGCTCGAACCGAGAGACGATGTCGAGTTCGAACTGGTGTTACCCGAGGAGTACGCTCCGCCGGACCGGGACGGCATCCACGGAGTTCCAACCGGAAGTGGGGACATCATTACGCGCATCGGCCGGCTTGCCGGGGAGTTCGCCGACAGGGCGGCCGTCGCCGATATCATCCACACGAACGACTGGTTCGGATACAATCCCGGCTCGCGGGCCAAATCGTCCCACGATGTGGAATGGATCACTACCTTCCACTCATTGTCGGCGGACCGCAACGTGACGCCGCCACAGCGGGAGGTCGAGACGGAGCAGCGGGTCGCCAACCGCTCCGACCACCTCGTCGCAGTAAGTAAGTTCACGCAACGGCGGATCCGAGAGCAGTACGACGCTGACTCAGTGGTCATCTACAACGGCTTCTCGTCAGTGGAGCCCACGGGCCGAGACATCAAGGCAGAGCTCGGTATCGACGGGAAGATGCTGTTTTTCGTCGGCCGACACACCGACCAGAAGGGGCTCTCGTACCTGCTGTACGCGCTCTCGAAGCTCGGACGGGATGATGTCAGCCTCGTCCTCGGTGGCTCGGGCCACCTCACCGACCAGCTCGAACGGTTCTCGGAACTTCTGGACATCGAAGACCAGGTCTACTTCCCGGGCTATCTCCCCCAGTCGGAACTCGGAGACTACTACAACAGTGCCGACCTGTTCGTCTCACCGTCGCTCGCCGAGCCGTTCGGCATCACAATCGTAGAGGCGCTCTCGGTCGGGACGCGTGTCGTCGCCTGCGAGAGCGGGGCCGCGGAGCTGCTCAACGAGAACTGCGTCATCGAGGTCGAGCCCGACTCCGACGCTATCGCCGACGGCATCGAACACGCGCTGTCACTGACAGCGCCGATCGAGTACGAGGTCCGGACCTGGGAGGACGTCGCCGAGGAACATGTCGAGTTCTACCACGAGGTCCTGGGCGACGACTGACCGGGTATCTAGCGGAGGAACTGGACGTTCGTGACCGGTTCCGGGTGGACGATAAGGTAGCCGTCAGCAGTCGGCTCCATGCCCGTCACCGAGGTCGCGTCGGGTCGCGTCTGATATGGGCTATCGGCAGTCCGGTCGGTTGGCTGGTAGGGGCTATCGTAGGGCGACTGCCTATCCTCCGGCGGCCGGTCGAAGTCCTCGGGCGGCAAATATATTTTCTCGCCTTCGGGGGAGCGGACGATAACAGCTGTGTCGCGGTCACCAGAAACGTCGATTCTAGTTCGTCCATCGGCGATCGTCATCTCGAAGTTGACAGGCCCCGAGTCCGGTTGGTCCATGCTATCAGGTGACTTCCCCATACGGGGTAGACAACACTGGTCCACTTAGGCCTTCGCAGTGGACTGCAGGCTGACAGCGTGACGTTTCACGTCCAGCATCCGAGAGGTGGGTCGAATCGATCGACGCGTCACCGGTTGATGATGATCGACCCGTCCATGTCGAGGCTCTCGACGTGTACGTCTTCGCCGAGGATCGTCTCGTCGAGGTCGCAGTCGTGTATCTCGGCGTCCGGGAAGACGATTGCCCTATCGAGGCTGCTATCGGTCACTTCCGCACCCTCCATCACGTGGACAGTGTCGCCGATGTCGCAGTTCTCAACGACCGCATCAGGGTGGATGAGTGACCCGCCGTCGAGCTTCCACTCGACGGTCTCGAAGTACGACTCCGGCGTCCCGACGTCGAACCAGACGCCGTCGAAGGAGAACGCTGACACCGTCTCCCGAGTCTGGAGCCAGTCAATGTACCAGCCGGGCTCGTCGGGATTGTTGTCACCAGAGAGGTATTCTGAGAACCGAAGTGAGTCGGCCGGGAACGCATAGCAGGCGATGGAGACGAGCGTGCTCTTGGGGTGGTCAGGCTTCTCCTGGAAATCAACGACCCGCTCGCCGTCGAGTTCGACAAGCCCGTATGACTTGGCTTTCTCCCGTGACCCGACATCATAGGCAGCGAGTGCGGAGCCGTCCCGCTCCTCGAAGAAGTCGAGGAAATCCGATGGATCAAAGCCGATGAGATTGTCCCCTCCGATGACGAACAGGTCGTCGTCGATGCCTTCGCGGTCAACGAGCTGTGCAAGCGCACCGACGACGCCGAACTTCTCGTCTTCCCCGGTCGTCTTCTCTACAGAGAGCTGTGCTTTCTCGTATCCCATCGCGTCGATATGGTCCTCGAAGTCCTGCGCAAACGCTTTGTTCGTACTTATATAGGTCGTCTCGATTCGCTCGTCACTCTCCAGAGATTGTAGAATCTCATCGATAACGGTAGTTTCACCGACAGGAAGCAGCATCTTCGGGCGGCGACGGGTGATTGGCCACAGCCGCGTTGCATATCCACCGGCTAGAACTATCGCATCCATACTCCTGTTTTCACACCCAATTGATAAAGGGATGGGGGTGAGTGTGTATCCCCCTACAGCCGGAGTTGCCAGACAGTCGTACCGGCGCTAACCAGATCCTCGTCGTCCGCGGCGGCGACAATCACCTGATTCTCTCCGGGATCGACGTCAAGCGCCACCTCAAACTCGCGGTCCTCAACGGTGATGAGCGCAGTATCAGCGGGTGTCTTGACGACGACCTGGACGCCGGTCGTTTCGCCCGAGACAACCAGTTCGTTCCCGCGGAACTGCGTATCGACGCGCAGTGCAGGGCTCCGATCCGTGTTGTGAATCTCCCGCTCGCGGTAGCGCTCGTGGACAAACGCTGGCGTCTCGACTGGTTCCCCAGCGCTGATGCCGTGTGCCAGCCGCACGTACTGTGCCATCGCCCACGCTAGCGGCGTCGCTGACCCGGTCCCCTTGGCGAACTCCCAGTCGTACTCGGTTGCGTGTCCACGATCCCATATCTGCTCGGCGATCATCCGCCCGGAGTTCGAAACGTCTTGCATCATCCGGAGGCAGTTTTCGGGCGGGATATCCGGGTCGTCGCGGTGCAGTTCGTACTCGCCACGCTCACCGGTGAGCAGCGGCCAGAGCCGTCCCTTCCCCTTGTGTTCGATCGTCCAGGACGCACCCTGGTCGTCCCGGGCGCGCTCGCCGTAGCCGTCGCCGTTGTACCGGTAAAACCCGGGAGCGTACTCCGTGTCGACGCTGATCGTGTCGTCGACCTCGGCAAGGGAGTTCCGAATCGTCGTATCGTCGTCCGATTTGATACCGAGCCGGACGAGTTCGAGGAACCCACCGTCGATGATGTTCCGCTCGTCGAGCGTCGGGCCGTCGTTCGCAAGCGTCCGGAGATGCCCCGCCTCGGGGTTGCCGTCGAGCGTGATCCGCGGGTAGTACGGGGTGTTGGTGTGGCGGTCGGTGCCGGTCTCGGTCGCTGTCCAGTCGTCGACGGTGTTCGCCCAGTGGTCGGCGAGCGACAGCCAGACGAGTGCGTCGGCCTCGTGGTCGGTGTCAAGTGCGAGCTTCGCCGCACACGCCAGCCCGGCGATTTCGGTTGCGATCGATGACGGCGAGAAACCGGCCTCCTCCTCCCAGCGTTCCTGAGCAGTCTCAGGGCCGTGGCGGACGACGTATTCGGCCGACCGCTGGACGTTCTCGTAGCCGTAGTCGACATCGTCGAACTCGATGCCGGCCTGCGAGAGGCGGTAGGCCATCACCTGTGGGAACGAGATGTTGTCCATCTGTTCGCCGCCCCAGCGGGTTGCCCCGTTCACGTAGGTGTTCTGGGGAATGAACCCGGACTCATCCTGCTGGTACCGGTAGATGTACTCTAGCTGGTTGGCGGCGATGTCCAGCGAGCCGATGGCGTCGAAGACGGTGAACACCTGATATAGGTCCCGGGACCAGACGAAGTTGTAGCCGTATCCCCTTGGTTCCTCGGCGTGGACGGCCCCGCCCCACGGCACGGACGGCGAGGCGATGGACGCGCCGTGGTAGGTCTTGTCCTCGACGGCTAACAGCGTCATGAGTGCGGTCCGGTACTGGTTGGCCAGCGCATCGTCGTCGGCAACCGAGTCCGGGAGCTGTTTGTCCGAAAGGAATTCGGCCCAGCTCTCGGCGTACTCCGCGCTGACTGTCTGGTATCCGCGGTCGAGCGCCCCGTCGGCTTCGCCCAGCGCGGCGGCGGTATCGGCCTGCCGCGCGAAGCCGAGCGCGAGCGTGTCGCTAACCCGAGTCCCCGACCCCAGCCGACCGATGAGAACGATGTTTGTCCCGTCGATATCCTCGACCGGGTCCGGAATCTCACCCTCGGTGTACAGCGCGTCGAGGCGTTCGCTACCGGCCGCACCGACGGTCGCCCAGTCGAAGCGCCCGGCCGCGGCCATTGCCACGGCAATGGAGTAAGCGTCGCCGTTCTCGTCAACGAGCAGGTCGTTGTCCGTCTCGTCGGTGTAAGCCCGTGGGTTGCGGGCGACAAGATGGTAGCTCCCTGGCTGTCCGTATCTGATCCCGCGGTCGTCAGTCACCGTGCTGGTGAGTGAGACATCTGCAACCGAGAACACGTCGTAGGCCCTGTCGTCCTCGGATGAAAACGCGACGTCGGCGACAATAGCGTCGTGTTCGGGATCGGTCGCATAGTCAACGGTCAGCGTCCACTCGTGACCCCGGCCGTCGCCGGTTTCGGTGAAGACGTGGCGGAACAGGAGCGCCTCGTCGTCGACTGGTTCGACACGACGCCTGACGGTGTCATCTGTCCGCCGGTTCTCTCGATGGGTCCGGACGGCGTAGTCGGTGTCGTCCGTACATCGGACCAGGAAGTCAAGCGTCCGCAGGTTCATCAGGTTAACCTGTGGATACCGAGCCTCCGTCAGCGCACCTTCAGTGAGTGTAAACCACACGCGCGAGGGGTCCGGCTTGTCGTGGTCGGCGACGGTCCCGACACCGTACTTTTCACCAGTCGTCCAGGTCGGGCGCTCGCTCGGCCCCTTGGTTCCCGTCGACGTCGTGGGGAGCGCGTTCAGGTCGCTGAGACGCGCCGTCGCGTGGAGCCTGAGCGCGTGTGACCAGCCAAGCGGCGTGGCACTGTCGAGGTCGCCGTCGTCAAAGGCCTGCTCCGTGAGGTAGCCAGCATCGGTCGTGAGCGGGCCATCGTCCTCGATCAGTTCGTACAGGTCACTCGCGCGGTCGAGGTAGGCATCCCCGTTCCTGTCGCGGTCGTTTAGCATATCGCCGACACGCGCGGCGGCGAGTGCACCCATTGCCGTCGTCACGGTCCAGATCTTCTCGCTGTCCTGATGGCCAGTCCGCCAGCGATCCCCCTCGTAGCGGGCCAGACCCGCGACGCGGCTCTCTGTCGGATTCCGGAAGAGCGTATCCAGCGTCGTGCTCACGTGGTCTGCCAGGCGGTCGATCTGTTGCTCGTCCAGCGTGGTCGCCTCGACGCTGTCGTACTCCTGTATCGCGTCGGCGAGATGGAGTGCTGCCGCGTCGGTACGGTGATCCGGCGTGCCGCTGGTCAGCCCCATCATGTACACGCCGAGGTCCGCATCCCAGAGCGTATCGAGCCCATCTACCACCCGGTCGGCCGCCTGCAAGCTCCGCTCGCAGACTGACTCGCTCAGGGGAGCGCGGGCCACCGCCGAGAACGCCTCGATGAATGTCGCGGCAGTGTGCGTGAACTGGCCAGCGGAGTCCTCCCAGACGTTCTGGCAGGGCACTGGCAGGTCATTGTCCGCGATGTCCCCGACAAGTGCGTCGACGGCCGCAACAATAGTGCTCCGAACTGTCGCCGTCAGGTCGCCGTCGAGATCACCACGGTGGGTTCGCAACAGTGTTGCGAGGAACGCGGTGACAGTCGCGGTCTGATCGGCCTGATACTCCGGAGAGTCAGCATTGTTTTCGACCCTGGCATTGGCCCACCCGGGTGCGATTTCGCCGCTGTCTGCCCAGACGCGATGGGGCCACGTGCCGTCCGGACGCTGGCTATCACAGAGGAACTGCGCGCTCTCTTCGAGTATCTCAATCGTGTCGAGATCGAGTCTGTCGCCGGCTTCGAGCAGGTGCCGGGAAACGGACGCGTCATCGCGGAACCAGACATAGCCGTAGCCGCCGGAGTTCGAGTAGAAGGGGTCAAACTCCGGCGCGGCGATCCGACCGCCAGACGGCGACGACAGCAGGTCCATGACCCGCAGGTCCGTCCGTATCGACTTCGAGCGTGGCATCGATTCGGCCACGTCGATTCGCGTCCGCTCGCGCCCGGCCTGACGGAGGTCGTCGGTGGTCGTGTGGTCGGTCACACAGGCGTTGAGGTCGATGAGCGCCGTTTCCCGGTCGAGCTCGTCGTGGTCCGAGAGCTGACTGACGAGCGTTGTGTTCTTGCTCCGTCCGGACCGATCCAGCGGTGCTGTCACGATGAAGTCGCCAGTGAGCCGCGACTGGTCGCGTTTCTCTATCGTGTCCGATCTCGGAAATGACACTGGGCTCTCTTCCAGAATCTCCGAGAGGCGTTCCGGTCGCTGACCGTGAACGCCGTCGAGACCCGTCGACGCCGCGACGTAATCGTGTTCCCGCCGATGGTACACTTCCAGTACCCGAGAGCCATCCGGTCCGCTGTCTTCGTGAACCAGCGAGCCGACGGCGCTGTCGCTGCCGTCGGGTGCCATCGTGACGAACGCGACGAGCTTGGCGTCTTGCGGAACTGCCCCGCGCATCGCGACGTGCGTGACGTGTGCCCGGCCGAGCGTCAGGTCGTACTGATGGACGGTGAACGATCCGGCGTCGTACTCTGTCTCGACGAGCCGCGTATCGCGGTAGTAGTGCTGTCTGATCGTCTCTAGGTCGCTGAACCACCGCGTCTCGTCCCCGAGCAGAACCCCCAGCTGGGAACGGTCGATACCGGAGAGTCCAGACAGCGAAGTAGAGTAGTCTCTCAGCGTTCCGTTCTCGCCGACATGTACCAGGCGATCACCATGCCCGGAGAAAGAGCCGGAAACAGTCCTGATCTCCTCCGGGAAGCGCTCATGACGAGTCCGCTTGTACTCGTTGAGCGCTGTCGTAAGCCGCATACGTATCAAAGCAGACCAGTCTCTATAAACTCCTGTGGTTTGGACAAATTAGCTAGATATCCAGCTGGATACGAGGTAACGATCTTGAAGCGGCCGTTTTCTTCGGACAGTCTGTCTACCGCTCGAAGTCGCCAGCGGCGGCCGAGAACACGGCGACGCTGTCGACCGTGACGGTGGTCTCTCCACTGTCACCGGAGGCATCGCGACGCTTCCCGGAAACGAGGTCGGACTCGTCTGTCCCGGCTGGCAGTCCGACTGTCGTCGGCTCGCTGCCGAAGTTGAGCACCACGACCGCCGCGTCCGTGTCGGTCGCCCGGGCGTAGGCGACGACGCGGTCGGACGGTCCGTCGTGGACGCTGTACGGGATGCGGACGAGATCGGCGTCAGACGACAGCGCTGGCTGGTCGTGCCGGACCGCCGAGAGGTCACTGACGAACGCCTGTAACGTCTCGTCAGCGTGCTCCCATGCAAGGTCGTCGCGCCGGCCGCGCTGGCCGAACTCCTGTCCGGCGTAGAGCAGCGGTGCTCCCGGCAGGGTGAAGAGCGCGCCCGCAGCGGCCTCGGCGGCTGACCGTCCGTGGTCGACGATGTACCGTGTCTCGTCGTGGTTCTCCGCGTACAGCATGAACGAGGCATGGTCCGGAAACCCGATCTCCGCGCGGCCCTCGATGGCATCGAGGACGGCCTCGGCGTCGTCACCGCCACCGACCTGCCGGAGCGCGGCATATGTCGTCGAGTCGAAGTGCATGTCGAACAGTCCGGCCTGAAAGTCGGGAATGTACGGGATGGTTTCGTCAAGGAGGAGGAACTCGCTGTCGTGGTCCTTGCAGTAGTCGTGGATCTCGCGCCAGAAACTGTTCGGGACGGCCCAGGCCATGTCACACCGGAAGCCGTCGACCAGGTCGGCCCACTGGGCAACCGCGTCCAGCAGATGCCGGCGGACCGGCAGGTGGTTGAAGTCGAAGTTCGCGATGTGCTCCCAGTCGAAGTACGTCTCCGGCTCAGCCTCAGTGCGCCACTTGTACCAGTCGCGGTACTCGCTGTCCGGTCCTTCGACGGCGGACTCGAAGTACGGGTGGGTCCGCGCCGAGTGGTTACAGACCAGATCGAACAGAACCTTGAACCCGCGGTCGTGGGCCGCCTCGACGAACTGCTCGTAGTCCTCGCGAGTGCCGAGGTCCGACGCGATCTCGAAGAAGTCCGTGATGTTGTAGCCGTGGGGCGCGTGGTCGTTCTGCAGTACTGGCGTGAGCCAGAGAACGTCCACGCCGAGCGATTCGAGGTAGTCCAGCCGCTCGACGATTGCGTCGAACGGTGACTCATCCTGGTCACCGGCGAACGTACGGACGTAGATCTCGTAGATGAGTGAGTCCTCGGCCCAGGACGGCGCGACGTACGGTCGCCTGGTTTCGATACCCTCGTCGCTCGCCGACGACTCGACGGTCCGAGTAAACTCGACGGCATCGGGAACGCTGTATCCGTGTTCCCCGACTGCGACAGCGTGGATGCGGGCGCGTTCGGGGAGGGCAGCCAGCGGAATCCGGAGTTCTGTCCCGTCCTGCGTGATTGCCTCCTCGTCGATGTCGTCGCGGTCGTCCAGCAGGAACTCGACGGCGAGGTCGGCAGCCGCCTCAGTTCCCTCGGGGTGTGGTCTGGGATCCGCTTCGACCACGGCCTCGTCACCCTCGATTGTCGGGCGTAGCGACAGACGCGGCCGGCCACCGCTACCATCGTTGTCACTCTCGGTCTGTGTGTACTCGCCGCTACCGCTGTGACCAGACCCGCTTCGCCTGCCGGATGTGCGACCGCTTCGGCCGCCGGAGAGCCCGGACCGGTGTGCGCCACTCGATTTGAGTTCCCCCGGAAACGCGCGGATGGTCAGGTCGTGGTCGCCGTCCGGGGCAGTAAGGCGGACGACGTATCTGCCCGGCGCGTCGGGGACGAACTGTTCGACCGGGTCGTCTCCGAGTGTCGCCGTTGATTGCTCCGGTGTGCTCGCCAGTTGCCAGGTGTAGACTTCCGACGGATCCGGGTCACGAGGTGCGAGTTCGATCTCGTCCCCCGCCGTCACGAACCTCGGCGGTCCAGGGTGATGCATATGTTCACTCCGAGTGACGCTGTATTGGTACTTGTGGTGCCTGGACCGCTCGGCCACTCGCTCAGCCGGCGTCAATACTGTTTTCTTCACAGCACGCGTGTAGTAACCGTGTCCAGCTACCGCCGCGACGCCGGGTTCGCCGTGCTCTGTAGTCTGGTCCTGGTAGCGTATCTGGTCAGGGCCGGCGCGGTCGACACGTTACGGGCAGTCCCGGTCACTGTCGTCGGTGTCGTCGCCACGGCCTGCTGGGGGCTTGCAACGTACTTCGTTCTCCTCGCCGGTATGCTGACTCACCAGCAGTGAGACGAATCTGCCGGGACCAGTAGCGACAGAAACACCAGTGGGTGATGGGGAGTTGAGATATATCCGGCAAACATCTATTCAGATTCAGACTTCTCATTTCCATACCTGCAAAAATACTACCATATTTCAAGATGTGGTTCTATATCCCCCCATAATATCAGTACACTCACGCCACATATATAATAACTCCATTTTGTGAATGGATTTCCAACCAGTATGGATATATCACGGAGCATCCTGTCTTGGACCGCTAGTAGAGCTGTTTTCAGGTCCAATCATCGTCACAGTGATCAGCGGGTTCCTGACGATGCTCGCCGAGGTTGAGTCCGAGAAAAGCATCGGCGAGGTTGAGGCGCGCGAAGACAGGACAGTCCGCCAGATCTACGCCGAAGTGGATGATTCCGTGCTACCAGGAACGCCAATCGGCATTTTATACCGAAATCAGCCTTGAGGAAAGGATAACTGTTCGAAGAACGGAGTTACCGACGACGGGGGGATCCGCGGCAGAGAAATAACAGCTGTACTGCTATTAGCGTTGAGCGGTCTGGGATACTGTTTTATCGACAGAATTGGCCGGTATATCGCTACCGCGCCTTGTTCACTCGTGGGCCAGATTGACCTCAATGACGTTGGCCGCCTCCTTCACCGCGTCGATGAGTTGCTCTTTGCGGCCCGGCGAGGTCAGTCGGTTGATCGGTGCAGTGATACTGATGGCGGCCTCCCGGCGGTCACCGGTGTTAATCGGGGCTCCCACACAACCGGTCCCGTCAACGCGCTCTTCCGTATCGTAGGCAACGCCACGCTCGCGAATCGTCGAGAGTTCCTCGAACAGCGTCTCGCGATCGGTGATGGTGTTTTCTGTTTCGGCGGGAAGCCCGCGGGCTTCCACGATCTCCTCGACACGGTCGTCGGAGAAGCTCGACAGCAACGCTTTGCCGATGGCGGTCTTGTGAAGATGGATACGTTTCCCAAGTCTTGTATCGAGTGCGACCGCCCGGTCGCCGCTAGTCGTGTGGATATAGCTGCCGTAGCCCTGTTCCTCAATCATCAGGTTCGCCATTTCACCGGTTTCAACGGCCATACGTCGAACCTCAGGCTTTGCCACCTCGTAGATGCCGTCGTAGCGCTGTGCGATTCCGCCGAACTCCAGCCATCGTAATCCGATGCGATACTCGCCGTCGCGTTCTACTACTAGTCCGTTGTCTTCGAGCGTCTGCAGGTGCTTGTATATCGTGCTCTTTGCCGGCTCCAGCGAGTCGGCCAGTTCTACCAGCGTCGCACGCCCGCCGAGGGCTTTGATGCCCGAGAGCACCGTCAGCGAGGTTTCGGTCGCATGGACCGAATCCGTTTTCGTCTTCGTCATTGCCCGAACATACTATCGCCTGGCCGATAAAATTGCTGTATCCACCGTAGCAGGTGCTCTTGGTCGGCAATCACGATAGAACGCACGAGCGGAAATCGGAGGTACGCCCATCACACGTAGGACAGATCATTCGAAGTAACGAAACAGTGATCCGGCTCAGGTCGACTCGCTGCGGATCAGTGCTACCGAAAAGTGCGTTGCAATCCTCATGCTACGCCCAGTAAATCCCGGTCTCTGAAAAGATGTGTTGGATTCAGCGGACTAGTTGCATCGACGGACTAACGCACAGTATTTCGTATATTCGAATCTCTGTGGATCCGTTGGGATGTCGGCTCTAAGACGGGTATCCGTCATTTTTGTACGGTACATTTAATACGGTCCATTTGGTGTTTGCACGTGAGTTATGAGTGTGGATCGACACTACGAGCGCGAGTTCGTCAGAACGTTCTTTACCTCCCCAACAGCGGTAGACAGCGAGGACGACTCCGCCAAGATGCTGCAGAGCGCGGCCGGACTCCGGGGACTGCAGGCCCCGGATGTCTGGGTCCCCGACAACGAGGACGCCACTGCGCCGAACATGCGCGATGAGGGCGTCGAGAACATCATCGAAGTCGTCGCCAAGCAGGGCGCAACGTTCCCCGGCGAAATCCATCCACGCGTGGTCTGGCACCGCGAGTCGCCGACCACCCGCTACCAGGGGCTCCAGCAGATGCTGGAAATCGCTGACCCCGACAACGGAGCCATCGAGCACATCGACGGGTTCGTCATCCCGGAAGTCGGCGACATCGACGACTGGAAGAAGGCAGACGAATTCTTCACTATCGTCGAACACGAGCACGGGCTCGAAGAAGGAAGCCTCTCGATGTCGGTTATCGTCGAGAGCGGTGAGGCCGAACTGGCGCTTGGCGATCTCCGGGATGAGATGGGGAACCCCTCGAACAACCTCGAACGGATGTTCCTGCTCGTCGACGGTGAGGTGGACTATACAAAGGACATGCGCGCGATGACGCCGACCGGGGAACTCCCGCCATGGCCCGAACTGCGACACAACACTTCTCGGGGTGCCAGCGCCGCGGGGCTCATCGCGGTCGACGGGCCGTACGACGACATCCGCGACACCGAGGGGTACCGCGAGCGCATGACCGACAACCGGGCGAAGGGGATGACCGGTATCTGGTCGCTGACGCCGGGACAGGTCGTCGAAGCGAACACGGAACCCCTCCCACCGGAGACTGGAAGTTGGCTCCTCGAAGTTGGCGGCCGAGAGATCGAACTTGCGGAGCGGGACGACAAGCAAGTGTACGACGGCGACGAACTCTCGCTCGACACGGACGGCGACGGCGGGTACGTCCTGCAAGCAGGCGGCGACCGACTGGAACTCGATGAAGACGAACTGCGAGAGGAATTGCTCGACAGGACCGCGTACGTCCCCAGCATGAGCGATATCGTCGACTCAATGGAGGAGTTCGAGGCCGCCAAGGAGGCGGGCAAGGGCGCAATCGCCATGACACAGGCCACCACACTGGACATCGACGGTGTCGAAATCGACATTAGCAAGGATCGCATGTGGGACGAAGCTACCTATCAGGCCGCCCAGACGCCGATTACGCTGTTCCAGGACGTCTACGAGCACCGACCGGACCAGCATGACGACCTGGTGGAAATGTACGGAAGCGATATCGTCGAACGTGCCACCGCCATCGGTACGTAACAGTCGCGTGGTTCGACGAGTTCGGGAAGGCCGCGTTTCCGACCATCGAGCAGCTAACCACTGGCTCTTCCCGGTCCCGTGAAACCATGTGCCAAAGAGTTTAATTATTATTGATTCAGAATACGAATATGGCCATTGAAAACGTCGACGACACCTGGTCGGCGCACGAGCTGGATCTCGACCGACCAGCTGTCACCGCGTATCGCGACTTGGCGACGGCTCTTCGCTCATGCGTCTCTGGCGGGGTCGAGTTCGACGAGTACGCGCGGATCCTGTACGCGACGGATGGGAGCATCTACCGCGCCGAACCGGCCGGAGTCGTGTACCCGACCGACGTCGACGACGTTCAGGCGGCAGTCGAAGTCGCGACGGACCACGGCGTTCCAGTCATGCCACGCGGGACAGGGTCGTCGCTGGCGGGGCAGGCTGTCGGGCCAGGCTGTGTCGTCTTGGACATGTCCCGGCACATGGACAATATCCTCGAAATCCGCCCGGATGAGCAGACAGCCCACATCCAGCCCGGAGTCGTACAGGACGACCTGGACGACGCGCTGGCCGACTATGGCCTGAAGTTCGCTCCGGACCCGGCGTCGTCGAATCGTGCCACAGTCGGCGGCGGCATCGGGAACAATTCGACTGGCGCACACTCCGTCAGGTACGGCATCACCGACGCCTACACCGACGCGGTGAAAGCCATCCTCTCCGACGGGTCGCTCATCCACGCCCGCGATGTCGTCATCGACTCGGCGGAGTGGGACGATATCGTCTCGAAGGACGACCGCGAAGCCGACATCTACCGGACGGTGCGGGAGGTCGTCGAAGAAAACGCCGAAGAAATCGACGCGCGCTACCCGGACCTCAAGCGCCGGGTGTCGGGATACAACCTGGATCGGGTCATCTACGAGAACGACAACGGCGAGCGGGTCATGAACCTCGCGAAGCTGTTCGTCGGGTCCGAGGGAACTCTCGGCGTCATCGTCGAAGCCGAACTCTCGCTCGTGACGGTCCCCGAGGAGACTGCACTGGCGCTGTACTGCTTCGACGACCTCACCGACGCGATGCAGACTGTACCGGTCGCGCTCGACTACGACGTTAGCGCCGTCGAGTTGATGGACGACGAGGTGTTCAGGCTCGCGGCCCAGTCAGATGGCTACGCCGAGTACGTCGACCCGATTCCCAACCGGGCGACAGCGGCGCTGATGCTTGAGTACGACTCTGAGCTCCACGACGATTTCGAGGCGGCAATCGGGCGAACCACCGAGCAGTTCCTCGACAACGGAGCGGCCTTCGACGTGGTCGAGGCCTACACCGATGCGGATCAGGCCGCGCTCTGGAAGCTCCGCAAAGCGGCGATTCCGCTCCTGATGTCGATGGAGGGCGACCCCAAGCCGTACCCGTTCATCGAGGACGCGACGGTCCCGCCCGCCGAAC
>JBDGPY010000018.1:0-14742 GCA_042219425.1 Haloarcula sp. | reverse complement strand
TCCTTGTTGAGCTCCGCGCCCTTGCCCGTCATCGAGGTTTCGGCGACCTTCTTCAGGAGTTCCTCGTCGTCGGGGTCGACTTCCGTGGCGATGTCGTCGAGTTCGTCCTTGGCCTGCGTGGCGGCCATGTTGAACCCTTTGATGATCGCCGTCGGATGGATGTCCTGTTCGAGGAGGTCCTCGGCGTTCTTGAGGAGTTCGCCTGCGATGGCGACGGCGGAGGTGGTACCGTCACCGGCCTCGTCTTCCTGTGTCTCGGCGACCTCGACGATCATCGAGGCTGTCGGGTTGTCGATGTCCATCTCCGAGAGGATGGTGACGCCGTCGTTCGTGACGGTGACGTCACCCATCGAGGAAACGAGCATCTTGTCCATCCCCTTCGGGCCGAGCGTCGAGCGTACTGACTCGGCGACCGCGCGAGCGGCCGAGATGTTGTGTTCCTGTGCAGACTTGTCCTTCATCCGCTGGGAGTCCTCTCCCAGGATGATCATCGGCTGGCCCTGCATCTGGCGTTGGCTCATAATCAAGCGAAGATTGCATGTGGTTCTATATAAAAGTAGGGGTTATAGGGCGCTCGGCGGTCACCGGTTGCCCAGGCCAGAACAGGTGAAATCACCCGACAGAAGGGGTACTGGCCGTTAGGAGTGGTAGCTGTTGGCACGCCTCACCAGAACAGCGTCGATCTGTTTATATATTCATTCGACGGGCTCCGTCCAGTGGACCGTAACCGACCCGACGACGAAAGCGTCTTTCGAGTCGGTGTTCCGCCGGAACTGAATCGTGTTCTCACCGAGGTGGAGGCGCTCGGGCGCAATCGTATCCATCCAGAGCTGCCACCCCTCGCCGGGCGCGATATCGAACCCCGACAGCGGTTCGCCGTTGATCAGGATTTCGTGGTTAAAGTCCTCGACATCGAACACCTGCATCTCGACGTACGGGTCCGCCGGCGACGAGGTCGGGAGGTCGAACGAAGCCGGATCGGTCAAATCGCCAGTGAAATCGGCCCAGGGAACGTCGAGCGAGTCCGCCGACGGGCCGAGATGCTGCTGGAACTCACAGAGCGCGTAGTTGGCGCGACGTGACATACAGGCTACGTCTCTCCGGGGGCATAAAAATCAGTGGCCAGTCGCCGTTGCACATGTGGCAGGGAGAGCGGAGCGCCTATCAGGGGCCGGCTGTTGCCCACCGGTATGGACGCTGCGCTTGGCCCGCCCGAGCAGATGGCCGAGCTCGAAGAGGACCTGACGCCGATGATGGCACAGTACTACGAGCTGTGCCGGCAGTACGACGACGCTCTGGTTCTCTTTCAGGTCGGGGACTTCTACGAGGCGTTCTGTGCGGCCGCGAAACGGGTCGCCCGACTATGTGAGATCACGCTGACCCAGCGGGAGGACTCGACCGGCGAGTACCCGATGGCCGGCATCCCCATCGACAACGCCGAGTCCTACGTCGAGACGCTGCTGGACGCGGGCTACCGGGTCGCCATCGCTGACCAGGTCGAAGACCCTGACGAGGTCAGCGGCGTGGTCGAACGCGCGGTGACACGAATCGTCACGCCGGGGACGCTCACGGAGAGCGAACTGCTGGGCGGGGCGGACAACAACTACGTCGCGGCCCTGACTGCCGGCGAGCGGTACGGGCTGGCGCTGCTCGACGTCTCGACCGGCGACTGCTACGCCACGAGCGTCGGTTCGGAGAGCGCCGTTGCGGACGAACTCAGCCGGTTCGGTCCCGCCGAGGCCATCGTCGGTCCCGACGTCGACGTGGACCGGGACGCCGTCTTCGGTCCGGCCTGTCTGGTCACGCGCTACGACGCGGCCGCCTTCGACCGGGAGCGCGCCGAGGACCGCGTGGGGCAGTACTTCGGCCCGCCGGAGCGCCTCCTCGCCGGCGACGCGGAAATCCGGGCCTGCGGCGGCCTGCTGGCCTACGCAGAGTACACTCGGGGCAGCAGCGGGGCAGTCGGCCCCGACGGCGAACCGGTCGACCCGGACGTGGACCCCGCCGGCACGCTCGACTACCTCAATCACCTCACGCGGTACGATCCGCGGGAGTACATGCTGCTGGACGCCGTCGCCGTCGAGAGCCTCGAACTGTTCGAACGGCGCTCGGTCCGGGGCCACGAGAACCGAACGCTCGTGGACACGGTGGACGAGACGGCGTGTGCGCTGGGCCGGCGGAAACTGACCGACTGGCTCCGCCGGCCGCTGCTCGATGCGGACCGCATCGAGGCCCGCCACGGCGCGGTCGCGGAGCTCCAGCGCGACCCCGCGACCAGAGAGGCGCTTTCTGGCCTGCTCGCGGAGGTGTACGACCTCGAACGGCTCATCTCGCGCGTCTCGCGCGGTCGGGCGAACGCCCGTGACCTCCGGTCGCTGGCCGCCACGCTGTCAGTCGTACCGGACATCCGGGACCACCTCGCGGACGCCGACGCTCGGTTGCTCGCGGACCTGCACGCCACGCTGGACCCGCTGGCCGAGACTCGCGAGGAAATCGAGGCGGCGATTCGCCCGGACCCGCCACAGCAGGTGACCGAAGGCGGCGTCATCCGCGAGGGCTACGACGATGAACTGGACCGACTGCGCTCGACCGAGCAGTCGGGCAAGCAGTGGATCGACGACCTCGAAGCGAGCGAGCGCGAGCGCACCGGCATTGACTCGCTGAAGGTCGGGCACAACTCGGTGCACGGCTACTACATCGAGGTGACGAACGCCAATCTCGATTCCGTCCCCGAGGATTACCAGCGCCGCCAGACGCTGAAAAACAGCGAGCGCTACTACACGCCGGAACTCAAGGAGCGCGAGGACGAGATTCTGCGGGCTGAAAGTGCGGCGGATGACATAGAGTACGACCTGTTCTGTGCGGTCCGGGACGAGGTGGCCGACGAGGCCGAGCGTGTGCAGGCCCTGGCCGACCGTCTCGCCCGCCTGGACGTGCTGGCCTCCTTCGCCGAGGTCGCGGCACAGTACGACTACTGCCGGCCGACCGTCGGCGGCGACGGCATCGACATCACCGCCGGCCGCCATCCGGTCGTCGAGCGCGCAGAGGACGCCTTCATCCCCAACGACACGCATCTGGGGAGCGGGCCGGTCCGAGCGAGCGGAGACGGAAGCGGCGACGGCGTCGCTGTGGACGATGTACAGCCCTTCCTCGCTGTCGTCACGGGGCCGAACATGAGCGGGAAGTCGACGTACATGCGCCAGGTCGCGCTCATTTGCTTGCTCGCACAGGCGGGGAGTTTCGTCCCCGCGAAGGCGGCCGACCTCCCGATTCTCGACCGGGTGTTCACCCGCGTCGGGGCCAGCGACGACATCGCCGGCGGCCGCTCGACGTTCATGATAGAGATGACCGAACTGGCGACGATTCTCGACGCGGCGACCGCCGATTCGCTCGTCCTGCTGGACGAGGTCGGTCGCGGTACGTCGACGGCCGATGGGCTGGCTATCGCCCGCGCCGTCACCGAGTTCCTCCACGACGAGGTCGGCGCGTACACGCTGTTTGCGACCCATCATCACGACCTGACTGCCGTCGCCGCGGCACTCCCCGGCGCGACCAATCGCCACTTCGAGACCAGCCGCGAGGGCGGCGACGTTCGCTTCGACCACGAGCTCGCGCCCGGTCCCGCAGCGGCCTCCTACGGCGTCGAAGTGGCGAGCATGGCTGGTGTCCCCGAATCCGTCGTCGCGCGGTCGCGGGACCTTCTGACGGAGTCCGAGGCGGCCGCTACTAACGCAGATGCAGCGAGGGCGGCCGGCGGCTCAGAGGCAGAGACAGCCGACCCCGACACGGATGCCACTACCACGGAGACGGTGGGACGGACCGAAAACGGAACAGCGGCGGCTTCGGACGGTGAGGCTACATCGGACGGCCACACACAGGACGCGCATCGGACGAACGGGGCCGCCGTCGAGGAGGAGTTGCCGGCGTCAGTGGCACAGCAGTTGGCGTCGCTCGACGTCGCAACGATGACGCCGATAGAGGCGATGAACGCGCTCGCGGACTTGCAGGACCGACTCGAATAACGGCGGCGGTCAGCTATCGCCGTCAGCGGCCAGTTCGTCGTGTGGGCAGGCGAACATGGTCGCGACGAGTTTCTGTTCGGCTGCCCGCAAGTGCTTGTGGAGCGTCGGCTCCGAGATGTCGAGAAGTTCAGCCAGGTCCGCGGCCGTCGCCCCCCGGGGCCAGTTGTAGTACCCCGCTTCGTGGGCCGTCGTGAGGACCTCCCGCTGGCGGTCGGTCAGCGAATCGGTATGGGACGCGTAGTTCTGGAACCCGAACAGCGGCACGATGGACTCACGCTGTTTCTTCGCCGCGAGTTCGGCGTCCGAATGGGCCGTCAGGAACGAATCGATAACCGCAGCCGTCTCGGTTTGACTCGGAACATCAGCCACGATAGTCCCCTGCCCATCGACGCTCCGGGCGGTCTGTGGCACCGCTCCAGCATCCGCAAGCGAGACGATTGGACAGTTGGTCTGCACGTCTATCTCGACGAGCCCGCCGTCGCTGGTTCGGTCGAGTACCCGCGCCTCACCGCCGTTGTCGTCCTCGGCGCGCTCAACAAGCCGGTTGGGACGAGCACCCTCCACCGAGAAGAACTCCGCATACGTGTCGTCCGACTGTGGAAGACACTTTTCAAGAACCACTGAGCACGATTCGGACGCAGACACCGAGACGAAAGGATACGATCCATCAGAGAGATCAAACTCTACACGAGTAACCGCCCGGCCGTTACCAGGCTGTTGGGACATATATAGTGGTAGTCAACACTCCGTGAAGAGTGTTGGCATGTAACGTGTTTTATCGTTCACCATCCTAGCCACACTGAACTTTACGCCTACAGCATAAATCCAGCATGAGGGGCAGAGAACTGTGTCTGGAACATCACCATCCGTTGTAGAAGCCCACGGCACCGACCAGTCCATCGTCACCGCAGTCGTTCGCGCCGTAGCGGTCGCGGAGGAACGATCGACCAGAACTCTGCCGCCGCTGGCCGACAGTATCAATCCGGATGCACTGACGGCGTGCATCGCCGATTCGAACACTGACGGCCACGTCGCGTTCGACTACAGCGGCCACCGCGTGGTCGTCGACACTGATGGAACAGTCACCGTAGACGGGTAGCTGCAACACCTGACTGTGCGACGGTCAGAACAGGCGCAACACGGACACGTTCGGTGTAAAAGTGGCAATATGACGGTTACGGCGGCTCCAGCGAGACGAACTCCAGTCCTTTTTCCGCGAGCAACTGGCGCGCCCGGTCCGTCACTGACGGAGCGACGAGGATGCCCCGGACCTCGGTATCGGCGTGCAGGTCGCGTCCCAGAGCCTCGACGTACCGGCCCAGTTGGCCGACAGCGTCTGGACCCACGCGCCGGCGCTTGAGTTCGAGTATCGTCGTCCGGCCGTCGGCGTCCTCGCCGTAGATGTCGACCGCGCCGGCGGGGGTCTCGCGTTCGGTCGCAAGCGGCGTAAAGCCCGACTCGACCAGCGCCGGTTGGTCGAGGATGCGGTCTTTCAGATCGGCCTCCGTGCCGGTGAGCGCGAGATCTTTGGCGTCAGTCACGTCGAAGGCGGCGGCGTGGGCGACTGTCTCGAAGACGATCTCCAGCGATTCCTCGGGGGTCGACCGCGTCGAACGGACGACCAGCGAGCCGTCATCGACGCTGATGCTGTGCTCACACCCCGGCGGCTGCCAGTTCACCGGCTGCTGGCCCTCGTCGGTGTGGACCAGCGCGGCCCCGTCCGGCTTGAGCATCACGTGGCGGTCGCCGAGCCCCAGCGAACTGGCCGCTCGGCCCTCGTACTCGACCGTACAGGTGCCGACGAGCGTCACCAGCGCGCCGCGGTCGGCGTTGCGCGACGCGAGGTCTAGCGCGTCGGCGGGGTCGGGGTAGGTCAGCGTCTCGACAGCAGTCACGGGTGGCGATTAGCAGTCCCCGCGTAAAAAGGACGCGTCGTCGGGGCAGTGGACGGACGCGGCACGGTCCCGGAGCGACGAGAGCAGGGCGCGCCGGACGGACGCCGGGTCGCAGCCTTCGCTGTCGAGGGCACGACAGGCCTCGTCCTTGCGGTCGACCCACCACTCACGGAGTGCATCGGGGTCGGCAGTACGAGCGAGGACGATATCGTCGAGATCCGACAGCGTCGGGTCGAGCCAGCAGACGGCGTAGGTCCGGACTGCACTGTCGAGTAAGACCACCTGTTCGTGGGTGGCATCGATGGCAGCGAGAACAGCCGCCGCCGTCCACCCGTTCCCGAGCGGTCGGGACTGAGCGATGGGGTCAGCGCCGACGCCCCAGTGTGCGATGCGGCAGTCGTAGCAGCCGTCGGGACGGGCAACAGCTACGAACGTTCGACGACCCATCAGGGACCACCGGGCGTGTGAGCGGGCATGGGTACCCTTGGCTGCGTGGTCCTATTTGAACGCTGGCCCACAGAACACCGTCCGCCCCCACGCAGTCACCGTTAGCGTGCCGGGACCCACCGAATCAGCCGGTCATTGGTAACCCGGCACAACCCTCAAGTAGTACGTTACCGTAGATTAACATATGATGGTGAGCGAGTGGCTCTACGGCGCAATCGCGCTTCTCGTGGGGCTCCACGTCCTGACTATGCTGTACGCGTACCGGCACCGGGGTGACCCCGCCGGTGCGACCGGGCAGGGCGATACCGAAGGGCGCCGTGGCAGCGCCACCGACGACAGCACTGAATCCATCGACTGTCCCCACTGCGGGGCGAGGAACGAGCAGGACTACCAGTTCTGCCGGCAGTGCGTCGCCGACCTGACGAGCGGGAGCCCGCAGCGTCAGCCGACGGACCGAAGCCAGCCGTACTGATCCGTTGCTAGGTCGGGATCGAAACGAGCAGCCCCAGTGCTGATTGTCGGCCAAAGGATTTATTTCTGCGAAGATGTATTTGAATATACTGTTACGAATGGGGTAGACTGTGGAAACCGTTATCGACGTACGTTCCTCGGGTCGACCGGAGATCTTCGACCGGGCGAACACCGACGGGCTGTTCGGACGCACGCGCCGGCTCCAGCAGCCGCTGGGACAGTATCTACGGGCGACAGAGACACCGCGATATCTCGCGTACAACGACCGGTCCGGCGTCGTCGGTACCCAGGGGAACAACGAGTCGCTCACGCCGGGTGGCGACTACCGCGCGTATCTACTTGCAACAGACATCCGAGTCGTATTCGTCGTCGGCAGCGACGACAGCGACCGGACCATCTCGCTCCCCTACGAAGACATCGTGGCCGTACACTATACGTCGGGGCTCCGCACGTCAACACTCGAAATCGTCACTGTCGACGAAGACCACTGGGCGTTCGAGTGTAAAGGCGACCTGACGCCGGTTCGGGCGTTCGTCGACGAGGCCACGCAGGTCTGGACGCGCACGCTAACTGAGCTTGATCGGGCCGAGTCCCGGGTCGAGGCTGCTACGGCAGCACTGGAGGCGACAGATCTCGATACAGCGGCCACGCATATCACGGCCGCACAGGAAGCGCTCGACAACGGCCAAGAGCGAGTCGAAGCGCTGGGGAAAGAAGCGTTAGCGAGTATCGATGAACGCTGCCAGTCGACGCAAGCGCAGATCGACACCTGCCAGCGGCGACGCCACGTCAAAGCGGCCGAGAAGCACCGCGACATGGCCCGAGGTGCATGGGAGAGCCGGGCGTATGAACGGGCTGCGGATGCGTACGCACAGGCCAACGTCGAGTACGAACGGGCGCTGGCGGTAACGGCACCGGTGCCGTCGACAGAGGCCATCACGGACGCTCGAAACGCAATCGAAGCGGAATACGCCGAACTCCTGTCAGCCCCGGTCGACGCGGCACAGGTGGCTGCGAGCGCGGCCAGAGCCACCACAGATCCGGCAGCGCGGGCCACACACTGGGAAGACGCCTTCGACCGCTACCGGACGGCGTACGAACTGGACTGGGGTCGTGACCGTCGGTTCGACGGCGACCGGGCGTCGCTCCGACAGATGCTCGCAGACATCGCCGTCGAACTGGTTGAGGCACACCGTGAAGCGGGGCGACAGGCGCTGCGTGAGGGCAGCGACGAGTCAAAGCGAGAGAGTGCCGGGGCCGCGTGTGACGGTGCGGCGGCCCACTTCAGGCGCGCACGCGAGGTTGCCACCGAACTCGTGCCCGACAAACGCGAGCCGCCAGCGGACGAACTGGCCGCCGTATCCGAACAGGAAGTCAGCGTCGAGTCAGAAGCGAAAGGTCGGTAATTGTTTAGTGAGGGGGCGTGGGGTATCGGTATGCGCTTTGGGGTTATTTCAACGGCAAAAATCGCACGCAAAGACGTGATTCCGGGCATCCAGAGGTCGGACCACACAGTCGGGGCAATCAGCTCCAGAAGCCGGGACCGTGCCAGCGAGGTAGCCGAAACGCTGGGTATCGACAGTGCCTTCGGCGACTACGAGACGATGTTCGCCGAGGCGGACATCGATGCGGTATACAACCCGCTTCCGAACGCGCTCCACGCCGAGTGGAGCCAGCGGGCCGCCGACCACGGGCTCGACGTGCTCTGTGAGAAGCCGCTGACTGTCGACACGGCCGGGGCAGTGGACCTCTTCGACTACTGTGCCGAACAGGGCGTCACGCTGATGGAAGCGTTCATGTATCAGTTCCACCCGCGGACCCAGCGTGCCAGAGACATCGTCAAAAACGAACTGGGCGAGGTGCACACTGTCGACGCGTCGTTCAAATTCGCGCTCTCGGACTCCGAGGACATCCGTCTGGACCCGGAGCTGGCCGGCGGGAGCCTGATGGACGTGGGCTGTTATGCCGTCAGCGCGGCACGCGGATTCCTCGGTGAGCCCGACCGCGCGTTCGCACACAGCCGGGACTCCCGGGACAGCGGCGTTGACACGAACCTCAGTGGCATCCTCTCGTACGACGACGGGCGTGTCGCCTCGGTGTCCTGTGGGTTTGACGGGCCGAGACGGGAGTACTACCGGGTCGAGACCGACGACGGCTGGCTCGAAGCGCCGAACTGCTTCGGTCCGGACCACGACCAGTCCGTCTCGCTGACCTACAGCGTCGACGGCCGCGAGGTCACCGAAACGTTCGCTCCGGTCGACCACTACCAGTTGCAGATCGAGGCGTTCGCGGACGCTGTCGAAAACGGCGAAACGCCGCCTATCGATCAGGCCGAGACACTGGGGAACATGCGCGCCATGGACGCGCTGGCCCGAAGCGCGGACACCGGCGAGCCGGTCGACATCGTCAATCTCGAGTGAGATACGAACGGATGTGTACCGTGCCCCAGCGTGCGCGAAACGGTTTTGACTGCGGCGAGTGAGACACGTATGTGATACCCCCAACAGCGACACTCCCGAGTGGCGACGAACTGCCGATGGTCGGCGTCGGGACGTGGGACATCGACGGCGCCACCGTACAGGAATCCGTCCGGGCCGGGCTCGATGTAGGCTACGCTCACGTCGACACCGCAGAGGGCTACAAGAACGAGAGCGAAATCGGCGAAGCCCTCACAGATTACGACCGGGAAGACGTGTTTCTCACGTCGAAGGTACTACCAAAGCACCTCGACTATGAATCGGTCATCGAGGCCTGTGAGGCATCGCTCGACCGCCTCGGGACCGACTACCTCGACCTGTATCTCGTTCACTGGCCCAACCCCGCGACCTCCATCCGCGAGACGATGAACGCGATGGCGACACTCCACGATCAGGGAAAAATCCGCAACGTTGGCGTCTCGAACTTCAGCGCGTACCAGCTTGGAGCCGCCCAGCACGTCGCCGACATGCCAATCGCTGTCAACCAGATCGAGTACCACCCCTGGAATACACAGGATCAGGTCGTCGAGTTCTGCCGCGACACCGACACCGTCGTCGAGGCGGCCGCGCCACTGGGTCGGACAAAGGTGTTCGCTGACGACGTCATTCAGGAGTTAGCCGAGAAATACGATACGTCGCCGGCTCAGGTCGTCCTGAAGTGGGCGGTCGAGAACGGTGTCGTGGTGCTACCCAAATCCTCCTCACCCGAGCACGTCCGGCAGAACGTCGACCTGTTCGACTGGGAACTCGACGCCGCCGACCGCGAGCGCATCGACGCTATCGAACGCGAGCAGGCGGTCTACGACACCGGGGTCTACGACTGGGACAACGACACCTACGGCATTTCACAGTAGTCCCAGATGGTCGATCCGCCCGCACTGGACCGCTGGGACGCCGCGGCCGCGGCAAGCACCGCCGTTTTGCTTGTCGTGGCGTACGTTCTGATTCCCGACCCGACAGTCCAGTACGGGACGTGGCTGGTCGTCTTCTGTATCTGGATGGGCTGGTTCGTCTTTTTCGGTGCCAAATGGTTATACGGCCCCTAGAGAGGGTCGTTGAAGCTTTTACTCGATTCCGTGTCAGCGGAGATTTATTTACTCCCGCTCTCTATACACACTCGATGCCCCGTATCGAAGTCTCGGAAAACCTGTACCGGCAGATCGAGAGCGAAGCCAACAACGACGACTTCAACGACACGCTGTGGAAGATGGTGGGCTCCTATCGGCGGACGAACAACCCGGAAGCGGACCAGACGTAACGCACATATCGCAGTCGTCGACGCCCCATAGCGAGACAGTTCTGAATGGCCAGTTATCTCCGATAGCCGCTGTATCCGTGGTCGATTTGACGCCGGTGTCCCGTCACTGTGAGCGGCAATCACTACCGTCAGTACGTACGTTTTTACCGTTTGAGCCGCTGCGTACTGGTAATGAGGCCACGAATCGCCCTGCTGAACGCGGCCCACGACGGCGATGACAACCGCCGGAACTTCCGGCGGGAACTCGACGCCGACCTCGTGGAATACGACGTGACCGAGCGCGAACTGCCCGACACCTTCGCGTTCGACGGCTGTCTGGTCACGGGCAGCCGCGCGTCCGTCTACTGGGACGAGCCCTGGATCCGCGATCTCGAATCCTGGGTCACGGACGCAATTGACCGCGACATCGCGTTCCTGGGCGTCTGTTTCGGCCACCAACTGCTGGCGCACGCGCTCGGCGGCACCGTCGAGGCGATGGACGAGTACGAGATCGGCTACCGGACGGTCGAACACGACGGCGAGAACGAACTGCTCGCCGGCGTCGATGAGTCCTTCACCGTCTTCACGACGCACTCGGACCGCGTCGCCGAGGTGCCACCGGGCGCGACCACGTTCGCCGAGAACGACTACGGCGTCCACGGGTTCCGGAAAGGTCCCGTCTTCTCGGTACAGTTCCATCCCGAGTACGACCCCGAGACGGCCGAGACAGTGACGAAGGGCAAGGACGACCAGCTCGCCGACGAGCGCATCAAAGCGGTGCTTGACGGCGTTACAGAGGAGAACTACCGCGCCGCTTGCGAGGCCAAGCGACTGTTCGGAAACTTCACTGACTTCGCCGCGCGTCGCAGGCGTGACGGAGCAGGTGCCGCCGCAGCCGACGACTGAGCCGGCACACGACATACCTGCGCCGACGGCGGGCCCACGGCCGTCAGGTGAACCGCCCGGTCTCGGCGTCACATTCCTCACAGCGTGTCACCAGCGCGTCCCGGTCGGCCGTCATCTCGACGTAGTTGTGCGTGCGACCGCCACAGTCCTCGCAGTGCCGAAGCATGTCCGTGTCGCCCATCTCCTGTGGTGCGCCGAGCGCAAGCGCAACGACGCGCTCGTCGCCCTCGTTGCGGCCGCGTTGCCACTCCCCTGGGGCAAAGCGGATGGCCTCGCCGGCGCCAACGCGCACGTCGCCGTCCTCCGTCTCGAAGGTCGCCGTACCCGACTGAACGAGAAACACTTCCTCCTGGTCCGGGTGGCGGTGGTAGCCGAAGCCGAAGGACTCGCCCGGTGCCAGTTCGTAGTGGTTCAGCGCGATGGCGTCGGTGTCGAGTGGACCGGCGAGCGCCCGCTTGACCGACGCCGGCCCCATTCGCGATTCGACGGCGTCAATGCTGATTTTCTCCATAGTTGCCATGTACGGCGGACAGTCCTTAACGGTTAGTCAGGGCGGGTCACAGCAGTGACATGGGGGACACGCCACAGCAAAAGCAGAGAAACGGAGCGTCGGTCACTCGCGTCGGTCGATATCGAGTTCTTCGTCGAGGTCTTCGAGCCAGTCGGCGTCTTCCAGTTCCGCCATCTGTTCACGGAAGTGTGTCTTGCAGACACCAACCTTGACGCCGTCGTTCTCGACGGCGATGTCGGCTTCACGGTCGCAGTAGTGACACTGCATACCTGAATGATAGACCCGGACGACATTGAACCCTCGGGTTCCGTCTGCCGGTTGTCAGACACCGAGGGCTGTTTGGACCCGGTCCCAGGCGGCCGCATCCAGACCGGTGCCACCCAGTGTCTCGCCGTGGGCGTCGCTGCCGCCTGTCGGGACGAGGTCGTACCGCTCGATAGCGTCGTCGACGAGACTGTCCTCGACCGCCCAGCCATAGGGGTACCACCGTTCGACGGTGTCGAGCGACGCACACTTCGACAGCGCAGCTGCCGTATCGGGGTATCTGAACGGGTGCGCGAGGCCGACCAGCCCGCAGGCGTCTGAGAGAAGCGCACAGCCGCGCTCGAAGGACGGGACCTCCCGTGGGACGTAACAGGGGCAGTCGTCGCCGATGAGTTCGTCGAACGCGGACTGGAAGGTGTGATCCGACACCTCGGCGATAGCGCTGGCGATGTGCGGACGACCGAGGCCGTCGCGCGGCTCGACGGGTAGCGAGACGCCCAGATGGTCTTCGACACACTCGATGATGCGCGCGCCGCGCTCACGGCGGTTCCGCTGGATGCGCGCACACTCGGCCCGGAGTTCGTCGGTCGGCTCAACGCCGTAGCCCAGCAGGTCCAGTCGCTGGGTCTCAGTTTCGACGCGGAGTTCAATACCGTGGAGGAGCGTCACACCGTCCCGCTGGGTGATGGGACCGTCAACTGCAGGCTGGAGTCGGTCGTGGTCCGTGACAGCGACAACCTCGACGCCCGCTCGTCTCGCAGCGGCCGGAACCTCGTCGAAGGAGAGCGTCCCGTCGGAGCGGGTCGTGTGTACGTGCAAGTCAGCGACGACCATACCGTTCCCACAATCCCCAGCAGGAAGCCGCTTCTGGTCAAATAATGAGTTGTGGGCACATGAAACGTGGGTCCCTTATACGCATTAAGGGATATTATGATTATCTATAGTGAAGGTTTATTAGGAACCATGAACTTTCGGTAGATATGCGAATGCTAAGCAACGCAACGGACGCCTTCCAATCGTACGACTACCCGGTTTCCGCTGAGGAAATCATCGAGGGCGACGGCGACATGGAACTCGAACTGCCAAACGGCACCGAACGTCTGGGCGACGCACTCAGCCGTTCAGCTCCGGAAACCTTCGAAAGCGCGGAAGACGCCGAGTTCGCGGCGTTCTCGGGCGTGTCGAGCAAGGCCATCGGCCGGAAGGGCTACTCCGACCGCGACCCGATCTGCATGGGCGAAGACGGACCGGACCAAGTCTCCTTCTAACGGCCCAGAGCGGCCTGCAGTCACCCCAGCTCTGGACGGGTTTCCCGTCTCCATCGTTTTTACGCGGGCAAGCGACAGCGCTGTTCGGGCAGTCGGCGCACACACTGGAGCAGCTACCTGTCGAGAAAATCCGGCTTATCGACAGCGTCGGTGCTGTCGACTGACTGCCTGTCCAGCAGTTCCGAGGAGTCGAGCGCCGACGGCAGGCCGTCACGGCCGCCGGTCGGCACGTCCGCTTCGTCGATGTACGTCTTCTCGCCGTTGATCAGATCGGCCCAGAGGGCGTCCCGGTCGGCGCTAGTCGTCTCCGCCGCTTCCTTTGCCTCGTTGCGCCCTTCGTCGTACGCGAGTTCGACTATGCTCTTGTGGTACGCCGAGTTCATCTCGGCGTATATCGCTTCGAGTTCTTCGCGGTTGTACTCCCCAAGGCGCTCGGCGACGCCGATAGCGTAGGCCCGGTCGGTGGCCTCGTCTTTGTCGAGAGTGTCCCAGTCAGTGCCGAACTCACGCTCGTAGCGGCTCATGTCTCCACTTTCCGGTCAGTGTGGACCTGCAGTCCGGCGTCAGAAAAGGAGATTTCACGGATGTCACAGTCGATGGCGGTGCCCCGCATCTTTATCACCTGGACGCCGCGGGTCATGCTCCCGTTTTCAAGGAAGTTGTGGAAGAAGACGACGCCGTGGGCGAGGTAGTGTTCGTCGCTGTAGGAGGACGGGTCGGTCATCTCAGAGATGAGCAGCGTCGTCGCGTCCGTCTGTTTCAGCGCGGAGAGAAAGCCCGTGATCTCGTCTTCGACGTCGTTCATGAAGTGCTGCAACAGCATCGTCGAGTCGATGACGACCCGCTGGATGTCGTTCTGTCTGATATAGGCGACAAGCCGGTTCGTCAGGCCGCCCTCGCTGCCGAACTGCGTGATCGTTCGTTTCCCGCTCTCGGTGACGAGGTTGAGGAACTGGATGGCGTCTGACTGCATGGCCCGGTCGAAGCCGAAATCGTAGCCGGCCATGTCCTGCATCAACTCCGTCTTGGTCTCGTGCATCGTCACGTACAGGCACGTCTCGCCCTCCTTGACGCCCTGTGTAATGAACTGTGAGCAGAAGGTTGTCTTCCCGCTGCCCGGCGGGCCGCTGACCACGTAAAGACGATTCGGGAGTAACCCCCCCTCAATGAGTTTGTCGAATCCGGGGACCCCGCTAGAGAGACGCATATCAGCTACCTGAGTCCGTCTGGACATATGCTTTCAC
>JBDGPY010000074.1:0-15288 GCA_042219425.1 Haloarcula sp. | reverse complement strand
CGATGGTATTCGAGGCGTGTCCGACTAATCCACGGGAAGCGTCGGGGCTCGACCCTGAGGCGGTTCACAACACCAGACCGAATCCCAGCGAAGACAGCGTAGAGCCGCCGGTCAAGCCCTGCGTTAATCGCCGCGACGGAGACAGCAAGTCCCTCTGGAATGTTGTGGAGCGTGATAGCGAGGATAAACAGGATGACGGCTGCCAGTTTCGGCTCGTCGACAGAAAGGTCCTGACCGGGGTTAGCTGCATCCGGCCGCCTGTTCCCGGTTAGCAGGTAATGGGCGTGCGGGACGAGCCCGTCCGCCCGGTCGAGAAACAGCGCCCCCAGTGCGACGCCGACGAGCGTTGGAACCGGATTCCCGCCGGAATATTCCTCGATTCCGGGGATGATGAGGCTCGTGAACGCGGCGGCCAGCATCACGCCGGCGGCGAACCCGAGCGCCGTGTCCAGCGCCCGCTCCGAGGGGTCACGCCAGACCAGCACGAGCGACGCGCCAAAGAGGTTCATCGCGGCGATGATGGCCCCGCCGACGAGACCGTTTAGTAGCGGTTCAGTGCCGACGAGATCGACGAACAGTTCGACGGCACCCGATTGCATTGTCCTGTAGTGGACATCTCCACTCTTGGGTGTACCGACAGTCAGCGGCGAACGGAATTCGGAACGGGTCCCGAGAGACGAGCAAGTAGCGGACTTATTCAGGGCGTAGCGTGTAGGGACAGTTGATGACGATTCGACACGACGGGCTGACCATCGACTGGCTGGGGTACGCTACGCTCCGCTTTGCCGGTTCCGACACGGTGGTCTATGTCGACCCGGGCCGCTATGGTGTGCTCACCGGCGAGTGGGAACCACATAAAGACGGTATCGGCCATCCACCAAGTAACGACTATCGTCCGGAGGACGGCGACGTAGTCTGCGTGACCCACGTCCACCACTACGACCCCGATGGTATCGAACGCGTCGCCAGCGAGGATGCGACCATCGTCGCCTACGAAGGTATTGACGAACGCGTCGGCGACCGGGACCTGCCGCCGCTCTCCTCATTGCCGTACGACATCGTCGAAGTCGGAATGAAATCACAGAAAACGGTCAAAGACGTGCCAATCTGGTCGACGCCGGCGTACAACGAACCGGACGGTCCCCACACGCTGCCAGATGGGACGCCATATCACCCGGAAGGGTTCGGTTGTGGCTTCATGATCGCTGTCGAAGGGACCAGAGCGTTCTACCCCGGCGATTCTGACGTGCTACCGGGCCACCGGACGCTGGACGTCTCGCTACTGTGTCCGCCCATCGGCCCGCGGGCGACGATGGACCGCCACGAGGCAGCCTCGCTCGCTGCGACTATCGAACCAGACCTCGTGTTACCGGTCCACTACAACACCTTCTCCAACCTCGAAGCCGATTCCCAAGAGTTCGCCGCCGACGTAGCCGAAGCCGGCGTTCCGGTCGTGCTGGACGAACACTGACCGCCACGTAGCAGTCGCTCGTGTCACGCCTTGTGTTCGAGCCAGTCGCTTCAATCCCGGTGAGCGTCAGCGATATCCGCAATCTCGGCGGTCTCCAGCACGCCGCGCTCGGTGACGACCGTCACCGCAGACGCCGGCGTCACGTCAAACGTGGGGTTGGCTACAGTGATATCGGCGTCACCGTCGTACACTTCCTGTGGCTCGCGTTCTTCGGGGTCCCAGTCCGTCGTCGGAGCGATTTTGTCTGTCGAACACACCGCATAGCAGTCCACGTCCGCGGCGGCCGCCGACAGTGCCGCTGCTCGGGTGCCAGCTTTGTTAACGACACGGCCGTCTGGAAGGACGCGGTCAGCTCCGAAAACAAGCGTGTCAGCGCTCCATGTGTCCAGTTCGTGGCCGAACGCCGCGTCGGAGGTCAGCGTCACCGCGCTTCTGTCACTTAGTGCTTCGGCAACACCGATACCCTCGCCTCCCGGCCGAGATTCAGGGATAAGCACGGCCGCTGGCGCGGTGGCATCGATAACCTTGCGGACCGTTCCGGAGCGCGACAGCGTAGCGAGGCGATTACCGACGTGTTCGGCAGCAACGGCGGCAGCGATGCGGTCGGCAGTCACTGCGTGGGTCAGCGTCTCGGTCGCCGCCCGCACGGTGGCCGCCGCCGTCTCGTCGGTGACGGCGTGCATCGCACGATCAATGCGGTTGGCGACAACCACCATCGACGGCCGTGCCGCTCGAAGATCCGTAGCGAGGGTGACGAGTGCGTCCCAGTCGTCGCCGTCCCGCTCGGCTGTCTCCAGGTCGTCGGTTCGTCCGGTATCTGCGAGGGCGGCCTCGTCGCGCAACACCTCCAGTGCTCGCAACGACAGCCACGCAGACCCGTGGGTCCGGTCGTCACGGACAGTCGCGACCCGTGGGCGAACCCGGTCGTAGGAGGTCCAGAGCCGCGGGACCGTCTCGCGGGCCAGTATCTCCGATGGAAGGACCCACTCGGTTTCTGTCGTCTCCTCGTTGGTCGTGGCGGTTCGGTCCTCACAGTCGAACAGGAACGGATGGACCTGCCAGCGGACCCCCAGATCGTCGTCCTCGACATCGAAGGGGTCGCCCCGCCGGACCAGCGTGACGGCCTCAGCCAGTCCGGTCTCCTCCTCGATTTCCGCCCTTGCAGCCGTTTCAGGGTCCCGGTCCTGACCGTCGTCAGAAGCGACGTGTCCCGCAACTCCACCCCACCGGCCACGGTACGACCCGACCGCGTCGCTCCGGTGCAACAGCAACACCTCGCCCTCGCTTCGCAGGAAGCACGTCACGACAGGTCGCGTCTCCATATGAACCTGAACGGCCGGGCAGGGCAAGAAAGTCCGGGCATGGTGACCCGGAGCAAGTCACTTCACCACACGGCTACAGCGCGTCGAACGCGTGCCGTTCGAGAACCAACGTTGCGGCGTCGACGACGGGCCGCGGCGTCGGTCCGCTCGCACCCGTGTTGAAGTACGCACACCGTTCGAGCGCCGGTATCGACGCCCGTAGTTCGGTCGGGTTCATACCTATCCCGAGGCTTCACGGTGCCTTCAGCCCTGTGTGGTCTCAAGCCACAGGGACCGCCTCGATACGGTTCGGGAGGAGCGGAAGAACGGATCTGATATACCCGCTTTCTGCCTATTTGTTGCGTTTTACAATCTGTATCAGTTGCTCCGTCAAAACGGTATAGTTGCGCTGGCCCCATCCCATGTGAGACGGGCCCAGCTAGCGGCGGGCGGACAGACTCGTCCGGGAATGGGTGAGTCAGTCCTGGTGACAGTCACAGCCGCCCTGCTCGAAGAAGTCAGCGACGGCATACTGGCTTCCACACGACTGGCAGAGTACCTGCGCGTCGAGGAACACCTCGAACTCCTCGATGTCGATGCGCCCGGTGTCACGGAGCTTCTCGATACGCTGGTCGGTGACCGACAACGTTCGCGTCAGGAGCCGCTGGATGCTTTCGAGGTCCTTCTCGATCTTTTCATCGTCGGACAGTCCCTGGTACTCCGCGCCGCGCCATTCCTTGAGATACGACCGAATCGCCTGATATGTGACGAAATCGGATTCCAGGCCCTCAACGTCGACGCCGTTCCGTTCGAGTCGGTTGACGGTGTCAGTCCGAACACCTGTACTGATGTCGTCGCCTGTGAGGTTCTCGTAGGTCGATTTCACGTCGCTTTCGAGGGCGCTCAGGCCGGCGTCGACCAGCGCCCGCTCAAGTAGCTGTTTATTGAAAAACTCAGCGAGATCGCGGAGGCTCATGCGCTCCTCGCCGTCTCCGGTCCAGCGAGCCTCCATCTCTGCACCGAGTCCATCCAGTTCGTACTCGTCGATGAGTCGGGCTACCTTGCTCGATGGGCGGCCGTCTGTCGTATCTGCCATCTGTTATCAGCACGTACGTGAACCGGAAGTAAAAGCGTACTGGGGTCAGATCGACGTGATGCGGTTGAAGTTGTCGTCGAGTGCCTGCGCGTCCTCCGGGAGGAGAGCGACGACCAGATGCTCGGCGTAGTCGGAGAAGTATCCGACAAGTTCGGCGATACGCGCCGAATCAATGGCCTCCAGCGAGTCGAGCAGCATGAACGGCACGCTCTCGTGGAGGTCGTGGACCAGATAGCCTGCGAGGGCGAAGATGAGGCCGGTTACCTCGCGTTCGCTCTCGCTGAGGTGCTCAATGGTGTCTTCGTAGGCTGCGCCGTTCTCAGTGGTCCGGACGATGTGGAGTTCGAACACCGTTCGGTCGACTTTCTGGCGACCCTCGCGAACGGTCTGTTCGACGCGTTCGATCCAGATGCGCTCCAGATTCTCGTACTCCAGAATACCGAGGATAGCGTCCATGTGATCGTTGAACTGCTCGACGGCGTCGGCCTCGATCTGGTCGATCTTTGTCCGCTTGTCGGTGAGCTGATCGACTAGCTCATCGCGTTCGTCCCGAAGGTTGTCAGCACGTTCGACCATCGTCTCTATCTCCTCGATCTCCACGCTCACGTCGTCGAGGTCTGACTCCAGACTGTCGATCTCGAACTCAAGCTGGTTCGCCTCCCGGTGGAGCGAGAGAATCTCGTCGAAGTCCTCGGATTCGAGGTTGTCCACCTCGTCCTCAAGCGACTCGACGTCGGCGGTCAGCTCCTCCCGGCGGTCTTTCAGGGACTCGATCTGCGCTTCGCGGCGCTCTATCTCCGTCTCTGTCTCCTGTATCTTCCGCTCGACGTTCTCGCGCCGACGCTGTTTCTTTTCGGCCTCGCGCTGGTCGGCTTTGAGGTCTTCGAGATCGGATTTGATGTCGTTGAGCTGCTCGACTTTCTGCTGGCGGAGGTCCTGCAGGCGGTCCACGGTGTCTTCTATCTGCTCGCGGTCGACGGTCGACCCACACGTCCAGCAGACGACGGATTCGTCGTCCTCGCCTTCGAGGAGCTGTGCCGTCACCGCCCCGTCGGACTCGTCAGACGCTTCCTCAAGGGACTGAATGACGTCGTAGTCTTCCTCTTCCAGCCGTTCCTCGTTGTACTGAATGAGGCTCTGGAGGTCAGAAATCTCACTGTTGAGCGTCTGGCGCTGCTCTCGTAGTCCCGCGATTTCGTCTTCGAGATGCTGATGGTCTCCCATCGGTGTCTCGGGGAGTTCGTCCAGTTCGTCTTGGAGGTCAGAGCGCTCGCGCTTCAGCGAGGAAATGCTCTCTTCCTGGGCTTCGATGTCCCGCCGGACAGATTCGAGGTCCGACCGCGTCGACCGGAGCTCGTCGAGTTTCTGTTCGAGGGCATCCTGTTCCTGGCGGCTCTCCTCGATGTCACGGCTGCTGTTGTCGATTTCCTCCTCGCGCTCGGCAAGTTCGTCGCGCTTGGCCTCGATCTGCTCACGGAGCTCGGTCCGGCGCTGTTCGAGGTCGGGGAGGTCACGCTGGCGTGACTCGATCGTGGCGAGCTCGTCGTTGATCTCGCCTTTCTCCTCCTCTAGACGCTCAACCTCCTCTCTGATCGCGTCGATGTCGACCGGCCGCATGATGATCTCGCGGAGGTCGTCGCCACGCGCAACGGAGCGTCGGACCTCGTTAGTCTCGAGCAGAAACGCAAACAGGTCAGCGACCTCCGGGTCGTCGAGGTACCCCTCACCACTGAACTGAACGGTACCTCCCGTTCTGGTGAGCGTCCGCTCGTACTGCTCGTTTCCATAGGAGAGGGCGACGCGCCCTTCGTCCGCATCGCCTTTGAGCGTGGCCTTCGTGCTCCCCATCACGGCCATGATCGACTGCAGAAACGAGGTTCGGTTCGTTGCGTTCTTACCCGTGAGAACCGTCACTCCCGGCGGAATATCGACAGATGTGTTGTCGATTCCTCCGATATTTTCCACATCGAAGTGGGCGACACTAGATTCCTGCTGTGATTCTGGCATTAACCGAGTGTTATTGGACGCAATATAAAAATGATTCCATTTTAGAGGAGGGTGTCAGCCAGTCTGAATATAAGCTGTGCAAGACACGTACGACAGAACCGACATGCCCATTAGTCACTTCGCAGCGGATGAGTGGAATAACATCTGTACCAATATTATTCCACTTCAGTGATTTGGTTACAGTAGTTAATATGATATTATCTATAATATCGTATTGTTGCGTTTCACAACTAATTTCGGTTACTGCCTATTTCAGTATCCAAAGTTATATAACCTAACAATCGAAATAGATACGTGTGACTCGGTACGAAACGCTCCTCGAAGTGGAGTTAGACGAGTGGGACAGCGGATACGGCGTCCTGCAGGTCGTCAAACCGGACTACAGCGAGACAGCTGAACTCCGGTTCTGTTACTTCAACGAGGACGGCAAGTTCACGAATCGGCCACTGACACTGAAACCCGAAGAAGACACGCTCGACCGGACGACGCGGATGGTTGAGAATCTCGGCTACGTCGCCCGAACGTTCGGCCCCGACGAGATTCGCGAACTTGTCGACACGCTCGGCGAAGAACGGGTCATCGAACTCGCCCAGCTCGTCGATACTCTCGGCGAAGCCCGGCTGGCAGAGATTCTCGAAGATTGAGATCGATGTCAGACACCCATCCGCTCGCGACGGTCGAAACCGTCATCCTCGTCGGTATTGGCGGATTCGCTGGGTCAAACCTCCGGTACTTTGTCGGACTCTTCTTGCCCGGGCTGCAGGGAACGTTGCTCGCCAACGCGCTCGGAAGTTTCGCGCTCGGGTTTTTGTTGTATGAGGCCCTGCAGATCGGCGTACTCGCGAGCGAGACGAAACTGGCCGCCTCGACCGGCTTCATCTCGTCGTTTACCACCTACAGCACGTTCGCAGTCGAGACGGTAGTGACGCCCGAGTGGGCCATAGCAAATATCGTCGGCAGCTACGCGCTGGGCTTTGCCGGCGTGCTGGCCGGGCGCGGGGCTATCCGGCTGTTTGGGGGAGGTGAGCGCTGATGGTCGCACTAGAGCCGGCTCACCTGGTGGGGACCGGCGGCGCTCTCGGGGCGCTCTGTCGCTATTATCTGACGCAGGCAGTTCAGGAAGAGACGTTCCCGCTCGGGACGCTCTCGGTGAATGTCGTCGGGAGTTTCGTTCTGGGGCTGCTCACCTTTGCTGGCGTCACCGGTGATCTGTCGCTGCTCGTCGGTGTGGGTGCCTGCGGGTCCTTCACGACGTTCTCGTCGTTTTCCTTCGAGACGGTGCGGCTGTGGGAGGATGGCTATCTCGCGATGGCCACACTCAACGCCATCGGAAACCTCGTCGGCGCGCTGGCCGCGATCGGTCTGGCCTGGGGTCTTGTCCAGATCGTGTAACTGCCGTTACGTCGCCGTTCAGGCTGTGATGGCTGTTGCCCCGGGCACGCGCTTGAGGGCTCGTTCGAGCCGGTCGGAGACGTCGTCGGCAAGCGGATCGAGCGCAGGGTTCTCCGTGACCGAGAGCATCACGTTCGGGTCGACGGCGCTTACACCGACCTGCGCGTCGGTCTCGAAGACAATAACGTTGCACGGAAGCAAGGCCCCGAGTTCGAGTTCCTCGCCAATCGCTTCGTGAGCCAGCGAGGGGTTACAGGCCCCCAGGATGCGGTACTTTCGGAACTCCTCGCCGAGTTTCTCCCGCAGCGTCGCCTGCACGTCGATGTCACAGAGGACGCCGAACCCCTCGGCAGCCAGTTCGTCTTGCACTGCCGCGACAATTTCGTCGAACTCGCCGTCGGTGTGGTAGCGGATCGTGTAGTCTGCCATACGGGTGAACAGACGGCGGAAGCGGGATTAAAACCCACCGTCAGCGCATGTCTCAGCGTCGCCGGCCGTCTGGTCACTGGCCCGTGGCGACTGGCCACCGTGAGGCGTCCGCCGTTCGCGGACCGTCACGTGGTGAACTGATTCGGTGCCGTCGTCGACGACGAGCGCCTCACCAGTCTTGCTCGGCAGCCGTGCCGCGAAGTCGCCGTCAAGATACGTCGGCTGGGCCGCTTGGAGCGCATCGATGTCCGCCGTGCTCGTCAACCGGTGGGCAACGAACAGGTCGGCCTGTGAGATTATCGTCGCCGGAACCGCACTGGGCCGCTGTGTTGCCAGCATGCAGCTCACACCAGGCTGGCGGCCGCGGGTTACAAGGCGCCGAAGCGGGCGGCTGGCGACCCCGCCGGTGAATGCGTGGGACTCGTCGACGAGGAGCCACGGCAGTCGGTCTGTCCTGCTCGCGATCCGGGCGTCGTATAGTGCAGTCGCGACAGCGGCGAGAACCACACCTGCCGGCCGAGGGTCGAGTCCCGACGTATCGAGGACAGTCAGGTCGTCGCTACACAGCGTTGCCGCCTCGATACCGTCGGGACCGAACACGTCCCAGGACGCGGCGAGCGCGAGGTGGTTCGCCGCCGCTCGTCGGACGCCGTCAGCGGCGTTCGCGTCGGTCACCTCCTCACGCATCCCGTCGAGCGTGCCCCGATCACTGGCCGCTTGCCACACCAGCGCACCTGCGCCCTGTTCCGGGTCGAGACCGAGAGCCGTACACCACTGGCGCGGGTCGAGTGCGTCCGCGCGGACACAGGGGTCGACTACCGTGGCCGGCACATCCGCAGTGCCCAACGGAACGAACGCCCCCATCGGGTCGACAACGACCGGCGCGACACCGGCCGCCGTCATCAACCCCTCGGCGAGGACGCCGAGCGTGTACGTTTTGCCTGACCCGCGTTTGCCGACGACGAGACCGACGTGTGGCCGGTCCACATCGAGGTCGACGGCAGCACCGTGACTCCCGTCGCGGGCCCGATAGTGACCCAGCCGCGTCGTCGGTCCCCCAGCGCACTCGCGTCCGATAACGACCATACCAGCGATAGCCGCGGTTCACTATTTGAACGTTCATCCGAGAGTTCAAGTACGGACCCGCGACCAGACCAGTCCATGTCAGAGTCACTGTGGCGCGACGAACGCGCTATCGAAGGATTACCGATTCGGCTGGTCATCGCGCTCGTGGTTGGCGTCGCCTGCCTCTCCGTGATGATGAGCACGATATCCGGTATCGAGACACTACAGGTGACGGAAGTCGATGTCGAACCCCATCCCGAAGTTACCTCGCCGGGGATGCAGGACGTTGTCGTCACCGTCGTCGACTCGGAGGGGTCGCCTGTTTCAGATGCGACTGTCGTCGCGAAAAGCGGTACTGCGATGCTCTCGACGGTCACGACGGGGGAGACAGACGGCGCGGGGAACGCCACGCTCTCGCTGTCGCCCTCGCTTGGGCCGAACCAGCAGGATGGAACTGTCGTGTTCGAGGTGAAACCACCGGCGGGCAGTAGCTACGAGGACGCCCGCTCGAACACCGACCTGCTGGTCGTCGAGTCGCCTTAGTCGTCCCAGTCGATCCACTCCTGCTCCCACCCGGCTCGTGACTGTGCCGCCCGGCGGGCGCGCTCGCGGTCCTCACGATGGGTCCGGTTGCGTTCGACTGTGTCAGCCTGCTCGCCCTCGACAAGCATCGGCTGGAACGCGACGGTTCCATGACGTTGAACCGACCCGTCGGCGTCGACGACAGCGAGAGACTGCTCGCCGGTCCCAAGCGGCATCACCAGCTGTCCGTCCTCGGTCAGTTGCTGGAGGAGGCTGCGCGGCGGATCGATAGCGGCGGCCTCCAGCAGCACCCGGTCGTAGGGCGCGTACTCGGGGAGCCCCTCGGCCCCGTCACAGCGGTCGACAAGGACGGCGTCGTAGCCGGCCTCGGCTAGATTCTGCCGGGCTTCGACGACGAGGCGGCGCGTGATATCGATTGCCTGAACGTTCGCCGGGCCGACATGCTCGGCAAGCACCGCGGCTGTGTAGCCGACACCCGCACCGACGACGAGCACATTGTCGTCTTCTTCGGGAGCCAGCGCTTCGAGCAGGCGTGCGGCAGTACTGGGCGAGAGAACACGTGTGCCAAGACGCTCAAACGGGCGGTCGGAGTAGGCGTGTTGCTCGCCAACAAATGCTTCGCGTGGGACGGCACGCATCGCTGTTGAAAGCCACGCGCTCCGGACGACACCCTTGCTGTCGTGTTGCAGGCTGTCGACCATGTCGTCCCGCAGTACCGCCGGGTCCATACCAGAATTTTCGGCCGGAGCTATATCAATGGCGCGGCAACGGTGTCCAGAAAGAGTTACTGCAGCGGGACGAACCGGACGGCACCGTGATCCTCCCTGTCGAGCATCCCGTCAGTCCGTTTCTCCGCCCTGACGAGCCGCTGCTGCCCGTCGCCAAGCGGTGCGAGAAGGACACCGCCGTCGCGGGTCTGTGCAATGAGCGGGGCGGGGAAGTCAGACGCTGCACAGCTCAGGTACACGCGATCGTAGGGAGCGTGGTCCGGCCAGCCCGCTTTGCCGTCGCCGACCAGGATAGAAATGTCGCCGTATCCGGTCGCGGCCAGCGTTTCTCGCGCCTCGTCGGCCAGCGAGGCATGGTACTCTACGCTGTATACGTTCTCAGGGCCGACCAGTTCGGCCGTGACCGCGGCGTGGTAGCCACAGCCGGTGCCGATCTCCAGCACCGTGTCACCGGCCGACAGGTCCAGTAGCTCGGCCATGATCGCGACCATGTGTGGTGCTGAAATCGTCTGGCCCGTACCGATTGGCAAGGGGCGGTCTGCATAGGCGTCGCCTCGTTCGTCGTCCGGAATGAACCGATGACGCGGAACCGACGCTATCGCCGCGAGAACGTCCTCGTCGGCGATGCGTCTTCGCAGGCGGTCGGTCAGTCTCGACCGCTGTCGGTCCCAGTCGACCATCCTACCACGCTGACCACGCCGTTGTCGACTCGTCTCGGACGTATAGCCGGTTGATGTCCTTCGCGATGCCCATATCGCCGTCATGGTCCATGTTCTCGTGGTCGTATCCATGGGCGTCGTCGCGGACGTGGATTCCTTCGACCGTGAACTCCTCCTCTCCGAACTCCTCGGTTTCGCCGACGACAAACTCGTAGTCGCCGGGGACGTGGAGTTTGAAGCTCTCGGTCTCATCATGGGTCCCATCCTTCGGATGCATAGTGACGTTAACCGACACGTTCCCGACGGCACGGGACCAGATGGTCTCGACATCGCTTGCCGGCGCGTCGTCCTCACGGCCGTCATCAGTTTCCAGGCTAGTGATGCGAGCGGTCACGACGGCCTCATCGGTCTCCAGCAGGAACTCCTCGCCAACAGACAGCTCTTCGTCGGCTGGCACGTCAACCTGTGCGGTGAAGGAGTCTCCGTCCTGTGAGACGACAACGCTGCGCTCCAGCGTCTCTTCCTCCGGAAGTTGTTCCTTGTGGACGTGGTCACAGTCCGTACAGCGAACCGTCACGTGGCCGCCCGGCTTCAGCACCTCGTGAACCGTTTCCAGCTCCGGCGAGCAGGCCGGACACAGGAGGGCGAGTCGGTCGCCCGGTGTAGCGTCTGTCATATAGTGGATTTGACTACGCTCCCCTAAATGGTCGTCGCCACGGCGCTGCTCGTGGTTTTCACTCACATGGTTGCACAGAGCTTATCTGGTGTTAGAATACGTGCTTCTATTTACGAAAAGAGAGGGAATGGTTCTAAATAAACATAGAGGGGTCGGCGACATCTGAGGTTGATGGTGATTCTGGGACGAATCTGTGGAATCAGGGGGAAACGGTACAGTTGCGTATCGGGTACGATCTCCCTGCTCGGTTGAAAATCGTCACAGAGCATGGCGTCGCCGCTGTAACCGATGTCAATCCGTTTTTTGTGATATCGAATGACGGATTCACCAACACTGGCGCACTCCGCTCCGTCAATGACGGCCAGCCAATCACACAATATGACGGAACAGGCCAAGCCATTGGCTTATACTGTCGGCTGTAAGCCATTGAAGAATTTTGCCACCCCGGGGTGGCAAATCTCTTCACGTAGTTACAGCCAACAGTATCAGTCGTTCAGAATCTTCTGTCAAAAGATTCTAAAGAGCTGCCATCGGTCAACAGTAGCGGCGGTGTTGTCATCGCAACAGCAGGTGGTGGCCGCACAGCGCTAGCAACTGGTGGACAAGCTAGTAGCTCTCGACTCGCCGCTGGTCGGCGGCAGGGAAGTGAGCCCTCTGTGTTCTTTGTGGATTCTGGTACGGGTGCTGCCTGTGCTTGGCCGGCGCTCTGTGTGTTTCCCTCGATTCGGATACAGACACAGCAACGAAATCATATATGTAATGGCCGTGTTGACTGGGTGAGGCAATGTCTCTCGAACGTAGTCGATCTGACGTTGTGAACGCCGTTATAATCGCTCTGACAGCGTTGGCTGGCGTTGCCCTCTGGAACCAACTCCCTGCTGAGGTAGCGATTCACTTCTCGGCGTCGGGTACCCCTGACAATTACGTCTCGAAGCCTGTCGGGGTGGCACTGATGCCGACGCTGATGTTCGTAACCCTGCTTGTTTTGAAAGGTGCGTTCCGGTTTGATCCGCCGGAGTCGCCGAAAGTGGCGGCCACAGTCACTGTTGCGACGATATCGTTTATGAGTGCGATCCATGGACTTGTGCTCGCATGGAATCTCGGCCACCCAGTCCCGTTCGACCTCGTGCTCGTTGGATCGTTGCTCTGGGCGATCCTGCTTGTCGTCTACGCTAACACGGCGACGTAGAGTCTTGTACCGAATCCGGGTCCGAAGGAGTCTACAAACTTCCCACGTTCGCGGCGCAACCGCTCACGCGAGGAAGTTGTACTTCCTCACCTACCTCACAGCTCCGCTCAGTCGCCGCTTGGCTTCGGGAGATCTACGATCTCCCCATCCGCATACACGGTTGGCTCCGTCAATATTCCATCCAGATGGATGGGTGCGTGCACGTCCCCGCCCATTGCGTGGTCGTCGCCGATAGCGATGTGGACTGTGCCACCGGCCTTCTCGTCCAGCAGGACGGAGCCGACGAGTTCGGTCACGGCAACGTTCGTACCGATACCGAGTTCGGCGAGGTTGTAGGCATCCTGTCCGACCTCATCGGCAGCATCCTCGACCTCTGTGCGGATGTCGGGGTCGTCGATATCCGTGACGTAGCCGTCCGCAACCTCAAAGGTGAGGCGTTTCCCATCGAGTTTGCCGTGGGGACGCATTGTCCCGTCGACGACAAAGGTGCCGTCGGCTGTCTCGGGTGCGAGAAACACCTCGCCGGCGGGGAGGTTCGACATCGTGCCGGCTTCGTGGACAATGCCGGTGTCCATGTGCCACTCGCGAGCGCCGATACTGAATGTGATGTCCGTGCCCTGAGGTGACGTGACCCGGATCTCCGTGGCGTCCTCGACCTGTGCCAGCACGTCCTCACAGTGCTGTTCGATCGACGCGTAGTCGGCGTCCAACCCCATCAGGAACACCCCTTCGCTGATTCCGGGCAGCGTCGCGACGCGAGCACCGGCGTCGTTGGCGTCGGTGCGGGCCTCCGTGTGGCTCAGACTCTTGGTCGTCGGCGCAAGGACGACATCAGCACTCTCCATCGCACCGGTGACCGGTGCTGGTGGCTCCGCGCCGTGCTGGTCACCCGGCGGATAACGCACGATGACGGTGTCGTCAGTGATCTCCGTGGCAACGCGATACAGTGCTTCGCCGATTGATCTGCGCTGGTCGTCGGTGATCACCGCACACGACTCATCAGGCTGGAGGTTCAGACACTGCCTGACAGCGGTTTCCGCAGGCGCGCGAAGCGACGAGTTGTCCATATGGTCGCTGTGTGCTCCCGCTGAATAACTCTTGATGGAATCGCCACGCACAGTTCCGCCGACAGCGACGCCAGTTCGTGACGACACGCTCCGCGAGAGCGGGTGTGGCAGACGGTGATGGGTCTGCCCCCGGTAGTGGGAGACGGGATGCGATGGGTACGCGCCACGGCCTTGTGCAATACTGTCATACATTGGCGCTCTCGTCAAAACGGGCGTTGTCGGCAAACAGCTGGGAAAAGTTGACAATCATCAGTGGTACAACTATCTGAGTTAATTTCTCCAAATTTTAAACACAAAGAATATACACTCCCCCGAGAGAGTATTGGATATGCTCCACGTGGGCATCAACGGCTTTGGCACCATCGGGAAACGCGTCGCTGACGCGGTACGGGTCCAGCCAGATATGACAGTCGCGGGTGTGTCGAAACGCTCGCCGAACTTCGAGGCAACCATCGCAGACGACCGCGGGTACGACCTCTATGCCGCGGACGGTCGCGAACCATTCGACGAGGCAGATCTCGCTACCGCGGGAACGGTCCACGATCTCATTGAGACGAGCGATGTCGTCGTCGACACAACGCCAGGCGGGGTCGGTGCGGCCAACGCCCCCCTGTACGCTGAACATGACACGCCAGCCATCTTCCAGGGCGGCGAAGACGCCGACCTGGCTGATGTGAGCTTCAATGCCCGCGCTAACTACGATGACGCGGTCGGCGCGGACACCGCCCGCGTCGTCTCCTGCAACACGACCGGACTCTCACGCCTACTCGCCCCGCTCAAGGAGACGTACGGCGTCGAGAAATCTCGCGTGACACTGGTCCGGCGCGGTGCAGATCCCGGCCAGACCGGCCGCGGCCCGATCAACGACACACTGCCGGACCCCGTCGAAATCCCTTCACACCACGGTCCCGACGTACAGACGATTTTCCCCGACCTTGATATCGATACGATGGGGATGAAGGTCCCAACGACGCAGATGCACACCCACAGCGTCAACGTCACGCTGGAGAGCGAGCCAACGACGGAGGAGGTCACGTCGCTACTTGGCGACGAGTCGCGACTGTTCCTCATCCCGGAGACGCTGGGTATCGACGGCGCAGGGAAACTCAAAGAGTACACCCGCGATGCCGGCCGACCTCGCGGCGACGTGTGGGAGAACTGTATCTGGGCCGAATCCATCACGGTCGAGGGGCGGGACCTCTACCTGTTCCAGGCCATCCATCAGGAAGCCGACGTGGTGCCGGAGAACATCGACGCCGTTCGCGCGCTTTCGGAGCGGACTGCAAGCGCCCAGAAGAGCATTCGACGCACCGACGAGGCGCTCGGCGTTGGCCGCGGACTCGTCGAACACGATGGGAGCCCACAGCCTGTCGACAGCCACGCTGACGACTGATCCTCACCCAAGTTCGTGGAACTTGATGTCACTGGTGTCCGTCGAGAGCGTCGCGACCGAGAACGACTCGGGAGCGGGTGGAATCGAGATGCCGCCTGGGTTTATTCTGACCGTGCCCCCGCGCTCCTCGTGACCGCGTTCGTGGGTGTGACCGTGGAAAACGTAGTCGTAGGTGTCACACTCGACAAGTGCGTCGACGATGTCCCCACTGGTGCCGTGATACACCGCAATAGTGTGCCCGTCGAGTGTCAGTTCACCCATCTCGCCGAGAT
>JBDGPY010000085.1:3595-15336 GCA_042219425.1 Haloarcula sp. | reverse complement strand
CGCTCTCGACCGTCTGACTCATGCGTTACCAGGTACCGTGGAAGGTGTCGAACTCCAGGGCGTCGAGTGGCTTCTCCCCGATGGCGATCTCGTACTCGCCGGGCGTGAGCATCGGCTTCTTGAACTGCGGGCCGTCGTCCGTGGTGATGCGCGGACAGCCGGTGTTGACGTAGGCGTCCATCCCGAAGTTCGTCAGCCGGTCCGGCGTCACCTCGTCCATCGTGATGAGATAGGCATCGTCGTTGTTTTCGACGATCTCTTCGGCCTTGTCCCAGCGGCCCTGGCCGATCTTCGTACAGAAGATGACACCCCAGGTCTCGGCGTCCATCGCCTTGTGGACTGAGGCGTAGCGCTGTTTCATGAACTTCTCCGTGTCCGCGACGGTGACGACGTTGTTCACCGGGTCGGCGATGACAACGTGTTGTTCGGGGTGTTCCATCGCCAGGCCGAGCGGGTGGAACTTGCCACCACCGACATACAGCATCTGGTCGGCGTCCACGTCGGCGCTGGCGTAGTTACAGCCAAGCACCTGCCCTTCGTGGGTAAGTCGCTCGTCACCACGGCGCGTATGGACCGTGTAGCCGCGTTCCTCCAGCCAGTTACGCATCTCGTCGAACTTGTTCATGTGCTGGGCCGTCGTCACCAGACCCACATCGGGATCATCCTCGGGGTCCGCAAGCTGTTCTTCGCGGGCCTGCTCCATGATGGGGAACACGTCGACGTTCGAGAACAGCGGCACGTAGATGATCTTGTCCGACTCCTTCATCGGCGAGTGACCGAAATGGACGAACACGTCCGTTCGACGCATCATATACGTGTCGAGGTCGCAGGCCCCGTAACAGGGCTGGCCTGAGAGCAAGACGGTTACGTCGTCGGGCAGTGCCGCACGGAGGTCGTCGGCAACAGCCGGGCCGCGGCGCTTCAGCCCCTCCGGGAACTGGAGTCCAACCTTCTCTGCGTCGCGCTCCTCGACTGCCTCGACGATGCGGTCGAGTTCGTAATCCCACTCGCGGTCGTGTTTGAGCGACAGTCCGGTGTTCCGGAGGTCGCCGTCAGTCCGCTCTTGATTCATTGGACCGTTGTAGCCGTTCGAGCGGGATAACCTCAGTGCTTTGGCGAGGCCGCTTACGCCATAATTCCACATAGCTGCTGGTCGATCCACTCAACGGTTTCTTCGGGGTCTCGGGCCATCTGGTGTTGGATCTCCTTGGCTTCCGCAAGTTCGTCGATAGCCGCCGAGATCTCGGTAGTACGGTGGGCAATATCGTCGGTCATGCTGGCGCTCTCCTCGGTGCTTGCGACCTGGTCGTCGGTATCTCGCCGATAGCCTGGTCGGTCTCTGTGTCGCCGAGAGGATTGCTTTCTGGGTATCCAGCACGTCTCCAGGTCGATCAGCGCCTGCTCAGTCGTGTCAATGGTCTCCGTAGCGGTCTCGACGGACTCCTCGTCAAGGTTGTCGGCCTGCTCGTTTGCTACGTTCTTGCTTCTGGCTGCAAGTTGGAGTCAGGCCAGGGACATATCCGACGGTGCTAAGTCCTTCTCTGCAGCCTGCTCTAAATGTGGCCGTATTTGTTGCGCATTACAGCCCAGCTCGACCATGTCTTCGTCTTGGCTGTAGCTGACCACACCAGCGTCGGCAAGTTTCGGGATGTGGTTATGGTACAGTGAAATGTAGATGTCCAGACGCTCATCCAGCAGTTCGTCTTCCGGTCGTCCATGTTTCCATTCGGCAATCTGTCCAGCTACGTCGGGTAGATATATCGGATTGGTGTACAGATAGAGGCAGTAGAGGGTGTACCTCCGGTGACGCGCAGATAACAGGCTGTGAATCTTGTCGAACGGGAGTGGTTCTTCAGTCATCGTCACATCCTGTTCCAACGACATCACGATTCACCTCCTCAAGTGTCTTGATACGGTTAGCAACTGAACAGACCGTTCCATCGTCGACACAGGGCGCGACGTGTTGCAGCGTCTCGTTGTGGAACTCAGCAAGGCAAACGACTGGCGGGACGATCATCTCCCGGGTGTCGTCCGTTGCTAACGACCCAGAGGGACGACTCTCAAAGAACGGTGAAATCGAGGTATCAGCACTGTCGCACCATCGCTCGAACATTTCGATGCAGCCTCGCAGAGAAGTACCGACCGCCGTCTGGGTATCAGACGGGATTTTGTCCCCCCAGATCTCGACAGAGAATCGTTCGATCTCTCCCGCCCTGTCCATCGCCTCCAACTGATCGGTAATTTCATCTAAACTGTAACCGGTACCGTCTGGACACAGTGATCTGAGATAGAGAACAACCCGTGGTCGGTAGTCTGGTGGGAACTCACATGATGACATATTCGGCTATCAGTAGCCAGTGGGGAGAGATAGGCAATGTTTTTAGATACCTAGAGTCAGAAGCTGCTCACAACACATCTCTCAGTGTATGACCCAGATCAGCAGCTCTACCGACTGATTTGCGGGTTGTTTCTCGTCAGAATGGGGCTATACTGGTGGACTACTATACCGTCGGACAGAGGCTTTGATAGATAGTCGCCGGGTTACCCCGGCGGATTCCTATCAACCGTTCTGTCCGACGGTATATCTGCCAATCATTTTCACTCCTGTATTATACGGAAATAAACACTCGCCGGCAAGAAACATCAAAAGCCTAATTAAACTCGTTAAGCTTCTCCACCATGAGATGCAATGGATCTGAGCGTGGCAGAGCAGTCCCTCGACGGAGGATTCATGGAGGAGCTTATCGGTTCTCTCCCCCTTAGCGTCGCTATTCTCGACACTGACGGGACGGTTCTAGCGACCAACCAGGCATGGCAATCGTTTGCGGAGGCGAACGATTGTCAGATGTCCCCGGCTATGGTTGGTGTAAATTATCTGGATGTTACGGACGCTGCGGACGATATATTCGCTACTCGCGCGGCCACTGGACTGCGTGCCGTGCTGTATGGGGAGTCCGAACAGGTCGAACTCGAGTATCCATGTCATTCGCCGGATGAGAATCGGTGGTTCGTGCTACGAGCACGTCAGTTCACGTACGAAGGGGACCGATACGTTACTGTCGTACACGTCGACATCACCGAACGCAAGGAACGCGAGCGCGAGCTAGAGCGGTATCGGCAACTGGTGGAAGGGATGGGAGATCCGGCCGCCATTCTCGACGAAGACGGTCAGTACGAAATCGTCAACCAAGCGCTGGCGAGATTCCGAGATAGTACACCACAGGCGCTCGAAAGCGAGCAGAGCCCGCTCGTCCAGTGGCTTCGTACAGAAGCCGAAGGCGATCCCTACCGCGGACTCTTCGAAGACACCCGCGACGAACTCAAAGGCGAGTTCACGCGTGACCACTCGGAGCGGGGGTGTGTGACTGTCGAGTATCAACTCAGCCGACTGACTGTCGAAGGGGAGACGGCAGGTGTCGTCGCCATCTACCGTGACATCACCGAGCGAAAAGAGCAGGCTGCCCAACTACGCGAGACGCAGGAGGCACTCCGGTCGATCCAGCAGACGATGGCCTCTACGCGACCGTTTACGGAGCGGATCGAGGAGGTGCTAGAGTACGGTCGAGCGTACCTGGATGTCGAGCAGGGGTTCTTTACTCGCATCGATACCGATACGATGGAGATTCGGGTTGCCGCTGGACCGAACGAGCAGCTACAGGTCGGAGAATCGGTCCCACTCTCGGAGGCCTACTGCCAGCACACGATCGAGGCGTCCACGAGCAGTCCTCTGACTGTTGAACACGCCAGGGAGGAGGGGTGGGCAGATGATCCCGCGTTCGAGCGGTTCAATTTGGACTGTTACATCGGTACGACGGTTCTCGTCGACGGCGAGCCTTACGGGACCATCTCTTTCGCTGACCGGACCCCAGTCGACGGGCCGTTCACTGAGCATCAGCAGACGTTCGTCGAACTCCTGACAGAGTGGGTCAGTTACGAACTCGGGCAACGCACGCGCAAGCAACAGTATCGCCGCTTGACCGATCGCATTACAGATGCTCACTACACCTTCGACGCCGACTGGACAGTCACGTACTGGAACGAGGTTGTTGCAGAACGAACTGGGGTTCCAGCGGAAGACATCGTCGGAAGAGATTTCTGGGAGGTGTTCCCGGAGCTCAGAGGGACCGACTACGAAGAGACGCTTCGAGAAGCCAGTGAATCAGGGGAACCCCAGTCATGCAAGTTCTACTACGACTCGGATGATTACTGGATTGAGGTACAGGCGTATCCTGACGAAGACGGCCTCACCGTTATCTCACAGGAGATTACGAAGCGCAAAGAGCACCAACAAGAGCAAGCTTATCGGCGAGCACTTCTGGAAGCACAGGCAGAAGCCAGCATCGACGGCCTGTTACTCACCGATTCGGACCAAAACGTCCGCTACTACAACGACCGCTTTCTCGATATCTGGAATATATCGGACGAAACTGCCGCCGAGCGGTCAAACAGGAAGTTCCTCGAATCGGCTCGTCACCTACTTGCACAACCCGACAAATTCCAGGAGAAGGTCGAGTATCTGCACGAGAATCCGGCAGAGACAAGCCGTGATACAATCGAGTTGAACGATGGCCGCTGGATCGACAGGTATTCGGCACCGGTTATCGGCGACGACGGCATTCACTATGGCCGCCTGAGTGTATTCCGTGACGTCACCGAATGCAAGGAACGCGAGCGGACCCTCGCACAACAGCGTGACGAGCTGGCACAGCTCCAGCGACTCAATACGCTCGTCCGTGAGATTATACAGGCACTCCAGGATACGGCGACGCGGGATGGAATCGAAACAGCCGTCTGTGAGCACCTCACCGACTCTGATCTATACCAGACCGTCTGGATAGGCAGACGGTCGGAGTCTACAGATCAGAGTATGGGTATTATTCCACAGACAGCCGTCGGAGTTGACGATGCCTACCTCGAAGGGATTCAAGGTGGTGAACCCGGGCCCGCAAAGCGCGCACTTCAGTCGGGCGATGTGCAGGTTATCGACGAAATCGCTACAGCAGATCGGTTCCCGGAGTATAGACGGGACACTGCCCTCGCACACGATCATCACTCACTGGCAGCCGTCCCGCTGATAACTGGCCAGGCAACGTACGGGGTACTGGTGGTCTATGCACCGCAATCGCACACAATCAGTATTCCAGAGAAAGAAGTTCTGGCTGGTCTCGGCCAGAGCATCGCACTCGCTATCCAGCGAGTGCATAGCCGGCGCTCACTCACAGCAGAGACGGTCGTGGCCCTCGACCTATGTATTCCCGACGCGGAGTTCCCCTTTGCCACGGTATCCTCTGATTTAGAGTGTGAGCTCACGCTCGAACGTCGTATCCCGATAGACAATGGGCGAACTATTTACTATATTAGAGTCGACGGTGCTGATCCGACACAGGTGTGCGGGCAGTTGAAAGATTCATCTCTGGTAGCGGATAGTAGCGTGGTGCGTGCCGAGGAGACTAATGAGCCTCCCCTCATCGAGACCCACCTCGAAGAGTCCTACAGGCTCCCACTTGACGTTCTCACCGATCATGGTGCGTCCATGAAGAGTGCGCATGCCGTCGACGGTGACATCACCCTCAGTGTCGAACTCCCACCGGAAGTGGATATCCAGAGCGTTCTCATGGATCTCCGTGAGATTGTCCCCGACATCAGGGTCGTCAGCAAGCACCACGTCGATCGGCCGATAACGACGGTTGCCGGTATGCAGAACACACTCGCAGATCAGTTGACACCGAAACAGGAGGCTTCGCTCATGGCTGCCAGCGCCCGTGGATATTACGAATGGCCACGCGACACCACGGTCGAAGAACTAGCCGACACGTTCGATATTTCGTCGCCGGCACTGCACTACAGGCTCCGGAAAGCCCACCAAACAGTGATCACGACGCTTCTGGGCGACGAGAAGCATTGACACCCTCCACGTTCACGCGGGGGGCGGTCACCCCATCAAAGTGCGACCGGACGCGAACGGCAAACACCCTGTTTCGGCAGGTCTATACCGCCCGAGTCCGTACAAACGCGTGATGAGCATCGAGACCGATACCGCCGCTGATGTCGACGGTGACCACGTTGAGGCGCTCGCTACGGAGTTCGGTGAGGCGATCGCCGAACTGCCAGTGTACCAGCGATTCAGGGAGAAGAAGGATGCCGTCGAGAACCACGACGAGGCCCAGAACGCAATCCAAGAGTTTGAGCAGATCCGCGAGGAGTTCATGCTCGCTCGCCAGACCGGAAAGGCCTCACAAGAGGATCTGCGCAAGGTGCAGCAAGCCCAGGAGGAACTCCACGACATCCCGGTGATGAGCGAGTATCTCGAAGCGCAGAACGAACTGGAACTGCGCCTACAGGAGCTCAACGAGATCGTCTCCGAGGAGCTTGCCGTCGACTTCGGCCAGAAGGCTGGCGGTTGCTGCGAGGACTGACCCCGTCTTTCGGTTCGACTCGTTTCCAGATGGCCACGAGCAGCCAGCAGCCCTGAGTACGCTCTTCTGCTGGGGGTCGTCAGAGCGACGCCCCGCTACGGGCCAGTCCGTCACCCGTCCACTTCGGTCTTCGCTATACCCGTCAGCCATGCGGTCAGTCTGCTACTACCGGCTGTACCAGTTCGAGCGAATTTTGTCCGAACGGACAGCCGGCAGTATGAGAACGGTGTCCGTAGTACTCCAGTGGAGGCTCCGGTACTCCGCTGGACGCCGTTTCGTTTCAACTGTCACAGGCAGATCCAGGTCACGCTCTTTGGCGGTGGTCTGTATCCGTTGGGACCCTCTGTGCTCGGCTTCGACATATACACCCGGACACGAGTCATGCAACAGTCTCGTTTGCTGACTGGCCGGGAGAAATACTGTTGCCCGGGAATCAGCAACAGGTGTGTTGAACTATTCGTGTCCGGGTGTATAGCTACTGATCATACTCTTCCTCCAGTCAGCTCTGGAGCGGAGAAGTTACTACCAGCAACGACTTGTTACACAAACATCAGCAACCGGCGACAGGACAGAACCATTATGTATATTAAAGGAAGTCTATTGGTGTATGAACATATCTATCTAATGGGTCTTATCGCTGAGACTAAGTTGTTCCCATAGCATATGGAACTTATGGATTCAGGGATCAGAGTGCTGCACGCTGAGGATGATGGAAATGTGAGAGAATTACTCACGTCCTATGTTAGCATCTCATACCCTGATATAGACGTAGATACGGCAGCGAATGGGAGAGAAGCCTTCGACATGATCGATGGTGAAACGTATGACTGTATTATAGCCGATAACCACATGCCGAAACTCTCAGGGGTAGATTTGATTAAAAAAGTCCGAGATGAGTCTATACGGGTCCCCGTTGTGTTTTATACAGGAGACAAGGACCCGAAGGTGGTCGCTGAGATAGAGAACGCTGGAGCGGAGGAGATTTACATCAAGGGAGAAACTGACTGCAAGAAGTTACTGTCAGATGTGACAAAAATCTCTAACGAAGGGAATAGTGAAACCTCAAACCATACAAGTTCCACTTCCAAATCCTTCTCGCGGTAATTCCTTGCGCTCTTTTTACTAGATGGGGCAAGAACAGGAGGTTTCAGATTGACATCTACCACGGCCGTGGAATCCTGGGCGTTGGACCTTTCAGGTTTCACAGTTCCACCGCGTATCTAGATGCTGCGAATTCATCGAGATGCTCATGGTCTCAGCGGGTGGGACTGCTGGAAGTGCCAAGCCACCGGAACTCCTCTTTTCGGCCATGGTCTGGGTCCCAGCGTTGTTTTTGCCACGGGGACTCCGGCAGGCGTCATCAGACGTGGAGTTACGTTCGTAGGTGTGGACAGCAGTCAGCACGGCTCCGATTCAGTGTCGGAACCTCTCTATAACTCCGGAGATGTCGGACCCCAGCACGTCCGCGTCTCCGAAACACCTTAGCGACCGGAAGGGGCATAGCCGGGTATGACAGTCGAATCTGACTGGGCGGACTGGCTTCCACGCGCGGTCGAATCGGCGACACCCGACGGACTGGCGATCTGGTACCTGGGCTGTAACGGCTTCATTGTAAAATCCAGCGGCGGCACGACCGTCTTTATCGATCCGTACCTGGGTATCGGCGACCCGCCGCGAACCGTTCGGATGGTTCCGGTACCGTTCAATCCAGAAGACATCACTGACTGTGACGCGATTCTGGGGACGCACGAGCACGTCGATCACGTTCACGGTCCGTCGCAGGCTCCGATTCTCGCGGGCACGGGCGCGGACTACTACACCACCGACAGCGGCCACAAGGTCATCAGCGAGGAGGCGTGGCTGGAGAACTGGAGCGTCACGGACGACCAACTTCACGAAGTCACGGAGGGTGACACGCTCGAAATCGGCGACCTGACAATCCACGTCGAACCGGCGAACGACCCGGACGCCGAGCATCCGGTGTCATACGTCTTCGAACACGACGCCGGCACATTCTTCCACGGCGGCGACGCCCGTCCTGGCGAGTTCGAATCTGTCGGTGAGCGCTACGATATCGATCTCGGTGTCCTCGCGTTTGGCACTGTTGGGATGATAGACGACAAGGAGACTGGTGAGCCAAAGCGGACGAAGTGGTACAACGACGAGAACATGATAATCGAGGCCGCAAACGAACTGCAACTGGAGACACTGCTCCCCAGTCACTGGGACATGTGGAAGGGGATGACGACCGATCCGACAGTTCTTCACAACCACGCCAACAGCTTTGAGTACCCGTCGTCGCTGACCGTCGTCAATATCGGCGACCGCCACGACCTCAGCTGACACGATCAACATCCTAACGGCTACACCTCGCGGCTATCGGCGTCCAACTATTCTGCGGTCTACATTCCTGATACTGACATCCAATATTATATTAATGACTTCTTGTTAATAAAAAATATGTAAATGTTGGCCAGGTACGTACCTTTAATATCCTCGCTGAGCCCATACAGACCATGAGTGATACGCAAGCCTACGAAGAGATCACTGTGGCCTCTGACGGCGTGACAGTGATAAAGCGGTTCGAGGCGGACGAGTTCCCCGTCCCCGCTATCGCGTTCAACCTCAAGTCGCGCCGGTCTGACCCGGTTACAGTCCGACTGTCCGATACAGTTCCTGAAACCGTCGCGGTAGAGGACCTCGGGTTCCACCCCGAGTACGGGAGCGAGTACTGGGATATCAACGAGGACCGGATTGCCTTCGAAAAGGAACTGGAGCCTGAAGCCGACTACACGACTGTCTACGGGATCCGTGCGACGGGGACTGACGATGTCGAGAAGTTCCTCACCGAACCGGAACTCGAGGATGTCGATCCACCGCTCGACGAGGACGAGGAGGAACTCGTTGGGAGCGGCGACGACGCCGTACGAGATGTTATCTCCGGCGACGCGGACAGCGTTCCCGGACTGGAGGACGAAGGCGAGGACGAGGACATCGAGACACTGGAACTTTCGGACCCGAACAATCAGAGTTCGGCTGACGAAGCGACAGAGGACGGCGAAACGGCGACGACTGCTGACGTGAAATCCGGCTCTGTCGTCGCGACCATGGCACAGGAGATCCGACAGCAGAACGTCTCTGCAGAGGACGTGAAGATCCTCAAGCAGGCACTCGACGCTGTCTCGGACGACACTAGCGGAGTCAACGATGCACGGATACAGCGGATTCAGAGTGACATCGCGGACCTGCGTGCGTACACGGGCGCACTTGAAGAGTTCCTCGAAGAGAACGGGACCGGCGAGGACATGATCGAGGAGTTCAGCGAGCAGGTATCCGACTTCGAGGAGACGCTGGAGAGCTTCGAGGACGAAATCGAGTCAACGACCGAAACGACTGCGGAAGCCGCCGAAAAAGTCGAGCGTCTCTCCTCGGACGTTGAGTCCGTCGAAGGACAGCTGGATGACCTCGAAGACGAAATCGAAGCTGTCCGCGAGGAGCTTGGCGAGGGTGAACTTGTGGAACGAATCGACGAGACCGAGTCCGAAATACAGGAACTCAAACAGTGGCGCGAACAGCTGTCGTCGGTCATCGGTGGCGATTAACCGAATTCGTTTTACCGATCCCCTGTCTGTTCACTCATAATGACGACGACGAGAGTGGCCGTCCCTCGCAAGGGCCGGCCTCTCGAGGCCGTGCTGGAGCGACTCGCCGGGCGCACCGGAACCACTGACCTGGCTGATGAGATCATCTCCACACTTCGCTACGAGAAGGCTGTCACCAAGGGGACCAAGGACGCAGTGGCCGACGTGTACCATCGTGTCAGCGATTACTCCTCGCTCGAGGAGCCGTACAAGCCGGAGTACACGCTGCTTCGCGACGACCGCGACGGGATGCCACGGCGCATCGTCTTCGATAGCGTCACGATCCCGACCGACCACGGCGACGTCCAGCTCGTTGGTCGCGAGGAGCCATTCCGTGCACTCCGGACCCACGAGTTCGCGCTTGGGTTCGACAGTGCCGATCTCGTCCTCGAAGAGGTCGTCCAGCTTCGCGACGAGCCACTGACCGCGATCGGCGAGATCAACGACCGAATCGACCCGCTGGACACGGACGTGCGGGTCGTGACCGGGCTGGGTGATACGGTGTATCACACGTTGCTTGCGACGCCGGAAGTCGTGAACACACAGGACGGTCCGCTCGACCGGAGTTTCATCGCCGACTACGAGGGCGAGCTCTGCATCTCACCGCGCTACGAACGGCTCGTCGAAGCGGTTGTCGGGACGAGAGCGCTCGACGGAATCTCGTTTGCCTATCCAACAGACGGTGGCGAAGAGGAGGAAGACATCGCATCGACGGGACTGGGAATCTATCTCACCGTTACGGGCTCGACCGCACGCGACCACGGCCTCGATCTCGGGGCGCAGTTGTTCCCCAGCGAGACGGTGTTGCTGGAGAACGCTCACGAGCGGACGGAGACGACGAAACAGGTCGCCGATCTGTTCGAAGACCCAGAGGAAACGGCGCTACAGTCGGTCTGAACTGGACGTTCTCCCTCAGAGAGGCCGTCGTCGGAGAAGTCTGGTCGCGATACCGACGGGTACGACGACCCAGACAGCGAGCGCGGCTGCGACCATCGGCGTAGTGAGCCCGGCCTGTGTGAGGACGCTCCCGAAGCCGCCAGCGACCACGTCCACCTGCGAGAGCGCGAGCACCCGGAAGCAGTCCACAGGGTTGAGGAGTATCGCCGCAGCGATGGCTCCAGAGCCGAGGTCGAGCCCGGCGACGGCTCCAAGCGCCACCAGGTCGTGCAACAGTGCAACCCAGAGCCAGATAGCCAGTGACGCGCCGAGCGCGTGGGTTTTCGTCCGCGCAACCGTCGAAACGAGGACCGCGACGCCGAGCATCGCACAGGCGGTCAGGACCGCGGCGAGGGCGACGGCCGCGTACGGACCGACGCTGGCGACGCCGAGGTATCGGACTGTCAGCAGCGCGCCGGGGACGAAGCCAAGCAGTATCGCGCCCGACAGCACTGCAGCCCGTCCGACGGCAGTGCCGACAACGACACGGCCCTTCGTGACCGGAAGGGCGAGCAGGAGTTCGAGCGACCCGCGCTCGTCTGCCCCGACAATAGCGTCGTAGCCGACCGCCAGCGCCGTCAGCGGCACGAGGTACACGCCCAGTTCCGCGATGGTCGCGACGACTGCGTCGAACCGTCCAGGACCAACCGAGCTTGCGCCGAACTGGACGACTGCGCCGGTGAAGAGGCTGAACAGGAGTGCCACGCCGAGTGCCCACCGGCTCCGGACCGCCAGGCGGTACTCCCGG
>JBDGPY010000085.1:0-3495 GCA_042219425.1 Haloarcula sp. | reverse complement strand
CAGGAGTGCCACGCCGAGTGCCCACCGGCTCCGGACCGCCAGGCGGTACTCCCGGTGGGCAAGGGTGAGGAGACTGCTGTTGGCCAGCTGTGCGAGGACCGACTCGTCGGTCGTGTCCGCGGCGTTCTGTTCGGTCGCATCGTCGTTCAACTGTACAGATGAAGAATCGACCGCGACGACGCCACCGTCGGGTGTCGGGCCCGTCGACACTGTGTCGTCACTCATGCCGGCTCACCTCCTGACTCCTCGATTGCAGTTTCCTCGGCCGCTGCCACCGCAGTGCTGTCGGGGTCGGCACCACTGTCATCGCTGACTATCTCGTGGAACGCGGCTGCTAACCCTGGCTCGCGGACCTCAAATCGGTCGATATCGTATTCCTCGCCCACCGTGGTCAAAAGATCATACGCTGCGGTCGGTACCGTGGAGACAGTCACGTCGACACCGGAACGGGTGACGCCTGACGCGGACTCGTATTCTTGGAGGTCGGCAACCACACTGCTCGCTGCCGTCTCGGATTCCAGCGACAGCGACACCGTCACCTCGTCGACGGCCGCTCGGCGGAGATACTCGACAGGACCGTTGGCAGCCACCGTCCCGTCGGCGATGATGACCGCCTCCGTACAGAGGCGCTGAATCTCTCCGAGCGCGTGCGAGGAGAAGACGATGGTTACGTCGGTCTCCGCCGCCAGGGTCTCCACGACCCCGTGGAACGCCCGGATACCGTCTGGGTCCAGCCCGGCAGTCGGCTCATCGAGCACGAGCACTGCCGGCTCACCGACGAGTGCTGTTCCGAGCCCCAGCCGTCGGTTCATTCCGTTAGAGTAGCCGCCGACGCGACGGTCTGCGGCGTCGGCCAGTCCAACGGTGTGCAGGATGCGCTCGACGTGGTGGTCGCGTCGCTCGCTCGGCACAGAGCGCATCCGCGCGTGGAAGCGGAGTATCTCGCGGCCGGTCAGGACCGGCGGGAAGCCGGCGTGTTCCGGCAGGTAGCGGACCTGCTCTCGGACAGTTGTCCCGTCCGTCGGGTCCACGCCGGCGACGGTGACGCTGCCCTCGTCAGGCCGGTTCAGCCCGGCGAGTAGCTTGAACAGCGTCGTCTTGCCGGCTCCGTTCGTGCCGAACACGCCGAGAGTTGTCCCTCGCTCGACGGACAGACTGAGTCCGTCAAGAGCCTGCACGTCGCCGTAAGCTTTCGATACGTTATCGACCTCAATCACGTTCATAGTAGTGCCTCCAGTTCTCGTGGGGTGGTTCAGTGAGCGGGCGGACGTCGACGACGCCGGGCGACTGGACCACCGGAACTGACGACTCAGCGAGCCGAACGGCGTCGAGCGCCGGGCTGCTGGCGAACACACGTGCGACGGGCTTCTCAGCAGTCAGTTGTTGGACGGTCCCGGCCGGCTGGTAGCGGGTGTCGCCGACGCCGTCGTCATCAACGTCGGTCGGATTCGCCCGGGACCAGTAGTTCCCGACGCTCTCGTTCCAGTGGACCTGGTCGCTCATAACCGCGAGGACCGGACGATTGTTGCGGATGAAACTGTTCTCGGTCACGGTACTGTCGGTGCTCCCCGCCGCGATGTGGACGCCCACGTCGTTGCCGACGACCAGATTCCCGACGATGCGGTTGCTGACGGAGTTGTAGACGAACAGCCCGTTTCCATTGTTGACGAGGTGGTTACCGCGGATGTCCGTGTCGTCGATGCTCTTGACCAGAATACCGTGACCGGACTGGCCGGTGTTGTTCACCGCGACGTTATTCTCGATGACGAGATGTTTCGACACCATCAGCGCGTACCCGACGTCATTGTCGAAGGCGGTGTTGTTCCGTAGATTGCAGTCGTCGGAGTACATGTAGTGGACGCCGTACCGGAGGTTCCACATGGTGTTGCCGGTGGCGTTCACGTCCTTCGCCCAGTTGTAGTAGAGCCCGTCTCTGACGGCAGTGATGTCGTTGTTCCGGATGACGCTGTCTTCGGTCTCCCAGATCTGGATGCCGTTGCCTCGGTCTGTCAACTGGGTGATCTCCTCGCGACCGACGATGGTGTTGTTGCGGATGTCGACATCATCGACGCCGTCTAGCCAGATACCGAAGGTCATGTCCGTCACGCGGCTGTCGCGGACCGTCACCTGACTGGCGTTGACGAATATCGCTGCGTCGTTGTCAGCGGTGCTGTATCCGCTGTTGCGAACCCAGATATCCGTGACGGTCACCCCGTCGGCCTCAACAGCGAGCACGTCACCCTCGCCGTCACCGTGCAGTAGCGCCGATCCGGGACCGCTCCCAGCCAGCGTGACATCTGGCGTAGTGACGACGACGGTCTCGTTGAAGCGGCCGTCAAGCATGACGGTGTCGCCGGGGTCCGCGGCGTCAATCGCTGCCTGTGCGCTGTCATATGTCTCACCGTCGACTGTCGCCGCTCCGTCGGCTGACGGGGCGGCGAACGACTCGGTATCGGGTACGTCAGGGTCGAACGTGAGATCGTTGCTCCTGGTTGCGTTGGCACTGTCGGCGCTGACACCACCAGCGGCGACGACTGACAGCACGAACAGGACCGCGGTAACGGCGGCAAACGTGCGCTCGAAGTCGTGGGACAGTAGGCTCATGAGTGGTCGGACTCGGTCGCGGTAGTCGTCGGGCGATGCGGGGCGTCGTCGTCATCGGAGTTGCCGTCATGGTTCCGAACGGTTTCGGGCAGGTTTCCAAGTCTGGCACGCAACCGAGCCGGGAGTTCCCCGAACGTCACCGGTTCATCGCGGTAGTAGTACGCGACCGCGAGCAACCCGACGGCCGTGGCGGCCATGAACGCGCCGAGGCCGAACCGGGAGACACTGGTGATGTTGGCGACCTGGTACTGGCCCCACAGCGGCGGTGTGAAACCGCCAACGCCCATCACCGGCGCACTGGGGTCAAGCGTGTGGCCGGCCTGCCAGAGCCGGAACTGGATGTCGGCCAGCATCACGGTGAACACGAGCACCGTGCCAGCGAACTGGTATTTCAGACCGCGCTTGAGCTTGTCAGTTGTCGGGGCGATAGCGACAAACACTGACAGCAGCGACACGCCGATGAACGCGACTGGCCCCAGCGCCCACTCGGGAACCTTGATAGCACCCTCTTGGACGGGATAGTTCGGCTCGACGAACACCGGATCGGGGAAGTAGAACCCGATGTAATGGTTCAGCCGCGCCATCTCAGTGAAATCACCGGTCAGATGGGGGTAGGCGTACAGGGAGAGGTTGAGTGTGGTGTTTGGATACTGGACCGCGTCGACGCTGATGCGCCACATCGGGAACGCGAGCGCTGTGACGAACAGCAGCGCCGCTACTATGGGGAGGAGCCGCCGAATCTCGCGGAAGTCGTCGAGGGGGGGTCGTTGCATGACTGGACACCTCCGGAGCGGTCGTGGCGCTATCCCTCCGCCGGTTCGACGATCATACGGCTGCGCATCTCCAGGTGCAGGGCGCTACAGAAGTACGTACAGTAGATCCAGTACACGC
>JBDGPY010000015.1:0-15517 GCA_042219425.1 Haloarcula sp. | reverse complement strand
TGAGTTCGATTTGACGAACTGAACGACCATCTGGACCTAAAGCGATAACGGGTGGCTCGTCGGTGATCTCCGGCGGGAGATTGAAGTCGACCGAGAGATGGCTCGGTGAGAGACCCGAGACGGCCACGTCGCTCATGAGGATGTGGAACGCGAACCACGCGGCCCGCTCGAATCCAAGCGACGGCATCACGAATACCGGATCACTCGCCATCGCAACTGCTGTCCCGTCAACGTTGACCACGCCGAAGTCCACGCCGTGCTGTGGCCCGAGAGTCACGTCGCCGCGGTCGGCACCGAGATTTGGATAGATATACTCGTCGAAGAACGTTCGGTCGGCTTTCCCGAGGTCTGTCATGACCAGGAATATTCCCCAGTAGTACTAATCGGTGGCTATCCGGTACGGTCAGCCGACCGATATCATCGCGATACCGACGATAGCCAGCGCGGCGGCGACCAGACGGGCTCGGAAGTGCGACTCGTCGAGAAGGACGGCACCCAGGACGACGGCGACGATGGCCTGGCCGTTGACGATTGGCGAGACGATACTCGCTGGCAACTGCTGGAAGGACAGCAGGGCAATGTGGTTCGCGTAGGCGACGAACATCGCCGCGACGACGAACAGCGGGAGGTCGTGCCGCCAGCCGTCCGGCCAGCGGTAGCGCAGTCCGAAAGGGGCCATCAACGTGACGACGCCGATGAACAGTACCGGCAGATACGTCGTGGGCGCGATAGCCAGCTCCTGCATCAGCACGCGCTTGCTCACGTCGACGATACTGAACGTCGCGGCCGACAGCAGCGCTAGCTGGGCCGGCCGCGACCGCAACGCTCGCTTGAGCGGGGTCAGTAGCTCGGTACCCTGCCAGTTAGCGACGTACACCGCGACTGTCGCGACGACGACGCCGCCAACTTGCAGCGCCGAGAGGTGCTGGCCCAGCAGCCCGACTTCGAGTGGCAACACGAACACGGGAACGATCTTGCTGATCGGTGAGACGTACGAGACTTCGCCGATTCGAATAGCCCGGACCAGCATGAGCAGGGCGGCCGCGGTCACGACCGTCACCACGAGAATCGACCCGAGGACGGTGGCGCGATTCGCCGCGGGGAGAAAGGGCGTGTCACTGATAAGGACTACTGGGAGGTAGGCCGGGAGGGCGAGCAGGTACGTAATCAGCAGAAACACCGGCGATGGGTAGTTTGCGAACCACCGCTTCATAATAAATAGGAACACACCGAACAGCAGTGCAGACAGGACTGCGTACGTGATTCCGACGTTCACGGTGGAACGACGGAAGCCGAACGCAAGAACGGTTCGTTTCGCCGACGCGTCAGCGACTTCGTCGGACGAACAGCGCGGCCAGCACGAGTGCAAGCCCCGCTGCGAGAGCGGTGAACCCGTCACTGCTTTCCGATGTCGTCTGTGGTGTCGGTGGTTCGGTCGGCGTCCGCGTCGGGTCCGCTGTCGCCGTCGAGACAGTCACCTCGACGACAGTGGTGTTTCCAACCCGCTCGTTGCCAGCTGACAGGGACACTGTCCCCGGCTGGTTCAGGGCGATAGTGCGTGTCACCTGTGTTGTCGACTGTGGCGGGATCGACAGCCGCTGCTTGGAGACGACGGTGCTGTCGCGGCGAAACACCACGTCGGCCGTCGCCGGGATGTCGTTGTCGTTGCCGACAGTCGCGCTCACGTTGACCGTCTCGCCCTGCCTGGCCGACTGCGAACTGACCGACACGTCGGTCACTGTGGCCTGTGCCGGCTCAGACACGATGACAGTGACAGTGTCTCCGTCGATGCTGACCACGTACCGCCCGGGCGTGGTGAACGTGTGCGACAGCTCGACGGTGGTTCGGGACCTGGCTGCGAGCTGCCCCTGCTGTGTGGTCACGACTGTTCCGTTGACTGCGAGTGTCGCGTTGTACTCGCCCGCGGCGCCACCAGCGTTCTCGACGACGGCGTCGACAGTGAGCGTCTCATTGGAAACCAGTCGAATCGGCTCGCTCCCGACCACCGGTGCGTCCGTCCGATAGCTGCTGTCTGCGCGGTAGGCGCTTTGCTGGTCGACCGGCGGGAGCGCGTAGCCGATCCGGGCCGGGATGTTTCCAAAGAACCGTTGATGGGTTGTGGCGTTCCACATCGTCACCGCCGTGCTCGTTTCGGTGTGTGTCTCAGCGTCGTTCCGGACCGACGGGCCGCCGGTGGCCTCGACTTCGGCGAGGAACGCCTCCTGTGACACCGGCTGTTGATAGCCGTTGAGTGACTGGAACACGGTCTGTAGCGTCTGGTTGCGGTCTGTTTCGACGCGGATACCAGTGTCAATCCGACCAGCCACCAGGCTTCCCTTGTTGTAGTTCGCGTTCTTCGCCCAGCTCGTCCGGTCCGACAGGACGACGTCGGCGTAGATAGCCCGTTCTCCGAGAGCGAGTCGGTCCCGGAACGCCCCGAAGCCAATCCGATCCTGCTCCAGTGTCAGCACGGCGGCGTAGTACGTCGCCATCGCTTCGACAGTCCACCGCGTTTCCTGCGTCGTCTTGAACGACTGTCGGCTGTGGACGTACTCGTGAAGCCAGACATTGTCGGCTGTATCGAGGGGCTGTCTGGACTGGACCCACATGTCGGACGTACCGATCTGGAATCCTTCAACTCCCCAGGGAACGGCCCCAGACGGCGCGGCCACGACAAACACCCGTTCGTCGCGGTCACCGACGCGGAGCGCGTTCGAGGCGTTCGCCATCGAATCGAGGACAGCGATAGGAGACGCCGCCATCGTCGCCCGGTCCGGGACAGCGAGCGTGACCGTCTGGTTGTGGGCGGTCTGTTCAAATGTCGCTATGTCGCCGAGATAGACGAGTTCCTCGCCCGCCGCACCCGGTCCGGCCACTTCGAGGGTCCGGTTGAATCCGACAGGTTTCCGTCCGACGTACCGCCAGCGCGTCGGCGTCTGCGAGCGAACCACCAGCGCCCACTCACCCGTGTCGACGCTGATGTACTGGCCGTCGGCCCCTTCCGGCCCGCTCTTGTTGACCGTCCGGTTCGGGTTGATCCGGTAGCGTATCGTCGCCGTATCCGCCGTCCCGTTCCACTCGTAGGAGGAGTCGTTGACGCGTTCGAAGCCGTCGGTCTCGGTTACAGTCGCTTCACTGGGTACATGTGCCTTGACATCGACGACCCGGTCCGGAATCTCGTAGGTCAGCGTTACGTCGACTTCGCCCGGCACCTCCGGAACGCGGGCATACGTCTGTGTCTGGTTGATAACGTCCCCTTCGGCAGCCTGTATCGACTGTGCTGCCGCTGCATCCCGCTGGTTCGGGGGAGCGATAGCTGTCCGTCCTGAACCGCCGCTATGTCGCTGTATGGGGTCTGCTGTGTCCGCACTACCCACCCGGACTGTTGGATCACCTGTTCTGTTTGGATCTGCGCTGTCGCCACGTGAGCGCTCAGCGCCGGGTCCCGTCCACGAACCGTTCTGGTCCGTCGATGGACTGTCCCGGTGTGTGTCGGCCGGAGCGCTATCTCCCCCGGCCTGTCCCATCGCTATCCCGGCCGGAGTCGCTGTCGCTCCGGCGGGGGTTACTGCCGCCTGAAGCGGGGCTATGCCCCCGATGACGAGCAGTATCGCGAGTCCGACAGCCAGTGCCCGACGGGATAGGACACCCATTGGGAACAGTTATCTCTGCATGGTTGAAATAGCTGACCGACGGCTATATCTACTGGTATCGCTAACCTATAGCGATCTAAACTGATTCTGGAGATAATTCCAAAAGGGTACTGGATTCGTTCGGCCACGGTATCTGCGACCGGTGATGGGACGACAGCGAACCCGACGGGGCCACAGCTGCAGCTCGATGTGGCGCTATCGCGAGAACCGTTTGGCAGTCAGGAGTTCAGGCGACGTTGAAACCCTTGTCGCGGAGGAAATCCTCGACGCGGCCCGTATGATTGCCCTGGAGCTCTATCTGCCCGTCCTCAACGGTGCCACCGCAGGCGAACTTCGATTTGAGGTCCGAGGACAGCGAGTCCATGTCGACGTCTTTCGGGTCGAATCCCTCAATGATCGTTACCTCCTTCCCGTAACGGCGCTCGTCGATGCGGATGTTAATCTCCTGGGACTCTTTAGCGACGTCCTCGCAGACGCAGAGCTCCTCAGGCAGCCCGCACGTCGAGCAGACTTCCGACATTACAACCGCGCCTACGAACACGACCTATTAAACACTGTCGGGGACAGGCCCACTCAGACAGTCGGTCGCCGCTGTGTCCCGGGACAGAGCAGCGAACGGGGCGGGGGCGAGTCAGTGGCGACTGCGACGGACGCCTGTCTATCTCAGCGGTCGGAGACGACAGCATCGGCGATTTCGACGGCCTCGTCGGCCATCGTCTCGTCGACTTCGCCGCCATACCGGAGTCGCTCTCTGAGCGTCGCCAGCCGATGCACGCGCTCGTCGGCATCAATGGCTGTGAGATACGCGCGCACTGTCTCGCCGCTCTCCCGAGCCCGGTGGCGTCGCCCCAAGAGATACATAACCCGCTGGAACGCCTGTTCCACGTCGGTTTTGGGGTCAACCCGGCGCTGGTAGCGGAGCCACACCTCGCGGTAGGCGCGCTCGCTGAGTCCGGAGCGACGCGCGCCCGCCGCGATGCCGAGCAACGCCACCACGCCCAGCGTCGCCTCCTCACGGGACGGGAGCTCTGGCAGGGACACTCCTGTGCTGTCGCCCGTCCCGGCCCCTCGCTCTGTTCCAGTCGTCGTGCTGTTTCCAGTGTTCGTCGCAGTTGCCGTCGGCTCGTCCTCGGTCCCGTTCGACTCTGTCAGCGGGACGGGTGTCGGCGTTGGGGTCGGGGTGTACTGCTCCACCCGAACACCGTCGCCGACGGTGGCTAACGATCCGTCCGAGCTAGCCTCCTCGATTCGCTGTTGCCTGATATCTCCTCGCGGCCCGGACGGCGTCGGGTCGAACTGCACCCACCCGTGGTCTGGGAAGTACACCTCGACCCACGCGTGGGAGTTGAGCCCGCGAACTACCCACTGAGTCTCGCCGATTCGCTGCCCGGACGTGTAGCCGACAGTCATGCGCGCCGGGATGTCCTGCGTCCGGAGCATCGTCACCATCGTCGTCGCGAAGTAGACGCAGTACCCCTCCTCCATCTCGAAGAGGAAGGAGTCAGCGACGTTGAAATCCGGCCGGTCGACTTCCAGCGAGTAGTCCTTGTTCTCCTGAAGCCACTGTTCGACGACCAGCGCCGTCTCGTAGGGGTTCTCCGCGTTTGCCGTGAGTATTCTTGTTCGCTCCGTGACGCGGTCCGGCGTGCTGTCCGGGAGTTGCGTGTGCAGCTCAACGACCGGATCGTCGTAGTCCGTACCCGCCGTTCGGAGCTGTTCCGGTGTCGCAACGAGCAACTCACTCCGGACCTCGTAGCTGTCACCAGCCGTCAGTGCTGTCTCCGGCTGGAACCCGCCTTCGTTCGTGACTGAGACTGAGTGATCACCCGTGTAGCGAACAGGCTTCCAGGCGGCCGGGACAGTTCTGATGGTCGACTCTGCCTGGAACTCCTGTCGGAGAGTGCGGCTGTCCCCGGCTGGGCTGTCGAGGTGTTGGCCGTCGTAGGGACGGGAATTGCCAGTCCGGACCCATCCATCCCCGGTGTAACGGTCGTATGACGCGACTCGCCAGTAGCGTGGTTCCTGGCTCTCGACTGTGTACCGTATCTCAGGTGTTAGCGAGATGTCGCCGAGCACTGAGATAGACTCGCCGGCATCGAAGAGGCTCCCTTCGACAGTCTGGCCGTCTGAGCCGTCGTCGTACGACAGCGAGGTGTCCCGGGTTATCGGGACCTGTGAGAGCGCCGCCGGAATGACGATGATGGCCGCTAACTGTTCCAGCACGGCCCGTCGGCCTGTGTCGATCCCCTCACTGCCGTCATCCGCTCGTCCCCGTTCGTCACTGTCGCTCATCGTGCCGTGCCGTTTCGTCAGGTCCTCCGGGTCACTGGCTGATAGCCTATCGAGGGTCCCGAAGCCAATCGTGGCCACGATACCGACGACGCCGAGCAGCGTCGTCACGACCCCGGCGTCGGTCGTCAGGGCGAAAAACGCCAGGGCAGTACCGGCCGTAATCGTCGCCGTCACGTACCAGCGCCGTAGCGCGAAGTACCACGTCAGGAACACCGGGGCTGGCGCGAACGACAGCACCCACAGCCTGACCTTGGCTATCTGGAGCAGCGACTGCCCGGTCAGCAGGGCGACGGTGTCGGCGAGGAGCGCCGTCATTGCCGGGTTCGTCGAGAGACTCCACAGGTACGCCCCGAGCCCACCGGCGAACAGGACCGTCCCGACGCCGACTGCGAGTGTCGGCCGCAGCACACGAGCGAGCACCGTTGCGCCGACAAACGAGAGCGTAGCGAGGATCAGGAACAGGGTCGGATCGCCGACCACGTCGCTGAGATAGAACATCGTCCGTAGCGGCGCACCGATAGCCAGTGCCACCGCGAGCAGCGCCAGTATCCGGGACCCGCTCCAGGGAATCCGGTCGTGGACCCGTTTCACGTCGGTGTCAGTCATCCGTTCACCTCGCCCGCGATTGGGTTGTCGCGACTGGCTGTCACGTCCGCGAACGACTGCCGCCGCCCGTCAACCGAGACTGTAACACCGTCGCCGTTGGCCGTGATGGCGACATCGGCATCGTCTATTTGATCGGTTCGGCCCGCGCTGGCCCGGGCCAGCAGTTCGAGCAATCTCGTCCGGTGGGTGTCGCCGTAGCCCCTCTCTACCGTGCTGTTCGGGACGGCAAGCTCAACTGCGAGCCCGCTTTCGAGCGCCGCCATGGCGACAGTCGCGGCGGCCGCGGCCATCTCGTCGGCGTTGCCTTCACGCGCCTCCGCGGCGACGAGCAAGCCCCTGTCGTTGCGGGTGTCCGCGAACTCCTTGACCAGCAGATCCTCGCGCTTGGCGCTTGACTTCCAGTGCACGTCCCGTAGCGAGTCCCCGCTGACGTACTCCCGCAGGCGGTCAAACGACTGCCGGTCCTCGCTGGTTGGAGTGAACGTTCGCGCGAAGGCCTCGGAGCCACCCAGCCGGTACACGGGCGGATACACCAGTACCTCGGTACGGTCCGAGATGGTGTATTCCTCTCTCACGAGTCCCAGCGCGTCGGTGACGGTTGCCTCGACGGGGCCGGCGTGCTGTTCTCCCCGGTCCGTGTATCTGATCTGGTAGGTTACTGTCGCCGGAAGCGACCTGCGAACGGTGGTTTCGCCGTCGAGTCCTTCAGAGAGCGTGTCGGTCATCGTCGCGATACCGCTGCCGTCGACCCGGAGTTCCACTGATCTTGTCTCGCCGGGGAAGCCCCTGCCGAGGCGGTCCCGTTCGACGCGTGGTTTCCCGCTCCACAGGACTTGCATGGCGGCCGCGAAGACAGCGACGAACAGCGGGCCAGCGACGGCGGTGAGCCCTGGCTGCCCGAACCGGGAACTGATGAGCAGGGCGACGATGGCGATGACGAGCACGGCGACCCCGCGACGTGTCGGTCTCATTCGACGCTGACGGTGTCGAGTGCCTCGGTGACGAGCGACCTGGCGTCCTGTTCGCTGCTCTCGGTCCGGATTCGGTGCGGGAGGACGACGGGCGCTTCTGTCTGGATATCGTCTGGAATGACGTAACTGCGTCCGTCGAGGACGGCCCGGGCCTGTGCCGCCCGTAGTAGGGAAATACTCCCTCGCGGGCTGACGCCGAGCTGTGCTCTCTCTCGCGTGTACCGCGCCAGCCGGGTCGCGTACGCACGTATCGGCTCTTCGACGGTGACATCGGCAACCGTCTCCCGGGCGGCGGACAGTGTTTCGAGCGTGGCGACAGACGTAATGTCCTCTATCGGGTGGTGGCCGACCACGTCGTCGAGCATCGCCGTCTCCTCCGCTTCGTCCGGATAGCCGAGATGCAGCTTCGTCATGAACCGGTCGAGTTCGGCCATCGGCAGGTCGTAGGCCCGGTTCTGCTCGACCGTGTTCTGTGTGGCGATGACCGTGAACGGCTGTGGAACGTGGTGGGTCGTCCCGTCGACGGACACCTGCTGTTCCTCCATCGCCTCAAGCAGCGCCGACTGCGTCTTCGGTGGCGCACGGTTGATCTCGTCACCGAGGACGACGTTAGCGAAGATTGGACCGGGGCGGAACTCGAACTCCTGGGTCTTCTGGTTGTACACGTTGACGCCTGTCACGTCGGTGGGTAGCAGATCAGGTGTGAACTGGACGCGTTTGAACTCGCCGTCGAAAGAGGCCGCGACAGAGCGGGCTAGCATCGTCTTCCCGACGCCGGGCACGTCCTCTAGCAGGACGTGGCCGCGGCCGAGCACGGCCGTCACGATGTGTTCGATGGCGTCGTGCTGACCGACGATGACCTGCTCGACGTTCTCGATGACCTGGTTCCCAACGTGTGTGGCGTTGTGGAGGGGACTGTCCGACTGTTGACTGCGTGAGGTGTCAGTATCTGTCATAGTCGTGCTCTCGTGGGACGACGCCTCGGAGCGGGGGTAGTACGATATTCTGCCCCGTTGACCAACAAGTACCTTGTGTGGCTCGGCCCATGCTCCGCACTGTTCGATTCTGGGCACATGTACGGTGTGAGCATATGTAACTCTGTGGATGAGTGTGAAGGGTACACATCCGATATACGTGCGGTAGAGGCGCTCACCAGGCCTTGCAGGCACTGCAGACGAGCTGGCCGTCCTGCCTCCATTGCCGCTCGACGACGTCGCCACACTCGGGACAGATCTCTCCCTCGGGCGACCACGCGTACGTCGTCACAGCCGGCTCGACTGCGCCGGTCGAGTGGCCGCTATCGACGCTCTCGCCATTGTCGTTCGTGTCACCGACGCCTGCACTGCCGCTGTCTGCATCTTTGCCGCCGGTGTTGTCTCTGTCCGACGCCGAACCGCTCTCGCTGTCGCCATCCACATCGAGAAAGTCGTCCAGCGAGGCGTCTTCGCCCATACCCCCGGTTCTGTCCGGTGCCACAAATACCCTGTCGGTTGCTCCGACTCCCCCGACGTTGCGTTTTTACGGTGGTAGCGAGGCGAATACCGCGGGGCCTGACCCCGGGGCGATTCACGGGGGTCTCGCTGACCGCTACTCAATCGCGACGCCGACGGTCAGCAGGGTCCCCAGTTCCCGGTAGCGTTCGACCATCGCCTCCCGAGTCTCGAACTCGTCCGTGGGGAACGTCTCGGCCGGCGGGATCTCGACCTCGCGGTCGGGGATGGTGTCCTGCGACGCCATGGCCAGACCCGCCTCGTTGAACGCTTCGCGGTACTCCGCCATATCCCAGCGGGTCATTTCGATGTCGATGAACTCCTGCCAGTCGTGCGAGTGGACGTTCTCTTCGTAGTAGTTCACCGCGATGTGTGCGGTTCCGCCAGGTCGTAGCACCCGTGTAATCTCTTCGAGAGTGTGGTGCGGGTCACTGGCGTAATAGAACGCCTCCATCGAGAATACGTGATCCACGCTGTCGGTCGCAAACGGCAGCGCGTCGAAGTCGCCCCGAAGGAATCCGATTCCGCCGTCTTTGGTGTAATCGCGGGCGTTTCGCAACATCTCCGGTGACCCGTCAAGGCCGTAGCAAGGGCCGGCGTCGTTGGTCTCCCGGAGCGCGCGGAGCGCATATCCAGACCCCGTCCCGAGGTCGAGTACCGTTTCGCCCGGCTCGACTGGCATCCGAGCGAGGACATGTTTGGCAGTGTGCCAGTGCCGATCCTCCATCCCTCTGTCTTTGCCTTGAGCCGCCCATTCGTCGAACTCCTCGCGAACGCTCATATTTCCTTCCAGCAGTTGGTGGCCCAAAACCTCGCTGTTTCCACCCGCTCGGGGTCCCTTACTCATACTGTCGGCTGTAAGTCTATGAAGAATGTTGCCACCTCGGGGTGGCAAATATCTCCACGAAGTTACAGCCAACAGTATCAGCCACTCCCCGTCTACTGCTGCCGTCGGATCGGTGCTCCGTGCTCGCGCTCGGATTTGTAGTCCGCTTTCTGTCCATCGATACTCGTGACTGGCCGGTAATGGACATCTCAGCCCACTTCTGAACAAAAATGTCAGGAAGGAAATAAGACGGCGCAGGTGCTGCGTTACAGTATGCGCTCATATAAGGCCAAATCGGTGACATCGATACAGCTCCCCCCTCGCGAGCGACGGGTGGCCGCACTCGCTGAGGCTGGACACAACGTGTTCAACCTTCACTCTGAGGACGTCTTTATCGACTTGCTAACCGACTCGGGCACAGGTACCATGAGCGACGACCAGTGGGCGGGGCTGTTGCGGGGCGACGAGGCATATGCCGGCTCACGGTCGTTCGAACGCTTCCGTGAGACGGTTGCCGATGTGATGGGTTTCGACCGCGTGGTCCCCACCCACCAGGGCCGTGGCGCGGAGAACGTCCTGTTCGGTGCGTTACTTGACGACGGTGATGTCGTTCTCAACAACACGCACTTCGACACCACTCGTGCGCATGTGACAAACCAGGGCGCGACCGCAGTCGACTGCCCGGCCGAGGCGGACCTCACCGCCGATGACGTCGGTGCGTTCGCCGGGAACTTCTCTACTGACCGGGGGTGGGATGCCATCGAGGAGTACGGGCAGGATACCGTTTCGGTGGTCGTCCTGACGATTACGAACAACTCCGCCGCCGGGCAGCCGGTGTCGATAGACAACATCCGCGAGACTGCCGCCTTTGCCGAGGAGATCGACGCGACGTTCGTCATTGACGCCTGCCGATTCGCCGAGAATGCGCAGTTCATCAAGCAACGGGAGCCCGAATACGCGGACACGCCTCTCGGCGAGATCGCTCGCGAACAGTTGCGTCTCGCGGATGCCATCACCATGAGTGGCAAAAAGGACGCGCTCGCGAACATCGGAGGATTCACTGCTGTCCGGGACGCTGACCTGTTCGAGCGGTGCAAACAGCGTGCTATCCTCTATGAAGGGTTCCCCACTTATGGTGGCCTCGCTGGCCGTGACCTCGAAGCGATGGCGACCGGCCTCCGCGAAGCGGTCGAGCCGCCGTATGTCGCCGAGCGGGTCGAACAGGTCGCCACCCTTGGCGATCTCCTGAGCGAGCGTGACATCCCGATCATTACGCCGACCGGCGGCCACGCCGTCTACATTGACGCGGCCGCCCTGTTCCCGGACATCCCAGCCGAGCAGTTCCCCGGCCAGCGACTCGTCTGCGAACTCTACCGCGAGGGCGGCGTCCGGACAGTCGAACTCGGGTCGTTTGCCTTCCCCGACACCGACCGTCCGGAGCTTGTCCGCCTTGCCCTTCCCCGCCGAACCTACTGGCGTGAACACCTCGACCATGTGGCGGAGACGGCCGAACGGGTCCGTGAGCGACGTGACGAGTACACCGGATTGGAAATTGTCTGGGAGCCACCGATGCAGGAACTCCGGCACTTCTCAGCGGAACTGGAGCCTGTCGAGTAGCAACTTGTTCGCTCGTGTGGCTCGCCCAATTAGAGACAGAGCCAACCGTCAGGCTGTGACCGCCCGCCGGGAACGCAAACGCAAAGTAGGGCCACGCTAACGTCCACGTAATGCAAGGACTCCTGTCAGAACTGCTCCAGAGCATCATCGACATGCCGGGATGGTTCCTCGACGTCGCACTGAACGACCCGCTGGCGGCACTTATGCTCGTCGTCGGTGCTGTCATCACAACCGTCTCGCTCGTCGCCTTCGGTTACCTCTCGCTGGGGGCTGCACTCTCGCTGTTCAGCGGTTCCGTCGGTCGAGCGCCGCCCCAAGCAAATCAATAGCGGTCTCGATATCTGGACCCAGCGGCGACGCGAACACCACGCTGTCAGCGTGTTCTTCTATCGCCGCAGTCCGCTCGGCAACCGTCTCCGGCGTGCCGGCGATACAGAACGCGTCCAGCATCGGGTCAGTCACTTTCTCGAACGCGGCCGAGAACTCTCCGGCCGAAATCGCCTGACCGATAGCCTCGGCCCTGTCGTGGTCGATGCCGTGACGGTCCAGCACCGGCGGCGGTGAACCGGCGGCGACGAACGCCACAGGCGGTCGGGCGACCTCCCGCGCGCGCTCCTCGTCTTCGGCGACAGAGACGCTGGCGTAGGCTGCGAGGTCAAACTCGCCGTACTCCTCGGGCCGTTCGTCGGCCATCTCTTCGACTTGTTCGCGTGCCCACGCGAGGTCATCAGGATGTGCCCCATTATACAGTGCACCGTCGGCGTGTTTCGCCGCCATCCGCGTCATGTGCGGCCCCTGCGTGCCGACGTACACCGGAATGTCGCCACCGTCGTAGTTCAGCCCTGCGTCGACCGCCTCAAAGGTCCCGTCGTGGTCGACCTGCTCACCGTCCCAGAGCTTCCGGGCGACGATGAACGCCTCCAGAACGCGCCGTAGCGCGTCGTCGTGCTCGAATCCGAGGTTGCTTAGCGTCGACTCGTCGCCAGGCCCGATACCGAAGACAGCCCGGCCGTCGCTCATCTCTGCAAGTGTCGCCACCCGCGAGGCCAGCGTCACGGGATGTGTCTCGTAGGGGTTAGCGATACCGGGACCCAGCAGGATTTCGTCGGTCCGTTCGGCCATCGCGGCCAGCGCCATGAACTGATCGCGGTTGTTGTAGTGATGGCTGGCGAAGACAGCATCGAGCGCGTTCGATTCGGCCTGTTTTGCAAACGAGGCGAGCTGGGCGACTGGGTGTTCCGGGGTAAGTTCAATCGCGTGCATGTGACCACTCTCTGAGTGCTTGTCTGACAACGTCTTTCTCCGGGTCGCGGAACAACTGCTCGCTGCCGTTGTGGTCGCCGAACTCGAAGTCACGGATGACTGCGACCGGCGTCCCGCCGTCGCCCTCACCGGTGACGAGATTGCCCGCCGCTGCGAGTTCGTCGACGACCGCCTGAACGGTCGCTTCGAGTTCGCGGCCCTCGCGGTCGTGTTCACCCCGCCAGTCTCTGGAGGCGGGGATGCCGGCCCAGCCGAGGGCGACGCCGCGCTGGCCGAGGCGGAACGGCCGTCCCGAGGTGTCGGTGACAATGACGGCCGGGGCGACACCCGCGTGCTCGCGGATGCCGGCGCGAATCGCCTCGGCGTCCGCAGTCGGGTCCGTGGGAAGTAACAGCAGGTCTGCATCGGGGACGTTCGAGCGGTCGATGCCCGCGTTGACAGTGATGTGTCCGAACTTCGTCACACCGAGGATGAAGGGCGCTTCGACCAGCACCTCCTCGCACTCTTCGAGAATTGCCTGCGCCATCCGCGGGTCCTTCTCCTCCCCGACGATGTCCTCGATAGCCGCGGCGATGCGCTCTGCGTTCTCGCTGGGTTCGTACGACGACAGTGATGCCTGTCGCCCGTTGGCCTTGGAAACGATGGTACTGGCGACACAGACCACGTCGTCATCCCGGAGATCGGCCTGCTCCACGAGCAGCTCCGCCACGTCATCTCCGGAACGGACCTCCGGTACCCCCTCGACCGCGAAGACTTCCATACCCTCTCTGAGGCCTCTGCAGGAAAAAGGTCCGCGTTCGCTGCAAAGCCGGCCAGCAGTGGCAACTGCTGCCGGTACACGGCGTCGAGACCGTCCGCCCTGTGGCGTTGCGGCGCAGGCCGTGGCGGTTCACAGTTCGTGCTGGGTTACGTCGAGCGTTCCGTCCTCGACTGTCGCGGACAGCATCGTCGCTCGTCGCGCTGGCGAGGCCCCTGTGACGCTGCCGGGATTCAACAGCCGTACCCCCTCGTAGATGGTGTCCAGTTGCTCGTGGGTATGGCCGGCGACGCCGACTGCATTCCCGCCGGCCTCCTCACGGACAGCGGCAGCGACGCGGTCCGCCCAGCCCCGCGGCGACCCGGTTCCGTGTGTCACCACGAATGTGACGCCACCGAGTTCGACCGTCACCTGGTCCGGCAACCCGATGTGTGGGTCGATATTCCCCGCTACGGCGGTCAGTTCCGTCGCCATGTTGCGGATGTCGGAAAGAGCGCCTTTACTATCAAAATCACCGGCGTGGATGACGTGGTCTGCGAGTTCAATGCGCTCCTGGAACGGCGGTGGGATCTCGTGTTCTCGGGACGGGATGTGCGAATCGCTGATGAGAGCGACATCCATACTGGTGCATAACACCCTCATTCGAAAAGGATTGCTGCCACGGAGACGGGTGCAAACTGCTCGTATCGGCGACGCTACTCCTCGGTCTGAAATATGTCTCGCAGCTCGTCCAGCCGTTCGACCAGGTGGTCGATGCCGTTGTTGATAGTTGCGACACGCTCCTCGATGTTTTCGGCCGGAATCGCTCCCTGTGGCGTCGGTTCGACCAGCTCGTCGTCTTCCAGCATCCGTAGCGAGTACCGCACTTTGTGTTTCGGGACATCTGTCTCCTCGGCGAGTCGGACGATACCGATCGGTCCGTTTTCGATGACGGCTTCGAGGATCGACAAGTCCCGGCCCTCCTTCTTGACCTGATTCTCTAGTCGGTCCATACCCATAGCAAATCGTATCAGTTCGTTCTGTGCCGTGGCATATAAACGCCCTAGTTACAGTGAGACTGGCTTCTGACGCGGATCACACCGTTGGCAAATGGGTGGCGGACAGCAAACGGTTACTCGTCGGAGACCGGTGTTCGCCGGAGTTCGTCAAGCTGGTCCCTGAGCTTGCTCAGCTCCGTCTCCAGCTCCTCGCGGCGGTCGATAAGCGCACTGAGTTCCTCCGTGTTGACCGAGTACTCGTTGTCCATTGCCACGTCCAGCGCGTCGGTCGTCGCTGCCGTAAGGTCGGACGCGACCCGCAGTACCTCGCTCGGTGTCCCCCGGGACTCGTACAGCTCTTGTTCGCCCGATAGCGGGCGATAGGTCACCATCGGCGACTCGACCTCGCGGTGGTAACTCACCGCGTAGCTCGTATCTGTCACCGGATTGTGACGGTCCTCGGCCCGCTCGGTCCGCACGATGTTGAACGGCTCGGCCAGCGCGGGATACGTTTCGGCGAGGTCTCGCAACCGATCCGCGGCGGACACGTCCAGTTGTGCCTCCACATCGCCGAAGAACTGCCGCGAGTTGGTGAGACTGAAGGCGACGGTGTAAAACACCGACTCGTCGCTGTCCGCCAGGTTCCGAACCCTGTCTCGGACCTCCTCGTGGCGGCCCTCGATAGTGAGCTTCTCCAGTTCTTCCAGTAACGCCCGGACTCCCTCCTCGCGTTCGAGGAACGCCTCGACAATCGCGCCGGGCATCTCCTCGCCATCCACGTCCTCCATGGCTCCCCTTTTGCGGGGACTCATAAACAGTTTGTCGCTGAGACGCTGTGCCAGTCGGCACATCTTACAACCAACACAAAACATATACCAGACCACGTGAACTGATACCACGTCCGCACTCCGGTGGACGGACACTATGACAGGGGGGGTCTTCTCACCCCATCACGCTTCAGTAATCGCGACGCGATGAGACGCATCGCTTGTAAGTTGAAATCTGAGAAGCGCCCGGAGCGGGATTTGAACCCGCGTCACGACCGTGACAGGGTCGTATGATGGG
>JBDGPY010000031.1:0-16043 GCA_042219425.1 Haloarcula sp. | reverse complement strand
TACAAGCGGCAGATGGGAATGTCGGAGACCGGTGCCGTCAGTACTCGTGGAGCGGCTGCTCGCTGATTTTGGCCCGTAAGTCCGCAATCGATGGGTCGTCACCACCGAACTGCTGGGTAACGGTGTAGACTTCTTCACGGGAGATTTTGACGTTGCCCTGTTCAATGACGTCGGCCGGGCGCTCGCGGAGTTCGCGGATGGTTCCGACGGCTAGCAGGAACGGAATCGCCCACGCCGAAAGCGTGTTCCCGCGGGTCTCGGGCATGGCTTCAAGCCACGCCTGTGCGTCGTCAAGATATCCTTCGGCCCGTTCGGTGACCTGCTCGATAACGGGGACCAGCGCGTCGACGTTGTCGGGGTCGCCCACGTCGCTGTGGTCAAGTCCCTGTTCGTTGAGCAGTTCAAGCGGGAGGTAGACGTTGTTCTCTTCCTCCATGTCCGACGCGGCGTCCTTGGCGACGTTCACCAGCTGGAGCAGGAGCGCAAACGAGCGGGCGTTGTCTTCCATCTGGGCCACCTGCTCGTCAGTTGCTTCGTGGGAAACCAGCCCCGTCACCAGCGTGCCAACGGTACCGGCGGCGTACCAGCAGTACTCCTCGAGTTCGTCTAACGTCTTGATTCGCAACCCACCTGCGTCGGCGTAGCGGTCGACGAACATCGCCATCCCGTCGACGAGTTCGCGGACTGGACCGCGAATCGTCTGTGCGGAATGGTCGTCGAGCGCGCCGAACACGTCAACGATACGGCCGGTGTTCTCGACGACCTCCCAGTCGGCGTCGGTCGTTGCCGGAATCCACTCCTCGACGGCGTCGTGAAACGCCGCGGCAGTCGTTCCAGTTGACGGTTCGAGAGTGCGACTGTACGTCCGTAGCAGTTCGGTCTGGACCGACGGTGGCAGGTGACCGGCGTCCTCGATCGTATCGGCGACGCGACAGAGAAGATAGCCCAGACAGATGTCCTGGGCCATCGGTTCGTTGAGTTCCGAGATTGTAAGACTAAACGTCCGCGACACACGATGTACTGCGTCGTAACACCACTCGATGTCTTCCGAAGACGACCGGTCTGTGTGGTTTTGAGACATTCCCGACACCCGAGGTAAGGCATACGATGATAAAAATGGGACGGCTACGGTACTATCTGGCAATCGCCTGATAGCGGGTTTCGACAGACTCACGGGCGCGGAACCCGGAACAGAGGTATGAGAGAGTTATCGACCGGAGGATTCCGACCATGAACGCCAAGGACGCGCTCATGGTGACACTGACGGTCATCGCTGTCGTCGTGCTCCCGGGACTTGCGAACTGGGGTCTGAGCACCCTCGGCCGTCCCTGGCTCGGCAGCGCCGTCTGGGCGCTGGGTTACGGCCTCGGTGTCGTGTTCATCTGGAACGAGTGGGTCCGTCCGCTCGACATCACCGGACCAGAGGGCGACGACTCCTCTGGCGAGTGAGACCAGCGGCAGGACGGTTGCATGATTGAGATACTACTCCTGTAGTACCTCTCCAGCAACATTTATACGGTGGTTGTCACAAGATGCAGTATGAGAAACGAGACGTTCGACGACGGACAGCCCGGAACCGAGGCCCGCGCAGGATGGACACGTGAGCAAGCGAGTCGGATCGAACGGACCGACGACACCGTCGCCCCGATCGTCTACCCGCCCGCGACCGAACAGATTCCAGAGGTCCACATCTGGGACACCTGGCTCCTCCGCAACCGGGACGGCACGCTGGCTGAGGTCGACGGCTACCGGGTCTGCTTCTCGCTGACTGCGCCGTCGGACCTGCTGCCCGGCAAGCGCCACGACGTGGCAACTATTCGCTGTTTCTACTCCGATGACGGGCGAAACTGGCACAACGCCGGTCCGGTGTTTGAGGACGCCCTGGGACAGCGCCAGTGGGCGGGGTCAGCGCTGTACGACGACGGGAGTGTCTACCTGTTCTACACGGCTGCGGGCCGCGACGACGCTGACGAGTTGACTTACACGCAACGTATCGTCGGCGCAGGCGGTGGGAGCATTGACACAACCGACGGGGTCGAACTGTCTGGTCCGTGGACGCACCACGAACTGCTCCAGCCCGACGGCGACCGCTATGAGCGAGAAGATCAGTCCCGCGGGATGATATACACCTTCCGCGACCCGTGGTTCTTCGAGGACCCGGAGACAGGCGAGACGTGGTTGCTGTTCGAAGCCAACACGCCAGTTCCGGAAGAGAGCGACGTCTGTGACGGGGACAGTGCGCTCCAGGAGTTCAATGGAAGCGTTGGCGTCGCGCGTTCGCCAGCGGGCGACCCGCTGGAGTGGGAACTCGAAGACCCGCTTCTCGATGCAGTCGGCGTCAATCAGGAGCTTGAACGGCCCCACGTCGTCTACTGGGATGGCCTGTACTACCTGTTCATCTCCAGCCACCACCATACGTTCGCGCCGGGTCTGGACGGCTTCGACGCGCTGTACGGGTTCGTCGCCGAGGAGTTCCGGGGCGACTACGCCCCGCTGAACGAGTCAGGGCTCGTCGCCACGAACCCGGACAACGCCCCGTTCCAGTCCTACTCCTGGATGGCGTTCCCCCACGACGACGAGGTGCTGGTCCAGAGCTTCTTCAATTACTACGACTTCGATGGCGAGACGCTAGACGAAATTGGACAGCTACCCGAGTCCGAGCAGATGCGCCGGTTCGGCGGGTCGCTCGGCCCGACGCTCCGACTCGATGTTGCAGGGAGCCAGACGGATATCATCGGCACGCTCGGGCACTGGCACATTCCGCTGGCGGGAGAGACGCTTCCGCCGACGGAGAGAGAGTTGATTCGGCGCGGGAAGCGTGACACTGGCGGCGAGAGTTACGGCACACGGACCGAAACCGAGTCACAGTAGCGGACACTGCAACCCTCGTTTGGAAGCGATAGTTCGGGGACCGCTTACCACGCCTGTCCCAGTTCCCAGATATCAAGCGATGCGATAGTCGCGTGACCGCCGTCGGCGGCCAGCGAGACGCCGGTTGCGTCGTCGCGGGTCGGATAGACGCGACTCGTCAGGCAGTGCCGTTCGTTGGCGAACACCTCGACGACAGAGCCATCGACGAAGACACGTAGTGACAGCGGCGAGTCGTACGGCCGGACCTGCATGGTCTGGGTATCGCTGGTTACCCGTGGGTCGGTGCTCGATGCCGACCGGTCGATAGCAATCTCGCTCTCGCAGGTGTACCGGATCGGCGTTCGCTCCTCGCCGTCCGGCGATTCGAGAACGGACAGCTCGACGGCCTCGGCGTCCTCCAGACGGACTGTGGCGCGGAGCTCGAAGGACCGACTTTCGACGGGCAACTGCCTGGTGTCGTCGGGACCAAGATCCACCACGTCATAGCTGGTGTTGTCGCCTCGTAGCTCCGTGAGCTCAGGGGCTGGTCGCTGGCGTAGGCCACCGTCGTCGGCAAGGGACAGCTCCCTGGGCAGCGACATCGTGCCAGACCAGCCGGCATCCCACTGCCCACTCACGTCCCTGGCCTCCGGGAGCCACCCCCAGGTCAGGATGCGGCCGTCGTCAGTCCACATCGACTGGGGGGCGTAGAAGTCGCCGTGGTCGAGCTTATCACGTCGGTCGACGTCGAACTCGCCGTCGTCGTAGGTACCGAGGAAGTAGACCACGTTCTCGTAGTTCGAGACGTGCAGGAGCTGTCGGTCGCCGAAATCGAGCAGTTCGGGACACTCCCAGACGGTCCCGGCAGTGTCGCGGTCGCCGACAAGGATGGGGCCCTGATACACCCAGTCTCGGAGATCCGACGATTCATACAGCAGCGCTGCCCCGCCACCCTCTTCCATTCCGGCCCCGATGAGCTGGTACCAGGTTCCGTCCTCGCGCCAGACGCAGTGGTCCCGGAACTCGCCTTCCCAGTCCTCAGTCCGGAGTACCTCCGGTTCGGCCGGTAGCTCTTCGATAATTGGGTTGTCGGGGTCTTTGACCCACGACGTGAGTTCGTCGTCCTCGGCGGTGGCAATGCAGGGAAGCTGAGACTTGTCGCGACCGCCCGTGTACAGCACGGTCGGGACGCCGTCGTTGTCGACCGCACAGCCGGACCAGCAGCCGTCCCGGTCCGGCCCGTCAGGTGACGGTGAGAGTGCTACCGGTCGGTCCGTCCAGTGGACGAGGTCATCGCTGACGGCGTGACCCCAGTGAATAGTGTTGTGAAACGGCCCCACGGGGTTGTACTGGTAAAACAGGTGATAGCGACCGTTCCAGTGGATGAGCCCGTTCGGGTCGTTAAGCCAGTTCGCCGGGGGCGTCACGTGATACGTCGGTCGGTGTGGGTCGTCGACGAGTCGCTCGCGTAACTGCCCGAACGTCTCGACGTCCTTCGGGCGACCGGTCAATGGATACTGGTCGTCCGTCGCCAGATACCGCAGTGCGTTTTCGATCAGCGTCTCTCGGTTCCCCTGGCACACGTCGTGTGTCGGCTGGGCGAACGCCACTGCCGACCCGATTCCCAGTACCTGCCCGTTGCCGGGCTCCCAGGAGACAGTCGCCATCTGCGTGACAACGTCGGTGTCGCCCCGAACTGTGCTCGCTAGTACGTCGCCTGATTCGGGGACAACCGATTCGTACCGCGCGTACGGGATGGTCACGCCAGCTCCCCGCGTGTGAACGCGACGAGTGTCGTAGTTCGCGTGGATCGGGTGATCAGCGTACAGGGACTGCCAGAGGTGGCCGGTTGGCTCCGGAATCTCTTCCCAGCCGACCGCGTCGGGCGCGACCGAATCGAACCCTAGCGGCTCGACGGCCGCCATAGCGCTGAGCGTCAGCAGTAACGACCCGCCGTCGCGGACATACGCGGCCAGTGCCGGCACGACGTTGTGCAGGACTCGCTCGTTGAGCAGTTCGTCCCGATGCCACCAGAGGACATCGTAGTCGGTCGGGTCGACCGCGGAGAGTGAACATCGCTCGGCGTCACCGGCTGTCTCGCTGCACCAGTCGTACGCTGCCTCCTGCTCGTCGGTACAGGAGTCGGCGTATAGGCAGCCGGTACGTAGCGGCTTTGTCATTGAGGACCGTTCGTAACTTCATATATAAAAACATTCGGCAACTGTTTCTGCGCGAATCTGATCGGCTTTGCCCATTGATCGGATGCTATCGCTGAAAGAGACGAGGCAGCGTCTTCACGGGATAGTTACCGAAAACAGAGGCAGCGACTCGTACACCGCAGAGCCGACAGTTAGTGGACGCGGGCGTTGCGGGCCTGGGACTTCCAGTCGATGACAGTCTCGTGGCAATTGGGACAGACGAATTCGGTGAGCTTCGTCGTCTGGTCATTATATGTCATCCGTGTCCCACAGGTGGTGCAATTCATTATAGGTCTATATGCGTGATTAAAGAATATAAACGTTACCCAATTATTGTCGCACAGCCGAATAGACGGCCTGAAACGCCTGATTTGTGGAAATGTGTCACATGTGTGTGCCACACAGCCAACTCGCTCGCGCTCTCGGACTCCGAGCAACTCGGACAGTCTACAGCGGTTCGAGGCGGTTCTCCTGTCCTCCGGACGATAGACTACCGTCTGACCAGGATTCAGGTGTCAGGTCTCTGTTACCGGCAGTCTGCCTCGTGTCCGTCTCGGTGGCCGCACTTCTCATACTGCCGGCTGTACGTTCGGACACGACGTCGTTCGAGCTGGTACAGCCGGTCGTATCAGAAGCGGGCGATTCCGCCACCTGTCTTGGCCGGTCCAGAATCTAGCGGTGGTTGAACTGCTGGCAGAACTAGCTGTTCTCAACGAGCCGCTCGGCGATCCGCTGGGCACCGACCGTCGGTGCAACGTCCGGTTCGTCGGCGGCAATGACCTCGATTTCGCGGTTCAGTTCTGCGCTGAGTCGCTCCTCGAACTCCTCGACGATTCCGGGGATACAGGCCATTCCACCGGTAATGACGATGGGACGATCAAGCGCTAGCTGGTACACCTTCATGTAGTCGTTGGCCAGTTCCGGGAGGAACGTGTTCGCCAACTCGTCGACGGCGTCGTCAAGGTATTCATCGAGTGCGTCCATCACCGAGCGCTCGATAGTGAACTCGTGTGAGCCCCCGCCGGGCTGCTGGATGATGTCGGTAAACGGCTCGAAATCGACGAAGTCGGCGTGTGCTTCCTTGTACTCGCGGGCAGTTTGGGTGTCGATGTTGACCCGGCCTTGCGTCTCCTCCTCGACGTAGCTCGCGATCATCCGGTCGACCTCGTTACCTGTCACCGCGCCCGTCGTGAACGGCGAGAGCTGTTCCCCGCGCCGGTAGGCGGAGGCTTCGAGGTTCGTCGATCCCATGTTGACAGCGACGAAAATCTCGTCAATGGCTTCGAGACCATCACCGAACGCCGGGATAGAGCCACACAGCGATTCCGGATAGCTCTCGACGAGTTCGCGCCCGACAGAAGAGTTCTCGATGACGCCACGGAGGTTCTCCAGCCCGGTCTGGTTGTCGATGGTCGGGATAGCGTACACGACGCCGCTGTTCTCTGGAATGTCGTTCGCTTCGATTATCGCCTCGAAGAACGTCTCGGTCATTTCTGCCCGGTTCGCGTCTTCGGGCAGGCCCGAACGGAGCATGTACTCGACACGATCCGGATACTCTCGGGCTGCTTCCTCACCGTAGAGGACCTTCTCCTCGCCGGTGAGGGCGTCCTCGTACGTCGCCATACACGTAAGTGTCTTTATAATACGGTTCTTCGTCCCGTGTTCATCTGGTAGCGCAATAACGGTTCGAGTGCTCCCGAGTTTGACCCCAACTGGAACAGCCGTAGCGCTACCCGAAGACGCTGCAGTGTCCGACTTGGACCCATTAGTGCCGTCCGCATCGTCGTCACTCATACACGGTCGTTTTTCTGGACCAGTCGGTATATATCCTCTCCTCAAAAATCAAGGTTGATAGCGACTCATGTCATCGCGGTCAGCTTCGCGATATACACCAGACTCAACATATGATCGTCGACACTCAGGTCGTTGTCGTCGTTCGTGGCGGACTCGTCGATGCCAAGCAGGTAATCCGAGAGATCGTTCTGGACGGCCTCAGTTATCCAGTTGATTGATTCGTAGTAGTCAAGCGCCTCATCAGCGCCCTGATAGCCGGAGTGCATCAGGAGGAACTCTAGCCATTCGAAGATAACGAACTCCGCGGCGTAAGTTTCGGGTAGTGTTTCGAGATAGGGTTTCTTCTGGCTCTCCCCGCTGAGGAACGGGAGCAGTTCGCGGTACAGGCCGGAGCGGAAGGAACTCCCCGCGAGGACCTCCTCGTCGGCCTCGTCGAAGCCGATATCGAGGTCAGTCGGGTTCGGCATGTCGTCGTCGCTCACCCCGTTTTCGTGGGACTCGCGCTGGCGGGCCATCTTCCGTAACTCATCGAGGTCGTAGTCACGTGGATTGATAGTCATGATACTGGTCTTTCAATCCACACGGTCATAAATCTTGCACACCGTCTGACGACCGTCTTGCACCTTCTCACGGGCGATTCGGTAAAGCGTCTCCTCTGTCTCCGAGTTACGACGTTGATAATCGGGACCGTATTTTTATAGTGGCTCGGCCTCGACCTGTGGGTACTTCGACGATGAGCCGGCAATCAGAAACCGGTCCGGCGCGCTTCTGCGTGACCAACGCGAAAGGCGGGACCGGAAAGACGACAGTTGCTATCAACGTAGCCGGTGCACTGAACGACCGTGGTCGGGATGTCCTCTTTATCGACCTCGACCCACAGGGGAACGCCACGGAGGGGATCGGGTTCGTCGACGAGTACGACGCGGACCCACCGACGCTGTTCGACGCGCTGACCGGCGACCCGTCAGTGCTGGCTGACCTCATCTGCGAGGGCGAGGAGATGGACGTGGTCCCGTCAAGCATCGACATGCTCCAGGCCGAACACGAGCTGACAATCGCTGACCTCATCGCGCGGGTCAACGCCCGGGGCGGGGATATCGATCAGGCCGCGCTGGCCTCGTTCGCTATCAACGTCACGCCGGAGATGGTCACAGGGACACACGCCCTCGGTACGCTCGATCTGGCACTCTCGACGCTCGACCGCGAGTACGACTACGTCATCATCGACTGCCCACCCTTCTACGGGAAGCTGACCGACACCGGCATGTACGCCGCACAGAACGTCCTCATTCCCGCGCTAACGGAAGCGACCTCCGAGCGAGCAATCGAGCTTCTGATGGACCAGATGGCCGCGATGGAGCGCCAGACCGATGCATCGATTCGGACGCTCGGGGTCGTCGCCAACCGCGTCGAGACGACGTCCGAGGACGAGACGATGCTCGAATGGTTCAATATGGCGTTCCCGGACAGCCCGGTCTGGGAGGTCCGTAAGCGGGTCGCGCTCCAGCGCGCCTTCAGTGCTGGCCAATCGATCTTCGCGACCGAGGAATCGTGCGACATGGCGACTGTCTTTGAGGATATCGCTGCGGAACTGGACGAACAGTTCGGCTTTACTGACACAGAGGTACCAGCATGAGTGACGACGAACGCATGGACAGGGCGGAACGCATCCGCCGGATGCGCGAGGGGAACAAGGCCGAAACCGCCGACGACGAAGACGACTCGTCGGTTGCGGAACAGAGCAGCGATGCCGACACTGACAGCGGCGATGCCGCTGGCGAGTCGACCGGCGCGGGCCAGTCGTCCGGCGAAACTGCTGGTGAGGACACGACCGCCGCTACCGACGACGCCGATCCAATGGCTGCCGCACAGCGAGCGGCCGAGGCCTCCGCCCAGCTGGCGGGTGAAACCGGCGACACCGCCGTGGCTGACCAGCCAACTGACGACCTCTCAGTGTCGACCAACCCGATGCAGGGACCGAGCGGTGTCGAGCTGCCAGATCAAGAGCTCATCGAGGAGGCCATGGATTCGAGCGCCCCTGCCACTACTGAGGGTGGCGCGCGCGCCGCTACGATAGACAGTTCCGAGAGCACGCAGACCGAAGAGAGGGTTCGTGTCCTCGAGTTCGCTCTGGGCGAGGAGTACTACTGCATCGACATCAGCTACGTCGAGGAGATTGTCAAACGCGAGACGGTCACTCGCGTCCCCAACACCGACGAGTACGTCGAGGGCGTCGTCGATCTGCGGGGTCAGATTACGACGATTCTCGATCCGAAAGAGATGATGGACATCGACACCGACGGGTCCCAGACACTCATCGTCGTCTTCGATCCAGACGTGTTCGAGGAACAGGGTGCGATGGGCTGGGTCGTCGACGAGGTCCGACAGGTTGTCCCCGTGGCCGAGTCCGACGTAAACACCGCGCCGGTGGACGGCGAGTATATCAACGGTGTAGTCGACCGCGACAGCGAAGACGAGTTCGTTATCTGGGTCGAGCCTGACGACGTGCTCGGGAACGCGATCGCAGACGACGAAGACTGACATGCGGTCCCGCCGTCCTCGTGGCGTCGTTACTGGCCTGCCACATCCCCATCGTCGAGTTCCAGCTCCTCCCTGACGAGATCAACCGCATTTTCGATGGCTCCGACGGTTCCCAGATAGCCTGCGCCAATGGTCGTCTTGAGCGCCAGTGCGGCCCGCCCGGTGACGATAGAGGGTCCGACCTTCGCCACAGCGTCATCGCCGACCGAGACGAGCCACCCAGGTACGTTGAACTGATACTGAGCGAGCCGCGGCTGGAACGAATCGTCTCCCGCTCGTCTGTGGTCGACGAGTGACTGGATGTTGTCAGCGGCGACGCGGGCCTCGCGGATGGCCGCCGACGCGCTCGCCGGCACAGCCGTGCCGTCGCTGTCGACAACGCGGGCGGCGTCGCCGACGGCGAACGTTGATTCGCCAAGTCGGAGGTCTGCCCGGACGACAGGGCGGTCAGCATCAAGCGCCGGCGACCCCTCGATACCGCCGGTCCAGATGAACTGGTCCGCCCCTAGCTCGGAGCCGTCGTCGAGCGTGACCGACCCGGCATCGCCCCCGGCGACACCTGTCTCGGTGCGGACGGTCACGCCAACATCGACCAGCGCGTCGTGAACCGCCGTCTGGAATGATGCTGGGAACGACGGGACCACAGCGGGCTCCTGTTCAAGCAACAGCACCTCGATGTCTGCATCGCGCATCTCGGCCAGCTCCCCGGCGATCTGGACACCTGAAAGGCCCGCACCGCCGATGACTACGCGGTCGCCGTCGCCGAGTTCGAGGAATCGCTCGCGTATCTCGTGGGCGTCGTCGAGGCGCTTCAGCGGCGTCGCGTGCTCGCGCACGCCCGGGAGGCCGTAGTACGCCGTCCGTGCACCGAGACACACCGCACCCACGTCGTAGGACAGCGTCTCCGAGCCAGCAAGTATTGCTGTCCCCTTGTCGGGGTCAACGTCCGTGACCGTCGCCTGCCGGATCTCGCAATCAAGTACCGATTCGAGATCCACAGTGATCTCCGCGGCCAGGGACGGCTGACGGACGACCCGATGAAGTTCGTGCTGGACGAGGTGGGTGCCCTGCTCGTTGACAACGACGAGTTCTACCGCTTCGGGGAGGGTCCGTTCGAGCGTCCGAGCGAGCGTCAGGCCGGCGTAGCCAGCACCGAGAACGGCGATACGCATGCTGATCGGTTTGGACCGGACGCTCATAGGCCTGTCTCCGCCGAATCGATCCCACAGGCACCCATCGTACCAGTTATACTCATGTATTCGAACCTCTAGGCAGCCCTAAAATAGACGACGGCGCTGAGCTACTCGTTGGGGAACTGTTCCAGTCGCTCGCGGAAGCGGGACACACAGAGACGCGAGCGGTACTGTTAGATGCGTATCAGGACAGTGCGGTCCGGGAGCGTGACCAAGTCCTCATCCGAGTGGCCGATAGCGGTCCGGGGCTCCCGGAGACAGAGCAGACAGTCCTGACGACTGGGACGGAGACACAACTCTCTCACAGCAGGGGAACAGGACTGTGGCTCACCCAGTGGATAGTCAGCGAGTCCGACGGATCGATCTCGGTCGTGGAGAGCCGTTTCGGGGGAACCACAGTCGAAATACGCCTGCGACGGCCGGACGACTGACTCAGAACAGCGCCTCGTCCTCGTCAAGGACGCGAGCGGGACCGCCGACCTCCCAGACGCGGGTGTCGACACCGCAGTCGGCGACCGTCGCCTCGACGCGGTCGACGTACTCATCGGTCGTGTTGATATAGACGCTCGCGCCGGTGTCGACGGAGAAGTACACCGGCACGTCCTCCGACTTTCGGAGGTTCCGGACGGCATTGAAAATCTCGATGGTGCGCGGTTGCCAGTACACCCAGCCGGCAGGGCCTGTCATCGTCGCCGCGGCAAGCGAGAGCGAGTCCTTCTCAGCGAGGTCGAAGGCAGCGTCGAAATCACCCTCGTACAGTGCGTCGCGCATGTCGGAGATCTGGCCGTGGATGTGAGCCATCCGCGACTCAAACATGTGGCTCTCTGCGGCCTCCTTGTGGGCCTCCTCCGTCTCCTTGTATGAAGGGACCATCCCGGCGACGATGCGCAGATCCTCTTCGAGATCGGTCTCGATGCGCTCGCTGCGGCAGTCCTTGTCGTTCATTCCCGTCCGAAGATGGGAGAACGCGCCCGTCACAGCGCGGGCGGCCGATGAGGACCCACGGCGCGCGACAGTGGAGATCTCGGGGCGAGTCATGTCCAGCCCGGCGGCCTCGACAAGCGCCATCGCCGCCGCGGCGAAGCCTGACGAGGAGGAGCCAAAGCCGATGTTCGTCGGGAAGTCGTTGGCTGATTCGAAGCGAACGCCGTGGTCGATGCCCGCCAGATCGCGGACGTGTTCGACGACGGCGTCGATGCGTTCGGCCCCGCGACCGGTGACCTCCTCGCCGTCGATGACGTACACGTCCTCTTCGCGGCCCGGTTCGAAGGCGGCTGTCGTCTTCGAGTGGCTCGGCGCGGTACAGACTGAGATACTGTCGTGGTACGGCAGTCGAAGTTCCTCGTCGCGCATCCCGTGATACTTGACCAACCCCTGGATCGGATGGGCCTTCGCGGTCGCTTTCATACCTCACCCTTCCGGGCCGGTCACTTTGCTATTGCGAACCGCCATCGCCGACAGGCGTGTGAGTCGCTGGGAGAAACAGCACAGCGACCCGTCGAGGCGACGGTGGCGTCAGTACTCAGGGTTCTCCTCGCGGATCCCCTCACGCTTGTTGACGAGCCTGGCGAGGGTGAACAGGGCATCGGAGAGCCGGTTCAGGTAGATAATCGCCGTCTCGTTGACGCTGGCTTCCTCGGCGGCGAAAGACACACACCGGCGCTCGGCGCGGCGACAGACCGCACGTGCGTGGTGGAGCTTCGCCCCGGGCTCTGACCCGGAGGGGAGGATGAACGACTCAAGCGGGTCCAGCTCCGCGTCGGCCTCGTCGATGAGGTCCTCCAGCGTCTCGACGTGTGCCTCCTGTATCTGCGGGTCGTCCTCGTCGGGGTCGGGGTTCGCAAAATCGGCCTGGACGATGTGGAGGTGGTTCTGGATGACGCGGAGCTTCTCGTCGATGTCGTCGTGGCCGGTCGGCCTGACGACGCCAATCAACGCGTTCACCTCGTCGACAGTCCCGTAAGCCTCAATGCGACGGCTGTCTTTCGACACCCGCTCCATATTTCGGAGATCGGTCTGGCCCTGGTCGCCACGACCGGTGTAGATGGTCATACTCAAAAATGGCACTGCCACGGTCTTATATCCGGGGGCGAATCGTTGGGGAGCGCGTCCTTGCCCATCTCAGAGCCGACGCCGGACCTCCGAGAGCGCGGCCGGCGAGAGGTCCAGGTCGGCAAACAGCGCTTCGCGCTGGCCGTCGTCACCGTGGCCGGCGACGAAGCCGTTGAGGCGGGCGGCGACCGTCGAATCGACGAACCGGTCGCCGTAGAGGTCTTCGAGTTCGTCGGCGACGACCGGCGTCGACCGGAGTTCGTACTTCTGGTGATAGACCTCCGCGAGATAGAACCGGTCGAGGGCTTCGATGGCCGTCTCGACGGACTGTCCGGTTCGGGATTCGAGGTTGTCGCGCGTCCGCCGGGCAGCCTCGCGCTGGTCGTCGTCGTGAGCCAGCACGACGCCCCGGTACTGTCGCTTTCGCGGAGCCGACAGCGGGTCGTGGTTTGCCCAGAACACGTCCAGCAGCTCCGCGTAGCTCACCACGTCGGGATCGTACTCAATCTGGACGACCTCGGTGTGGTCGCCCAGCGAGTAGTAGCTGGGGTCGGGTTCGGTCCCTCCGGCGTAGCCGACGCGCGTCCTGACGACGCCCTCCAGCGCACCGAACTGGGCGTCCGGCCCCCAGAAGCAGCCCATGCCGAACGTCGCCGTCTCCGTGTCCGACGGTGGCAGGGCCGCGGCGTCGACAGCCAGTTCAGTCGGATGGGTGGGATCGTACGCTGACGGTGTCATAGCGGTATCTCGGGCCAGAGGGGCTTGCGTGCTTCGACAGCGCCGGGCGGAACCGGGAAATTCAACTGTCCCCCTGCAGAACTTCCAGGCATGGGCCTCGAACTCGAACACTATTGTCCCGAATGCGAAGAGTACCGCGATTTCTGGAAAGTCGCGAGCACAGCGATGCATCTGGGGACCAAAGTCAAGTGGGACTGCCCGGAGTGTGACTACGGGTTCGTTCGCATCGACAGCGAAGTCGACACCGGTCAGGCAGCATAGTTCTCTGTAGCGGTATAGAGACCTCTTAGCAGCTGTTTTAGGTTCTACCGGAGAGTCCACAGACACCGATGAGCCTTGACCCGGACGGCGTGGCGGACCCAGAACCCACCAACGCGCGGGAACCCCCAGAGCTGTCGATGACTGTGGTTGAGTACACTGACGAACCGGACCGCTGTACCGTCTCACCACGAGGGCTGGACGACGGCGCCAAGCTATCGACGTGGATTACTGTCAACAAGTCAGTCGTCGTTGACCTGACCGCGATTCGGTGACCGAGAGTTTTTATCCGGGTACCACCCACCTAGAAGTAATGAGTATCGAGGTGCTACTGGTTGATGAGGATTCAGACGTTCTGGAGATTGTCGGCACGTTTCTGGGGCAGGAAGACGGGTTCGAGATCACGAGCGAAACCGATCCGGAAAGGGCCCTCGAACTGGTGGCCGACGGCGACTTCGATGCGGTTGTCAGCGACTACAAGATGCCAAGACTGGACGGCGTCGAGCTATGTGGCGCCATTCGAGACCGCGGCAAGACCGTCCCGTTCCTGCTGTTTACCGCCCGGGAACGCGATGATGTCATCGACACCGCCATGGAACACGGCGTCACCGACGTCGTCCAGAAGGGGACCGGAACAGAGCAGTACAGCGTCCTCGCCGACCGGATCCGTGAAAAGATCTAACTGTCGATCCGGGGCAGTTCGACTGTGACCACCGCGCCGCCGCGGGGCCCACTGGAAAAGTCGACGGTCCCGCCGTACGTCTCCGTCACCCAGACGACAAGCCACAGACCCAGTCCGGTGCCGTGACGCAGCTTCGTAATCGGTTCGTCGCCCGTCACCTGTCCGGCCGCCTCGTCCGGAACGGATATCTCAAGTTGTCCGTGGAACCCGTCGCGATATGACTCGGCAATCTCTGAGACGACCGCGGGCACGTCGACCGGATCCGTGCCGCACTGGTCGCGGCGAACAGACCTGTTCCATCTCGCGTGCGCGCTCACTCAGCTGACGTGACTTCGCCCGGCACTTCGATCGGGACCGCGTCCGCGTCACCGGAACCCGCGTACAACAGGAGAGGCATGTCAGCCATAGATCGAGATACAACTGCTATACAACGGTTTGGTATATACGCTCAGAATAGATGTCAAATATCGAAACCAGCTGACTACGAGCTGTCGAACGCTTGCCAGGAGAGTTGCGGGTCCCGGGCAGCGGAGACCTGATCGATGCGCTTTGCTGCCGGACGGCTCGGCGCGTCGGCAAGCTCCGCGTCCGAATCGTCGGCAACGGCGTTGAACGCGGCCGCGAGCTGGTCAAGCGAGCGCTTGGTCTCAGCCTCTGTCGGCTCGGTCATCAGGGCCTCGTCGACGATCTCGGGCCACTTCGTCGTCGGCGGATGGACGCCGTAGTCCAGCATCCGCTTGGCCGCGTCGGCGGCATCCTGATCGCCCGCGCTGGCGACGAACTCGTGGTGGAACGGGCCGAACGGAACGTCGTACTCAATCTGCTCGGCGAGGTAGTTCGCGTTCAGGACGGCCTTTGCGCTGGCGTCACGGAGCCCCGCATCGCCGAGCCTGGCGATGTAGGCGAAGGTCTTGACTAGCACCGGCCAGTTTCCGCAGAAGCCGTGTACCTTCCCGATAGAGTTCGTCGGCTCGTAGTGTTCGTAGCTGCCGTCGCGCTCCCTGACGTGTGGGTTCGGGAGAAACTTGGCCAGTTCCTCGGAGACGCCGACTGGGCCAGCGCCGGGGCCGCCGCCCCCGTGTGGCGTTGCAAACGTCTTGTGGACGTTGTAGTGCATCACGTCAAAGCCCATGTCTCCGGGGCGGGCCCGGCCAAGTAGGGCGTTGAGGTTCGCGCCATCGTAGTACAGCAGGCCGCCGGCGTCGTGGACGATGTCGGCAATCTGTTCGATGTCACGCTCGAACAGCCCCAGCGTGTTCGGGTTCGTGAGCATGAGCGCGGCGGTGTCGTCGCCGACAGCGGCCTCTAGCGCCTCGATATTGACGCGACCGTCGTCGCCGCTGGGCAGTTCGACAACCTCGTAGCCAGCCATCGCTGCCGTTGCGAAGTTCGTGCCGTGGGCCGAGTCCGGGATGACGACCTCTGAGCGGTCGTCGCCGTTGTGTTCGTGGTAGGCCTTCGCGATGCGAATTCCGGTGAACTCACCGGCCGCGCCGGCCGGCGGTTGCAGGGTCACCGCGTCCATCCCACCGATGCGTCCCAGGTAGTCCTGTAGCTGGTGACACAGTTCGAGCGTCCCCTGGACCGTCGAATCAGGCCGGTCCGGATGCATTGCAGCGTCCGGTCGCGCGGCCACATCCTCGGTAAACGAGGGGTTGTACTTCATCGTACACGACCCCAGTGGGAACGGCCCGCTCTCGACGCCGTAGTTCATCTGGGAGAGCCGCGTGTAGTGGC